>CAYZOI010000017.1:0-24166 GCA_964480145.1 uncultured Dehalococcoidaceae bacterium | reverse complement strand
CTGATATTCCAATATTGGGGGAGGAACTACAATCATGTACCTGATGCCGTGGTTGTTGAGGGCCCGTTAGCCGGGGGGCACCTCGGATTTAAAAAAGAGCAGATCAATAATCCTGACTATGCGTTGGAAAAGATACTGCCGGAAGTAATCTCTGTGCTGAAGCCCTATGAGGAGAGTTTTAATAAAAGCATTCCCGTAATCGCCGCCGGGGGCGTGTATACAGGTGCCGATATTTATAAGTTTATCCAATCAGGGGCTCAGGGAGTGCAGATGGCAACCAGGTTTGTAGCAACTCACGAGTGCGATGCTTCCACAGCATTTAAAGAGGCATATGTAAAGTGTAAAAAGGAGGACCTTATCATAATTGACAGCCCCGTTGGATTGCCGGGAAGAGCCATAAAGAACAGGTTTCTTGAGAAGATAACAGCGGGAATTAAGAAACCAATTAAATGCCCCTGGAAGTGTCTGAAGACCTGCGATTTTAAAAGATCGCCGTACTGTATTTGTGATGCCTTGACTAATGCCAAAAAGGGAATACTTGAGGAAGGATTTGCCTTTGCCGGGGCTAATGCCTACAGGGTAAATACAATAACTTCCGTTAGAGAGCTTATTAAGACGTTACTAATAGGATATAAAAGGGCAGCCGCCATTGGAGAACGCATCACAACATAAGCCCATATTAAAAGTGTAGTGGTCTACTACCCGGAAGTACCGGTACGGCTTGAAGGTATTATACCTATATACTATTGGAGGCCGCATAAGCTAACAATCTTTAGTACCCCCAACTGAAACGGTAATTGTGTGCTTGTTTTAAATTTGGTAATGAGCGTTTCTATTCCATAGAGCATTGCAGTTGTAAGAGATATTGCCAATGGCATCAAAACAACCAAATGCAAATAATACCTTCTTCTTGGGTGTAGGGCGTTCAATACGGAGAATTCCGATTAAAGGAGATTATGATGGGGTCGCAGAAGATAAGGATACGTGTCAATGCTTTTTTTGGCGACGAGGAAATCGAGCTGTTTTTCCCTGAGAATTGGATTATTCAGGAATGCCGCATAGCCGGCCATGACAAACCTCCTTTATCAGATGATGAGATGCGGCGCGCCCTACAGAAACCATTCGGCACGCCACGGCTCAAGGAACTGGCTAAAAAGGACGATCAGGTTTGCATCCTCTTTGATGATCTTCCTAAACCCACCCCAGCCAGCCGTATAGTACCATTTGTCCTGGAAGAACTGCACGAAGGGGGTGTGACTGATGAGCAAATTCGCTTCATATGCGCGCCAGGGACTCACCGCCCTCTGATTTACCCTGAGTTCGCGGCAAAACTTGGCAGGGAGATTGTAGAGAAGTACCCGGTCTACAATCACACCATCTGGGAGAACGTCGTCCATATGGGAGAGACCCAGCGCGGTACACCTGTTTACGTTAACCGCGAATTTGCCTATTGCGACCTTCGGGTCGCAATAGGCAGCGTATTTCCTCATCCATTAGCGGGTTTTGGTGGTGGTGGGAAGATCGTCATGCCTGGGATATGTGGTATCGAAACGATTGAATATCATCACAAGAATATGCTCGAGAACACTGCGTTGGGCCAGGTAGATGGCAATGTCTTCCGTTTGGATATGGAAGATGCTGCCCGCGTTGCCGGCCTGCACTTTAAAGTGGACGCTGTATTGAATAACCGTCGTGAGGTTGTGGGTCTCTTCACCGGAGACCTGGTGGAGGAGCACCGTGCCGGAATAGAACTTGCACGTCAACTTTACAGAACCGAAACGGCCAAGGATGCCGATGTGCTTGTCCTCAACAGTTATCCAGATGAGTGCCAGCTGGTGCGTTCCATGGGGTGCATACCGGACTCCCTTCATGAAGGTGGTGACGTGGTGATAATAACCTATTCCCATGAGGGCCAGAATCTTCATCAATTGAATAGTCGCTTTGGAACAGATTATGGTGGACGAATGTACAATCCAACACATGTTTACCGTTTTATAGAGAAAGCGGCTAGGATAATAGTAGTAGCGCCGCATTTATCCAGGTACGATAGGAATTTAATCGGCCCACGAGAAAAGGTGACATGGTGTAAGACATGGGTAGAGGCTTTAGCTGAGCTTATAGGTAGGCATGGGCCAGGCACCAAGGTTGGCGTGTATCCGTACGCTCCTATGCAGGTGCCATTTAATACGACAGTTAAGCCGGCCGCAGGGCGTAAATAACCTATAAACTGGTTAACTCCCAGAGTTTGCTGCCCTTGTTCCTTAGCAATGTATCTTGACACGATGTGGGGTCACCAAGACCATGCTTTTTCCCCAGGTTACATCAAGGCCCCCATCCAGGCGGTAGAGTCAGAGAAATAAGATAGTTTGTGACTTCTCCAGTTTGCCAGTTATCGAAGCTGGAATTTGTATGGTTCCTTAAGGCGTACGTGAAATTGACATTCAGCCCATTAATACATTTAAAATATAAATCAATACTGAAAAATTAACATCGAATGCGTAGATTAAGTTCAAAGGAGTGAATAGTGGAATCTGTCAGCGAGCGGGTAAGATCAGAGGTAGAAAAGATAGCTCTCGAGGTGGGCAAGACGCGATTAGACATCGTTAATGGAAGCGTTATTACTGGAGACGGGGCGACGGTACTAGAGGATACTTCTATCATTATAGAAGATGGCATTATCTCAGACTTACCTCGTGTGAAATACATACCGTACAACGCCTATGCTGACAGGGTGATAAACGCAGGCGGCGGATTGATTATCCCTGGAATCATCAACATACACGCGCACGGCGTAGCTTTGGCACCTTCCAACCTTGGGGATTAACTGGTCTATCTAAAGAAAGAATCCTATTCAATCTGGATAATCATTTACTGCAAGGAACAACTACTATACTTAATACAGATGCCCTGTGTTTGCCTGAGGAGATCGCCGCAGTCAATAGGATACATCCAGTGAATGTCAAGATGGCTACGATGCACACTGACAAACATGTTAGAGCAGCAGAGCTGACATTAGGACACAGTGTTGAAGAAAAGCGCAAGCGTTTTACCGTGGAATAAGCGGTAAAAATGGGAGCCGCGGCTCTGGGTGAAGTTGGCTCACCGGGAACAGCCTATGGTACTGAAGAAAAAGGGAAAAGACTCGGTAGAATAATATCTGCCCAACAAGCATTGGCTTTAGACAAAGCGGTAACACACGGAACTACCACTGATATCCAAGAGGCATTGCGTAACGCTGGATTAGAGAAGACTACGGTGGAAGAGGCCAAGAAGCTCGTTGAAGAGACGAGTGTAATTCCGGTAGCAGCTTGTTGCGATGCAATCAGAGACAGCATCGGATACGTTAAGAAATCAGGTATTCCCGTTCTGGCCCATTCAGAGCCAGGCTTGCGAGAGGTTCTCTTAGATGTCGCGAAAGCAATAGGCCCTCAACTCATAGCTGTTCATGTGAATCACAGTTTTTCTGTCAAAGAAATGGTGAGTTTTGCCAAGGAACTAAAAGCGCTGGGAGCGACAGTAGAAATAATAACCGCCGGTTCATTTGGGGCGAAGCAGGTAGAACCAAGCCCAGAGGGCACTTTCGCCTTGTTGAAGGCAGGACTGGTCGATGTAATAACTACTGACTTTTCTGGCGGTTACCACGACCCGATTCTCTTTGTTCTGCAGAAAGCAATCGAGGAGAAAGTAATAACGCTGACAGAGGCGATTAGACTGGCGACTGGTGCTCCAGTAGAAGCTGTGCCCCTTGTAGCCCCCGGGCGAGGTATTGTTGAGCCAGGTAAGATTGCTGATCTTTGCATTGTAGATAAGGATGACATATCTAGAATAAAATACGTCATAATTTCTGGGAGAGTTGTAGTCGAAAACGGGAGAATTATCTATGAACAACACAACAGTTGATTATAACGGGAAAATTCTAAGAGTACACTTAACGAATAACAGCCTGCGTACCTCACTATTACTTTATCTGTTTGAGGAAAGCTTGCCAAGCCATCCAAGTGTCCATTAATTTAAACCCTGAACCTGTGCCCTAATCGCTGACGATTTACACACATAATTCACTATATGGTCTGATATCTATTGACAAACGGTATTTTGCGATGTAACATTCGGTTAATATTTCTCTATATATGTGAGATGCGTGGAATAGGGAGAGGCGTTCACGCTACTCCAGATTTGACTTAAAGCAAAGAGTTCTTCCGTCCTTAATGAGGAAGAAGAAATGAAACTGGAAGAATATCTGGAAACCTTACGGTGTAAATACGAGGCTTATTTTGATATTTACGCCGATTATTCTATTCTGGGCCGTAGGTTAGACCTTTATGCTTGCTCCCATGTGAGGAGCGAGAAATTTTTTCTCACCAAAAAAACTGTTCTTGGTGCCTACGAAACCAACGAATACTGTCTGCTAGAGGGTCATTCCGCTGAAATCTATGCGCCCAAAGTCCAGGATTTTACCGCCTTCTTGGTAAATGCTGCTGGCGAACTGGTCAAACCCCATAAGGAACATATGTCCAGTGTGCTGACCGGGATATTGGTTTCTGAGCAAGGGTTTGACCCCGAAGCCATTCACATTGGCACAAGATTCAAACACAGCCGTAGCTTCTGGTTTGGTTTGCGCGGCTGGTATTCGGTTTGTCTGCTGCTGGTTGACCTTTCATCAGGTCAAGTCCACGCCAGCCCTAAAGGCAAGGAGGTGATGAAAAGTTACCAACCAAAGCCTATACCATCGGCACAGGGTGTCTTGTCTCCCAAGTACTAAAAAAGGGGGTTAATACTTATGAGTGCGATAGTGCTAATAGTTATTGCTATAGTTGTCTTCATTATCGCTTATCTGACTTACGGCTCGTTTATAATCAAAAAACTGGGGGGAGTTGATCCCAAAGCTGAAACCCCAGCTCATACCATGCGCGATGATGTGGACTATGTCCCAACGCGGGGGCCGGTTCTGATGGGTCACCACTTTGCTTCCATTGCCGGGGCTGCTCCGATTGTAGGTCCAATAGTGGCGGCAGTATTCGGTTGGATACCGGTATTTCTGTGGATCGTCCTAGGTGGTATCTTCATTGGTGCCGTGCACGACACCGCATCCTTATATGCTTCTATCCGTCACAAGGCTAAGAGCATCGCTGAAATCCTCAAGGAGAATGTCGGCGTCAGTGCTAAAAAGCTTTTTGCCGCCTTCGCCTGGCTCACCCTGATTCTCGTTCTGGCCGTCTTTGCCTTTGTCATTGCCAAGACCTTCAACGCCATTCCGTCGGTAGCCACCGCTTCCCTACTGTTTATTGTACTCGCCATTATCTTTGGTTACACTGTCCTCCGGCGGGGTGCACCTCTGCTGCTGAGCAGCATAGTCGGCGTGATTCTTCTGGCTCTGTGTGTGTGGCTGGGTGTCCTGTTTCCCATTAGTCTACCACTTACGGTATGGATACCTATTTTGCTGGCATATGCCCTTATTGCCGCCAGCCTGCCGGTGTGGATCATTTTGCAGCCCCGTGACTACCTGAATTCGTTCCTGCTGTACGGGTTCCTGATTGCCGCCGTTATCGCTATTTTTGCTACCAACCCGGCAATCAAGCTGCCCGCTTTTACTGGTTTTGAGACCAACCTTGGCTATCTCTTCCCCATACTTTTCGTTACTGTTGCCTGTGGTGCCATTTCCGGCTTCCACTCGTTGGTCTCTTCGGGAACCACCTCCAAGCAGTTGAGTAGCGAAGTCCATATCAAGCGAATTGGTTACGGCGGTATGCTGCTGGAGTGCCTGCTGGCGGTAATTGCCCTCATCACCGTGGCTTACCTGCTTCTGGGTGACTACACTGCCCTCCTCAAAGAAGTCGGGTGGGGAGGTGTCTTTTCGCAGGGTGTTGGTAATTTCCTCACCAGCATAGGGATTCCACTGGCAGTTGGCGTAGGCTTCGGTGGCCTGGTTCTGGCCGCTTTTGCCCTGACCACTCTTGACACCGCCACCCGGTTGTGCCGGTTTATGCTTGTGGAGTTAACCGAAAAAGAAGAGGGACAGCCCTCAGCCATTGTTACCTTTATCACCAATCGCTGGGTGGCCGGCGTCATTGGCGTGGGTTTGGCTGTTTGGCTGGCGTTGAGTGGTGGATGGTCAACGCTCTGGCCCCTGTTCGGTTCGGCTAACCAGCTTATGGCTTCTCTGGCTCTGCTGGCTGTTGCCGCCTGGCTGACCAGGACTGGCAAGGACAACAAGTTTGTTCTTTATCCAATGTTTTTCATGATGGCAGTTACCATGACGGCGCTGGTGTTTATGTTCCTTAAAACGATAGCCGCTGCCAACATTGTGCAGTCAATCGTTGTTGTGGTGCTCTTTATCCTGGCTATCATTTTAGTCTACCTGGCTATAACCAGATTAAGACGAGCGGGCAAACAAAAGTCAGCCACCTTGTGATTTCCATCAGCCGTATGATAGGTCGGTAAATGATTTATTGTGCCTAGCACAGTTATAAGAAGGGAGGTGAACTCATGCAAGCTTACTGTATGAAATGCCGAGCCAAGAAGGAGATGAAGGATGCTAAAAGCATAACCATGAAGAATGGTAAACCAGCAACTCAGGGTGTATGCCCTACATGTGGAACGAAGATGTTCAGAATTGGGAAGGCATAACCCTGATTTCAATATTAGGATTAAACAAGGGCTGGATATCTCGTTCGTGAAAATATCCAGCCCTTGTCTACATCACACGATTCATCTTATTGTGCAGTATAAAAACGAACCTTTTTCCAACATAATCGAGGTTTGTGCAATTTTTCACCTGGCAATTTCCTTATGGTAGGCGAATATGGCGGGAATACCACCAGTATGAATAAATACAATCTTATCCTCAGTTTTAAAGCGTCCTTTCTCAATTAGATCAATAAGACCAGCCATAGCTTTCCCGGTGTATATCGGATCAAGGAATATGCCTTCTGTTTGGGCCACTAGTCTAATAGCATTCAAACATTCCTCGCTGGCTAAGCCATAGCCATCGCCTATATAACTGTCATTAACTTCGATCTCACTGGGCTGAACGTCAATATTGAATTTCAAGAAATCGGATACGGCATCAGTGTACTCTTTAACCGCGGCTATAGCGGCGCTTTCCTTCCTGTAAACTGACATTCCGAGAACTCTGTAATCTGCTGACAAATACTTCAGACCCAATGCTAAACCGGCTTGCGTAAGGCCACCACCATTGGCTAATACTATATACTGTGCCTTAATATTACGTTTTATTAGTTGATTTACCAGTTCATCTGCCGCGTTAACCCATCCGACAGTGCCCAATATGGCCGATATATCGGGAACGGTATGGCGGATGATAAAAGGCTTATGCCCGGAAGCCTGCAGTTCGGCAGCGACCTCGTCTAGCTTATCTGATACAATATCACCGAAAATCGCACCTATATCGGCTAATTCCAGAACCTGCACAACGGAGTCGAGAATACTGTGCAGCAAGAGGTTTCCCTGTATATCACAATGTTGGTCCTTTATTAAAACAAAACTCGGTTTCATTCCTAACCTGCGGGCCGCTGCGGCAATTTGGAGGCAGTAGTTAGACTGCGAACCAGCTGTGCTTATTACTGCATTCGCCCCCTGCTTCTTAGCTTCGGCTAAGATAAACTCAAGCATGCGGCACTTATTACCCCCGAGTGCTAGCCCGCTCAAGTCTTCGCGCTTAATAAAGATACTTGGGCCATTAAGAACAGTAGACAGGTTTCGTGCCTCAATGAGTGGAGTTGGATAATAACCCAACGTCAATCTTGGCAGGTTCTGAACGCTAGCTATCATTGAACTGTCCTAAGGAAACCAATACAAAATATGGGTTCTGGGGTATTTTAACAGAAATATATTAAGTCCCTCAATTTCTAAAAATGAAATGCGCAGCGTAACGGACCCCTTTTTCGACTTCTAGCTTTGAAGTACAAACTGGCTTGTGCCATAATAGAGCATATTCCTAATAATTAATAGGCTACAGCGGTACCATGAAAAAATCGGAACAACCAATTCTCGAGATAAAAGATGTGGTAAAAGATTTCGGTGGAATCCGTGCCGTTAACCGCTGTTCCTTCAAGGTGCAGAAAGGAACTATCACCGGCCTCATAGGCCCCAACGGCGCCGGGAAAACAACTCTTTTCAACTTAGTCACTGGTTTCTTGAAATGCAACAGTGGTCAGATTCTATCCGGTGGCAGGCGTATTGATGGTCTTTCCCCTCACGGAATATTTCGTCAAGGAATAGTAAGGACTTTCCAAATTCCCAGAGAACTAAAGCGCATGACGGTAATGGAAAACCTTATGCTCGTGCCTGCTAACCAGCTGGGTGAGCAATTATGGAGTTGCTGGTTGTTACCTTGGCGGGTTAAGCGTCAGGAAAACGATATCGAGGAACAGGCCGTGGAAGTCCTGCGCTTTGTCAATCTGGTACACCTGAAAAACGAATATGCTGGAAACCTGTCTTCCGGTCAGAAAAAGCTCCTTGAACTGGCTCGAACCCTGATGGCTGAACCTCAGCTGGTGTTGCTGGATGAGCCTGGGGCGGGAGTGAACCCTACCCTGATGAAGCAGTTGGCCGATGACATCCGCCGGTCGTGTTATGAACGAGGGCTTACATTTTTGCTCATAGAGCATGATATGGACCTGGTGATGAGCCTCTGTGACCCCATTATCGTGATGTGCAACGGGGAAAACATCATGGAAGGCCAGCCTCATGAAGTACAGGGGGACCAACGCGTAATAGAAGCCTATCTGGGAGGTTCCGGTAATGAGCCTGCTGACAGTATCTAATATCGTAGCTGGATACGGTGAAACGGAGATACTTCACGGAGTATCCATTGCGATTGAAGAGGGCCATATTGTTACCATTATCGGCCCGAACGGCTCCGGAAAATCGACGCTGTTGAAGGCTATCTTCGGTCTGGTAAAACCCAAGCAAGGACAGGTTCTCTTTCAGGGGAAGGACATTACCGGACATGCACCGGAAACGGTCGTGCGCAGAGGGCTTTGCTATGTCCCCCAGTCCAGCAATATCTTCCCTTCTCTTTCTATAAATGAAAATTTGGAAATGGGTGCATTTATTCGAACTGATGATTTTCGCCAGCGTCTGGAAGAGATATACCTGCTCTTCCCTGACCTGGCAGGGAGACGAAAGGACAGAGCGGGAACTCTATCTGGAGGTCAGAGGCAGATGCTGGCCCTGGCCAGGGCGCTCATGCTGGACCCTGCTTTATTGCTTCTGGATGAGCCGTCTGCCGGGCTTGCCCCGAACTTGGTCGGCTCGGTATTTGAGAAGATACTGGGCATCAATCGTGCCGGTGTGGCTATCCTGCTCGTGGAGCAGAACGCTAAAGAGGCTCTGCAGCTATCAAGCTGGGGATATGTTCTGGCATCGGGGCAGAACCAACTTGAGGACCGGGGCGAAAACCTTCTCAGTAATCCCGATGTTACACGCCTTTATCTCGGAGGCTAGACGTATGACGACTTCAGGCCCACAGACACAACGATTAATACCGAAGTGGAGAGCTGGTTACTCCGTGGCAGCGGGCTTTCTTATCCTGCTCATCCTCGGTCTCTTTTCTGTAGTAAAGGTGGAATTGATGGTCAATGGGTTGTTTCTCGGCGCGATAATCGCCCTTGGCGCAATCGGTCTGTCACTCATATACGGGATTCTCAATTTCGCCCATCTGGCACAGGGAGACTTCATGACGCTGGGAGCTTACATTGCGCTATTCCTAGTGGGGACGCTTCTGCCCCGCCTGGGGCTGGAAGGTGCCGGATTTGGGCCATTCACTTTCGGCTACCCTCTCTTAATCGCTCTGCCACTCACTATACTGGCCATGGCGGCTATTGCAGTTGGTCTGGACGTTGGGATATACCGCCGCCTAAGGCGCAGGGGAGTTGGCCGAGTGGTCCTGGCCATGACGTCTCTGGGCCTGGCCATCGGCCTGCGGGGCATAGTACAGGTGATTTGGGGTGGGGATACCTACCAGTACCCACGCCTATCAAAAGAATTCTATCAACTGCCCATGGGGATTCGCATCCCGCCGGACAATCTCTTCATCGGCGTACTGGCCATCGTTTTGGTAGTCGTTCTTTACTTATTCCTGACACGTAGTAAGCTCGGGAAAGCGATGAGAGCTACATCAGATAACATGGATCTTGCCAGGGTAAGCGGTATAAATACCGAGAATATTATCAAGTGGACGTGGGCATTGAGTGCTGGACTGGCTGCTACTGCGGGCGTCCTCCTGGCTATATTTCAGGCACAGCTACTTCCTATTATGGGATGGCGCATTCTTATTCTACTATTTGCGTCAGTGATCTTGGGGGGTATTGGTAATCTTTATGGGGCGCTTGTTGGCGCTCTAATCATCGGGGTTGCCGCCGAGGTCTCAACGCAATGGCTTAGTCCTGCTTACAAGGTCGTGATAGTGTTTATCATCATGATAGCCACTCTCTTGATTCGTCCCAAGGGAATTTTTGGGGTGAGAGACTGATGGACTTATCGGGCATAATAGGCTATATCACCGGGTTCGCCATAATGGCGGTAATCTATGCCATTTTCTGCCTGGGACTCAATGTGCACTGGGGATATACTGGCTTATTCAACATCGGTATTGCCGGTTTCTTTGCCCTCGGGGCCTATACGTCCGCATTGCTTACAACGGCGTCACCGGACCCGCTGATGTTTGAAGATTACATTTTCGGTGGCGATTTACCCGCGCGCCTGGGTTTCTGGAACCTCGGAATAGACCTCTGGTTTTTCGTAGCCTTAATAGTCGCCGCGCTGATATGCGGCATCGTTGCTCTGTTCATCGGTTTTCTCACGCTGCGGCTCAGGGAAGATTATCTGGCCATAGCTACCCTCGGTATTGCTGAGAGCATCCGGGTTATCTTCTTGAATGAAAAGTGGCTTGCCAATGGCTCCAAGGGATTATATCGTATCCCCAAGTTCCTGGGTGAGCTGGTTTCTCCTCAATATTACGATTACCTGTATCTGGGGGTGGCTGTAGCCATACTGATTGTTCTGTATATTGCGGTCAACAGGACTATCAAGTCACCGTGGGGCAGGGTGTTGAAGGCGATAAGAGAGGATGAATTGACCACCGAAGCCAGCGGAAAGAATGTCTTTAATTTCAAGCTGCAGTCGTTTATCTTCGGTGCGGCCATAATGGGAATCGGGGGCGCTTTGTACGCCCATAACGTGAGGTTTGTGGACCCGGTTACCTTTGACCCGCTGCTGGCTACTTTCATCATATGGGCGATGCTCATGGTTGGGGGCAGCGGCAATAACAAAGGGGCCATACTTGGAGCTTTGGTGGTATGGGGCATCTGGACAGGAACGCAATTCCTGCCGGGTTTCCTGTCAGACCCCAACCTCCGCTATGTTATGATTGGCCTTTTAATCCTGGCCGTTATTCTATTAAGGCCGGGGGGCATACTGGGTGAGGAGAGGGTCGTATCGCGACTCTTGGAAACGCAGTCAGGGGATGCCTCCCCGGAAATATAGCCGGGGAAAACACCCCCTGGACTGATTAGAGCTGTCTATGCGAAATTATGGGAGTTCGTATCTTCCGGTGGAAACGATTTCCCCGCCTGTGATCTTCCATATATCGATAGTGGAGATTACGTCTCCGTTATCGTCAAAGTCTTGCGAGCCACCTGCGCCCTCATAGTTGATGTCCTTGCCGTCTCTGATAAGTTCCAGCGCTCTCGCGATTCCGTCAACACCCGGTCCCACGATTTCACCTGGCGCGGTCGCCACATCGCGAAGTGCGTCACGGATTGCCGCGCTGTTGGTAGTGGTACCGGCTTTTTCAGCGGCCAGCGCAACCAGCACCACGGCATCGTAGGTTGTGTCCATATAAGGTAGTGGCGGCACAACAGCGAAGGCCGATTCAAAGTTGGCTTCGAAGACCCGACGGGCATCGGTCATGGCTGAGCCGGGAGCCGTACCATGCGTACCTTCCAGTTTGTCCACGCCCACGGCTTCGTTCATATCGGGGGATTTGGTGCCATCACATAATATAAAAGTGTCTATGTAACCACCTTCAAGCGCTTCGCGCAGGTAGATCTGGGCGCTTTCCGGATAGCTGATGGCCGCCAAAACATCGGGGTTACCATCTGTTGCTTTACTCAGTTCCGATGCGTAAGTGGGTTGTACCATCTCATGTGGTACCAGTTCAACGATTTTTCCACCCGCTGCCTCAAATGATGCCTTGAATGCTTCAGCGAGCCCCTGACCGTAAGCATTATTGACATACAGCGCAGAGGCTGTGCCATAGCCCAGCTCTTTGGCAAGGCGTCCCATGATGACACCTTGGATGGCATCGGAAACGGTGGTGCGAAAGAGAAAGTCGCCGTCCGCCAGTACCGTAATGGCTGGTGACGTGGATGCGGCCGAAATCTGCAATATTTGCTTTGGGCCAGTTACCGATTCCGCAACGGCTATGCTCACACCGCTGGAAAGGGCACCGACAATGGCCGCAACTCTATCTATATCAACCAGCGCTCTCGCCGAATCGACTCCCTGCACCGGATTGGTAGCGGTGTCTCTGGCAACAATGGCAATAGGAGCACCCTGTATGCCACCTGCTAGGTTAACGTGGTCCGCTGCTAGCTGCCCTGCGTTGCGGTGTGCTGCGCCAAAATCGGAGAGGTCACCGGTGAAGCTGTTAAGCTGACCTATTTTCAATGGTGTAACTCCCGCAGCTTTGGGTGCACATCCGCCCACTACTAGCCCACAGACTATTACTATTGATATCACGAACGGTAGAATCAGTTTTAATTTTCGCATATCTTCACCTCCTTTATTTGAAAGTTTTCTAGATTGAACATAGTCGTCTTGAAATATTTTATCTCTAAAAACGTCACCTCCGTCTTATTTAATGTGAATTATGTATAAAGGATTAATATAGCATTATCCCTAAGCTGTGTCAAGAATAACTAGTATAGGTTTTATTTGCATTTGGTTGGTGGTGCAATAGGTGGCGGAGTTCTTTCTGCCATTGTATTCAACATCTTTGGGGACTGGATAGATAGAATAGACTCTCTGCTTCTTTGTGGGATGTTGTATCTGTCGGAAATGATACTTTTTACGATGGGATGGATTGTTGTCAAATTATTAGCTTGGCTTAATATCCTTAAGAAAAGAGAGAAAGGCGGGAATAACGGTAAAGAAAAAGACGATGCCTATAACCTTGTTTGAGCAACCCCATTGGTCTACCAGAAGCCAAGTTATGGTAGTGGCTATAAGACATACAAAGGCTAGGATTTTTGTTAAATCCGATACCTTCATTGGGGCATTATAAAGAGGTGAACAACCCAATGCCAATAAAACCTTTAATATAACAGGCGGTTATTAGAAATCCCAGAAGTGTTCATTACTTCTCTCTGGCCGCTGACAGCTCGGGTTTGGTATACGCTTCGTTCTCCTGACGTGCCGGGTGGCTCTGGGCGCTGTAGTCCTTAAGAGCCGAAGGCTCTCGCATTTTTTCCAGCTTGCCCTGTTTGGAGAGGCGCTCGTAAATCATCACCCAGGCGCAGTTCCGCTCCGGGCTGGTCTCGCACTTACCATCTTTATAACCGCCGCAGGGCCCATTGACCAGACTCTTGGCGCACATGGTCATGGGGCAGATGCCGCCGTAGTCGGCCAGCAGACAGTTGCCGCAGGCCCGGCATTTCTCCAGCCAGAGACCTTCATCAGCCGTTACCCCGATGAAACGGGTGTTCACCGCCGGAATTATTGGCATTTCTTCCAGTATCTCAGCGACGAACTGCACCCCGGCGCCACAGGCCATGGACAGAACGGCATCACATTCTTTTATTTTTTCAATTATCGGCTCGATATACTCACGGTCGCACTGGCGCTGGATAGTCAGTTCACCGATTTCAACCTCCCGACCGTCCATCTTGTCAGCCATCCTGAGTTCCGTGGCCAGTAGCTCCACTTCCTTCTCGCCACCGGCCTGGCAGACGCTGACACAGGTCCCGCAGCCAAGGACCAGCAGTTTTTTGCAGTCCTTGATTTTTTCCTTTATCTCCTCAAAAGGTTTCCTCTCGGCAACTATCATGGCTTCACCTTCTCCTTTTTCAGAGGGCTGGGGCCCAGATTTTTTGCCCGTTCCGTCATCTCGTTACAGACAGCGGCAAACAGCGGGGCATCGGAGGCACCCATATGGAACATCTCAATCCGTTCCGGCTCGATGCCCACTTCTTCGAGCAGCTTCTTGGCCTGCTCAACCTTCTTCTTGGCTCTGAGATTTCCTTCCAGGAAATGACAATTGCCTTCCTCTCAGCCAGCCACGAAGACAGCGTCAGCGCCATCTTCAAACGCCTTGAGCAGATGGAGGGTATCCACCGTGCCGGTGCACATCAACTTGACGATGCGCACGTTAGGGGCATACTCCAGGCGCATGGAACCGGCGAGGTCAGCAGCCGAATAGGCGCAATAGTGACAGCAGAACCCGATTACCTTCGGCTCATATTCTCCGGCCATGTCAACTCCTTTCCCTTAACTCCCGGCCAGAACCGCCGTCTTGGCCGTTACCTGTTCATCTTTATAGTGCTGTAATTTAATCGCCTTGCGCGGGCAAAGGCTGGCGCAGATACCACACCCCTGGCAGGCCGCGGCTTCAATGCAGGCCACCCCTTCCTCGTTTATCCTGGGGACATCAAACGGGCAGGACCGCACGCAGGTAAGACAGGCGACGCATCGGTCCTCGTCCACCACCGAGACCACCCCGCCGACCATCAGGTACGGCTTGGAGAGTATGGTCATCGCCCGCGACACCGCCCCTCTGGCCTGCACGATTGACTCCGAGATGGACTTAGGAGAGTGGGCCAGCCCGCACAGGTACATTCCCTCGTTGACGAAATCCAGCGGGCGCAGTTTCATATGCGCTTCCATATAGAACCCGTCCTGGGTGAGAGGTAGTTTCAGCTTGCTGGCAAATTCCTCAGCGTCGGCCTGAGAGCGAACCGCGGCGCTCAGCACCAGCAGGTCAGGTTCAAGCTGTATCTCCGCGCCCAGCACCTCATCGTAGACGCTTATTCCCAGTTTACCGCCTTCTTCACCCACTTCTGGTTTCCTCTCCACATCATAACGGATGAAGGTCACTCCCTTTTCCCGCGCCTGACGATAGAGCAGCTCATTCATCCCGTAGGTGCGTATATCGCGGTAGAGCACATAGACCTCGGCATCAGGATTAAGCTCTTTTAATTTCAGGGCGTTATTTACCGCCTGAGTGCAGCAGATGCGACTGCAATACATGTGCTCCTCTTCCCGCGAGCCGACACACTGTATCATGACCACTGAATTCAGTTTCTTGGCCTCGTCACTGTCTCCGGCAATTTTTTCTTCAAGCTCAAGCTGGGTGAGCACCTTGTCCGACTGACCGTATAGATATTCGATGGGTTTATATTCCACGCCGCCGGTGGCCAGTATGACCACGCCGTGCTCCAACTCCACAACCTCCCCGCTTTCAGTGGTTATCTCGGTGGTATAGTTGCCCAGATAACCGGACACTTTCTTTACCTCGGCGCCTTTATAGATGGTGAGCTTGGGCTCTTTTTCCACCTGTTTGATGAGGGAAGCGAGCAGCTGCTGCGGGTCGGCACCGTCCGCCGTGTAGCGGATGCGCTTCAGATTGCCGCCCAGTTGCTTCTCGCGCTCCACCAGAACCGTCTCATAGCCCTGCCCGGCCATTTCCAGGGCAGCTGTCATTCCGGACAGGCCACCGCCGATAACCAGCCCCCGCCGCTTTACCTCTGCGGTATGCTCATGGAGTGGTTCCAGCGTGGCGACCCGCGCCACCGCCATGCGTACCAGGCCCTTGGCCTTGTCGGTGGCCTCCGGCATATGGGCGGCATGCACCCAGGAACACTGGTCGCGGATGTTGGCCATATCGAAAAGGAACTTGTTCAGGCACCCCTCACGGATGGTATCCTGGAAAAGCGACTCGTGGGTGCGCGGGCTGCACGAGGCAACCACCACCCGATTCAGCCCCTGCTCCTTGATGGCATTGATAATCTTGTCCTGCGTATCCGTGGAGCAGGTATACAGGTTCTCCTCGGCGTGCACCACGTGCGGCAGCGTGCTGGCGTACTCGGCAACGCCGGGAACATCCACCACCCGGGCGATATTCGAGCCGCAGCGGCAGACAAAAACGCCGACTCTCGGCTCCTCCTCGCTGATGTCTTTCTCCGGCGGATATTCTTTTTCGGTTACCATTGTGCCACGAGCTTCGGCGATTTCTTTAGCAGCCAGGCAGGCGGCGCTCGAGGCGCTCATCACCGACTCAGGGATGTCCATCGGGGCGTCAAACGCCCCGGCAACGTAAATGCCGTCCTGCGAGGTGATGTTGGGTGCCAGCTCTTCAGTTTGACAGAAGCCGAATCTGTCGCGTGCTATGCCGAGCTTCTCCGCCAGCTCCCTGGTGCTGGCCGAAGGTTGCAGCCCGATGGAGAGGACAACCATGTCGAACTCTTCCGTTACCTTCACGCCGTCCTCGCCGGCACATTCGATAAGCAGATTATGGCTCTGCTGTAATTCTTTTACTCCCGAAGGAATACCTTTCACGTAACGGATGCCGAATTTGTTCTTTGCCGATTCATAATATCTTTCAAAACCCTTGCCGAAGGCCCTGAGGTCGTTGTAAAAGATGGTGGGTTGAATGGTGCTCTCATGCTCGCGGGCGATAATGGCCTCCTTGGTGGCGTACATGCAGCAGACCGACGAGCAATAGTCGTGGTCGCAGGTCGCATCCCGCGAGCCGACGCACTGAATCCAGGCAATCTTTACCGGGTGCTGTCCGTCGGAAGGTCGCTGCACCTGTCCCTGGAACGGTCCGGAGGCGGATAGTATGCGCTCAAATTCCGTGCTCGTCACCACGTTGGGCATCCGACCGTAGCCGTACTCGCTTTTTATCCTGGCGTCAAAAGGCTCAAAGCCGGGCGCCAGCACCACCGAACCCACCTGGAGCTCGACCTCTTCCTCTTTCATCTCATGGTCAATAGCCTTCGCCTGGCAGACAGCCACACACTGCAAACATTCGCTGCAGAGGCCGCAGTCCAGGCATCGCTCCGCTTCTTTCACCGCTTCCTCTTCGGTAAACGTATCAACTATCTCATCGAAGCCGGATAGCCTTCTCTCTAAATTAATGTTTTTCGCGTCCAGCCTGGCTTTCTTTTCGTGTTTGCCCTCGGGCAGCGGCGCCGGCTCGTCTTCCTTCGCCTCACGGCCTTCTTTGAGATCCAATTTATTTAGATAGCGGTCAATGGATATGGCCGCCTCGTGGCCGTGCTTGATGGCCTCCACCGCCGACTTGGGCCCGGTAACGCCGTCGCCGCCGGCGAAGATGCCCGTCTCATCGGTGGCCAGCGTCAGCGGGTCGGCAATCAACCAGCCGCCGCGCGTGGTCTTGATGCCGGTATTCTCGAGCAGCACGGAAAGGTCGGTGGCCTGCCCGATGGCGATGATTACCGTATCGCCATCAACCGATGTGGTGACATTTTCGTCAAAGGTCGGGCTGAATTTGCCCTCGCTGTCAAACACGGCGGTGCATTTCTTGAACGCAGCACCCGTCACGGTGCCGTTCTTGCTCAATATCTCCGTCGGCCCCCAGGAATTCATGATTCTAACGTCCTCTTCCACCGCTTCCTCAATTTCCCAGGCGTGGGCAGGCATTTCCTCAGCGCCCTCCAAACAGATTGCCGTTACTTTTCTGGCGCCAAGTCGCCGCGCCGTCCTGGCTACGTCCATGGCCACGTTGCCGCCGCCGATGACCACAACCTTATCCCCGATGTCCACTTTATCCCCCTGATTTACCTCCCTGAGGAAATCCAGAGCCAGCCGCACCTGCGGCAGGTCAACGCCGGGAATGGGCAGGCTGCGACTCTGCTGCGCGCCTATGGCCAGGTAAATCGCCCTGTAGCCCCGCTTTTTAAGCTCATCGATGCCATTTTTACCGTCCACTGGTACATTGAGCTTGAGGTCTATTCCTAAATCAATAACATCTTTAATATCGGCAGCCAGCACGTCCTTGGGGAGGCGGTATTTGGGAATGGCCGACCACAGCTGCCCGCCGGGCTCTGCGTCTTTTTCAAAAACGGTCGCTTGATAGCCGAGCTTCACCAGGTCGAGGGCGCAGGTGAGGCCGGAAGGACCGGCGCCGACCACCGCTACTCTGGGTTTTGACTTATCAATCACCGGCTTTTCTTCCGGTGGGACTTCACCATCTTTTCTTTTCTGCCGGACTATATCGGCGGCAAATCTTTTCAGCGGGGCAATAGCCACCGGCTGGTCGACCTCGCTGCGATTGCATTCCTGCTCGCAGGGATGGTGGCAGATTCTGCCCAGCACCGCCGGCAGCGGTATCCACTGCTTGATGTGGTCCAGGGCCTCAACGTACTTGCCCTTGGAGATAAGGGCGACATATCCCTGTCCGTTGCAGCCCGCCGGGCAGGTGAGTTTACAGGGCGGACGTGCCGCCTTGCTTATGGACACGGCGCTGGGTATCGCCTGCGGGTACCTCTTGTTGATTGCCTTGCGGTTGTTCAGCCCCTGCTCGAATTCGTTGATTAAGTCAACGGGACAGGCCTCGAAACAGTCGCCGCAGGAGCTGCATTTTTCAATATCAACATAGAGCGGTTTCTTAAGCACTTTGACCTTGAAGTCGCCCGC
The DNA here is from genome assembly GCA_964480145.1 of uncultured Dehalococcoidaceae bacterium. Classification (GTDB taxonomy): domain Bacteria; phylum Chloroflexota; class Dehalococcoidia; order Dehalococcoidales; family RBG-16-60-22; genus E44-bin89. The sequence continues at coordinate 5,485 of CAYZOI010000017.1, read as the reverse complement.
CTCGCCCTCCAGAGATTGAACCTGGGAATTGGACAGAATCTCAATGTTGAGGTGTTTGTCCACCTCTATCAGCTTCGGCGAAATCATGCACATGGAGCAGTCATTGGTGGGAAACGTCTTGTCCAGCTGGGACATCCGGCCGCCAATCGAAGTGGTCTCCTCGACCATATAAACTTTAAAGCCGGAGTTGGCCAAGTCAAGGGCGCTCTGCATGCCGCAGATGCCGCCCCCCACCACCATTACCGCCCCCACTTTGTGCTGATTTTGCTCTTTCGCCTTACCGTTCCCGGCCATTATAAAAGACCTTTCTCTCTCAGCAGCGGCCTGGGGTCGACGAAATGTCGGGCAAACCACTTATCTGCTTCCGGAGCGCCAAAGGCCAGGCCCATGAGCTCGGTGGAGTAGATAATCGGCACGTTGTACTTTTTCCCTGCCTGCGCCGAAATCTCGTCCTGATGTGTATCCAGATTTGACTGGCACATCGGGCATGCCACCGTGATAGCATCGGCCCCGGCCTCCTCGGCCATATCAAACAGCTTCTGTATCATTTTCCAGGCCACTTCGGGCATGGTGAGCACATGTTCAGCGCCACAGCAATCGGTCTTATAGCTCCAGTTCTTCACCTCAGCGCCCAGTGTTTTCAAAATATTGTCCATGGACTCGGGATTGTCCGCGTCAACGGCGTCCGTAATACGGGGAGGGCGGGTAATCAGGCAACCGTAGTAGCCAACCGTTTTCAGGCCTTTCAGCGGCTTGCTGACCTTTTCCAGAATCGCTTTCTCGCCCACCTCTTCCCAGATGAAGTCAACGAGGTGTTTTATCCTGAAATCGCCTTTGTAGCCGCCGTCTACCCCTTCTATTTTGGTTCCAGCACGCAGGGCTTTATCAGCGTGCTTTAATCTGGAATAACAGGCCGCACAGGGCACTACCATATCAAGACCCGCCTTATCCGCGGTTTCCAGATTGCGGGCGGGCAGGGCCAGCGCCAGCATATCATCGGTGGCATGCGCCGAAGCGGCACCGCAGCAGGTCCAGTCCTCAAGTTCTTTCAGGTCGATACCCAGTATCCGGGCTACCGCCGCCACAGACTCGCCGTATTCCCTGGCAACACCCTCAAGGGAACAGCCGGGATAATATGAGACTTCCATTGCTTGTCCTATCTCTTCACTTTCTTAAATATATTCTTCACCTGCCGCCCGGCTCTGACCCTTGGTGGCAGGAGCTTTATCTTGCCGCGTTTGAACATGGCCATACCGGTCCCCGCCTGCTTGCGCAGGCCGCTCAACCCGCCGCTCTTCAGCATGTATTCCACAGCCATCTCCGGTTCGTGGACGCGACCGTGCCTCCGCAACGAGGACAGAAACGCCGAATGAAAAAGGGGGGCATTCCTCTGTGCCGTCTTTACCCCCTCCCGCTGTGAAAGCTGCCTGAGAGTGTCCATGACATGGGCAATATCGATATCATTGGGACAGCGGGTGGTGCAGGTCTCACAGGAAGCGCAGACCCATATCGTGTCGCTGCGGATTGCCTCATCCAGCAGTCCCACCTGAAGCATCCGCATCAACCGGTGAGGCACCACGTCCATGGCAAAAGTCACCGGGCAACCGTTGGTGCACTTTTCACATTGAAAGCAGGCAGCTATCTTCTGCCCGCTCAAATCCTCAATTTTCCTCCGCAGTGACGGTTTGGGGATAATTTTCTCCGGTATTTTGGCTACGGTCACTTTCCTCCTGCTTTCTGGCGCTACACAGCAATATGCATCGTTAGCTTAATGTTCAATCTACGCAGCGTGATGTCACGACGATTGGTTTCAGGCGGGATACGGATTACCTGCCATGCCCGTCAGGATACGTCAAGCCCGGCTCTTTTCAAATATTTTTCTACCTTTTTCAGCAACTCTTCGGGACTCACCGGCTTATCGATATAGTCCTCAGTCTCCATGGCGAGTCCGCCGCTCATGGCAATGGAGCTTCCACTGCCCTTTTCCGCATAGCTGGTCAGCATGATAACCGGAATGTTTTTCAGTCCGGCATCTTTTTTCAACTGCTCCGCAGTGGAAAATCCGTCCTTCCCCGGCATGATAACATCAAGGATAATCAGGTCCGGGCTTTCCTCCTTCGCCTTCCGCAGTCCATCATCGCCATCGTATGATACGATTACTTCATAGGGTTTGCTTTCCAGAACTGTCTTGGTCGCCTCAACGAAATCGGGGTCGTCATCAATGAGAAGTACTTTCGGTATCTTGGTCATGGTTGCGCCCTCTCCACAGAAATTCGATAGCTAGGCCTTTTTCTTTTTGCTCACCAGCCGCTCCACACGCTCCAGAAGGACCTCTGGATTGATGGGCTTCTCCACGTAGTCATCAACGTTGAACTCAAGCGCCGTTTCCAGTTCATAGCGTCTTCGGCTGGCTTCCTCACGTACCGAGCTCAGAATCAAGATGGGGACATGTCGATATTTCGACCACCTGCCGTCTTCCAGCTCCTTCAGCACGGCGAAGCCGTCCATCTTGGGCATGAGAAGGTCTATAATCATCAGGTCCGGTTCTTCCGCCCGCAGCGCTGCCAGGCATTCGATGCCATCACAGGCTGTCACCGTCTCATAGCCTTTCGTTTCCAGAAGCATGGTGACGACATCGCGAATGTCAGGGTCATCATCGACGAGCAGTATCTTATATGTCATTTCTGACCTCCTTAAAATTATAGCACGGGCTTTTTACCCATTGCCAACTTTTAATTTATGTTTTATGGCCTTTGGCCTGCTCTTTTCGGCTCTGTTTCTTCCCGTCAATAACCAGGCTCTTCGGCAGCGTCAAGGTGAACCTGCTTCCCCGGCCTTTCTTATCCTCCGGGTTAGGGCTTTCGGCCGATATTTTACCGCCATGTGCCTCGACCACCCTCCTGACAATTGACAACCCCATCCCGGTGCCGGCCTTTTCCCGGTCGCTGCCGCGGTAAAAATCATCGAAAATCTTGGGCATTTCTTCGGCGCTGATGCCGGCGCCTGTATCCATGACTTCCGTGCAAATATCGCCCTTCTGCTCGGTAACCTTTATCAGCACCTCACCCTCTTCGGGAGTGAACTTGATGGCGTTGACGAGCAGGTTGGTGATTGCCTGCTTCAGGCGCACACCGGAGGCTTCGAGTTTCGGCAGGGATGCGGGCATTTTGGTATTGAGCTTTATATTCTTATCCGCGGCCATGGCACGTACGTTCTCCACCGAATCCTTCACCACCTGAGAGAGGGACATCTCCTCCATTTCCTGGACGATTTGCCCGCCCTCAATGCGGGAGATGTCCAGCAGGTCACTGATTAACCCCAGTTGCTCGGTTATCCGTATGCTGCTTCTGTCCAGCATCTGCCTCTGCTTGTCGGTCAGCTCACCGGAAAAGCCGCCGAGCATGAGCTGAATATAGCTCTGCACGGCAGACAGAGGGGCTTTGAGGTCGTGCGACGCTATCGCCAGAAAGCGGAGCAGGTGCTGCCTGCCTTCCTCCAGCTTGGTCAATTCCTGACTTGCCTCCGCCAGCTCCCGTGTCTTTTCCGTCAGCCCCTTCTGCTGCAGGAAGACCACCTCGCGCTGCCTCTTCCGCAGCTCCCCGGATACGCTGGTAACCATGTATGCGGAAGCGTACAGGCAGGTAGACAGCGCAATGAGCACACCTACGATATAAGAGCCCTGCTGGTGAAGGTTAGCCGCCGCAAAGCCCTCCAGATGAACGTGGGGGATTACCTCGTAGTATTCCAGCCCGACCAGTAGCATCACCAGAAAGATGGCCCAGGTGGCAACCAGGTAGGCGACGCGGTAATGCAGCAGTATACCGGCGAGAATCACGTGGAAGATAAAATAGAAAATAAAGAGGTTTTCAATGCCGCCGGTATAGTGCAGAAGCACCGTGAGCACTGCCAGGTCTACGATGATATGTATGTTACCGGTTGCCCTGGCCCTCTCAATCAATGGAGAGGTGGCCTTCGGTATGATGAGCAGCCGGCGAAGCGGCACGGCGAGTACTTCCGGCAGTGAACCGCGGGCTTCAGCATTCAAGTGCTTTGCCTGGTAGAGAAAGAAAAAATTGTAGAGGGTCACAACGACACAGATGATGTAAATAGGCACGAGGGAAAACTGGATGTGGAATACCTGAGTCGCTAACAGGCTGGCGATGAGAACGCCGGCAATCGCCAGCCATCTCATCTTGACGAAGACGCCAATTCTCACCACCAGGGCTGACTCCTCTGGAGTGAGTCCTGGGTTCGCTCCTTCTCTGGGCACGATACGACCACCTGATTCAGTGGTCATCATACACCTCCCAGCCTATTCTATATTGCCGAATTTAGAGCGGCAAGGTTGGCCAACGTCTGGCTGATAACCAGTATCGTTTTTACCCTATATAAATTGTTAAATATGACTAGAGTCCGGCAGCATCAAGCACTTCCGGGACTTTTCTTTCCCAGCCAATGGCCATAATGTGTACGCCCTGACACATCGATTTCATCTCTTTGATGAGACGGGCAGCAATCTCAATGCTTTTTTTCGGCCGGTCCTCGGCTTCGTCCATCTCGTCGATAAGACCATCAGGCACATGCACACCGGCCACATTCTTATTCATAAACCGTGCCATACCGGCGGACTTTAAAAGCACAATGCCCACCATCACCGGCACTTTAAGATGGGCGGTTGCTTTCATAAATTCCTCAAACTTCTTCGGCTCGTATACCGCCTGCGTCTGGATAAATTGCGCGCCGGCTTTCACTTTTTTCTCCATTTTGATGATTTGCGGCTCTACCGGCTCTGAGGCCGGGGAAACCACCGCCCCCAGGCAGAATTTGGGAGAACCTTCCAACTCTTTACCCGCCAGGTCTTTCCCCTGCTCCAGTTCTTTCGCCGCCTGAAGCAGAGACACCGAATCAAGGTCAAAGACGGGCTTGGCCTGAGGATGGTCACCAAGAGACACGTGGTCACCGGTCAGGCAGAGCACATTTTCAATGCCCAGAACATGGGCGCTGAGCAGGTCAGACTGCAGGGCGATGCGATTTCGGTCCCGGCAGGTTATCTGAAGAACTGGCTCCAGACCTTTCTGTTTCAGAATGCAGCAGGTGGCCAGGGAGCCCAGCCTCATCGCCGAACTCTGCTGGTCGGTGGCGTTAATGGCGTCCACTTTACCGCGCAGCATTTCGGCTGTTTCCAGCATCTCCTGAATTTCAATGCCTTTGGGCGGGCCAACCTCTGCGGTTGCCACAAATTTGCCCTTTTTTACCATATCAACAATGCTCATTTCCTGATGAGGCCTCCGTCTCGCTCGTTGTCTGCCGGTATAATTATTTCCTATCTCGACATGATACCACCGGATTCACACCGTCAATTCCGTATCGACCACAGGTCGCGCCGCATTACAATCAAAACTATTATTGGTGGAAAATCACTTTTACCGCGCAGGAAAGCAAAGATGATAACGTTCCGGTAATCGTCTGACAGCAGAAAGCAATT
>CAYZOI010000016.1:0-24529 GCA_964480145.1 uncultured Dehalococcoidaceae bacterium | reverse complement strand
TGGCATCTATGGATACTGCAATGGCCAAATAAGATAACAAAAAGACCATAAGGGAGTGAAAAATGAAACTGAATTATGTGCTGGAACCACCGGGTGAGATGAAAGCCATGTACCAGGCTTACCACGAGGAAATGGTGGAGCTGTCCCAGGGAAACGATAAGATAGTGCTCCTGTACGGCGATTTCCCTCACGGTGCCGCGGGCGACCTGTTACAGAAAGAGCATCCTGACCGGGTTTACGATGTCGGCATTGCCGAGGCAAATCTCATCACCACCGCCGCCGGCCTGGCGGGGGGTGGCTACCTGCCGTTCACCCACTGCCACAGCATCTTCGCCGTTGGGCGGGCGTATAACCAGATACGGCAAAACGTTGCCTTTGATAAGTTAAATGTTAAAATCGTCCTCTGCAACTCCGGCATGCTCTGGCCTTTCATGGGTGGGTCTCACCAGATGATAGAGGAAATCGCCGCCCTGCGCGTCATCCCCAACATGGTGCTCGTTTCACCGGCCGACCCCGTGGCGACGAAGAAAGCGACCAGGGCAATAGCCGCGCATGTCGGGCCGGTAGCTTTGCGCATCTCCAATCCGGCCGTGCCGACCGTATACCGCGACGACTTCCCGTTCGAACTGGGGAAGGCAGTGACGCTAACCGATGGCGGCGATGCCACGATTATCTCCACCGGCATGATGCTCTCCGACGCCTTGGAAGCCGCCGACACGCTGGCAAAAGAAGGCATCAAGGCACGCCTGCTGGATATGCACACCCTCAAGCCGATTGACGAAGAGACGATAATCAAGGCTGCGAAAGAGACCGGCGCCATCGTCACCGTGGAAGACAGCAGCATTATCGGTGGCCTGGGCGGGGCGGTGGCCGAGATAGTGGCGGAGAACGCACCCGCGACGGTAAAACGGGTCGGCATCCAGGACCGCTTCGGCCAATCGGGTACCGTGCCGGAACTGAAAGAGGAATACAAAATATCCGCCCGGGATATCGCCCGGGCGGTCAGAGAGTCGGTCAAGAAAAAATAGACTGTGACTCGCCCATTTTATCTGTCAAAGGAGGAATGATGAAAAAACTCGGTTTTATCGGGCTGGGCAATATGGGTAAAGGGATGGCTTTGAACCTGGCCAAGGCAGGCTACCCGCTGACCGTCCATGACGTCAGGCCCGAGCCGGTTCAGGAACTGGTCAAAGCCAGCGCCAGGGCGGCCGCTTCCCCGCGCGAGGTGGCCGAAAATTCAGAGATTGTCATCACCATGGTGACCTCGTCTCCCCACGTGGAGCAGATAATGTTTGGCGATGACGGCGTCCTTGCCGGGATGAAAACGGGCAATATCATAATCGATATGAGCACCATCGACCCGATTGTGACCCGCAAGGTAGCCGCCGCGGCCGCCGATAAGGGAATCGATATGATGGACGCACCGGTGAGCGGTGCTCCGCCCAAAGCCGCTGACGGCACCCTCTCCATAATGGTGGGCAGTAAAAAAGAACTCTTCGACCAGTGTAAATCAATACTGGACGTTATGGGAGAGAAAGTCATTCACGTTGGCGAGGTGGGCATGGGTGAGGTGGTCAAGCTGGCCAACAACTTGGCCGCCGCCATTGCCGGCGTGGGCGTCTTTGAGGGCTTCCTGTTTGGCGTCAAGCTCGGTGCCGACCCCAAAGTCCTCTACGAGGTCATGAGTGCCAGTTCCGGAAATAGCTGGATACTGCAAACACGGGTGCCCTACCCCAACGTCATCCCCGGTAGCCCGGCCAACGATGACTTTGCTCCCGGCTTCACCGCCGACCTCATGGCCAAAGACCTCGGTCTCATCCTGTCAGCAGCCGAGGCAACCAAAATTCCGCTGCTGGCCGGCAGCCTGACCCGGCAGCTGGTTGAAGCTGCCCGAGCCGCCGGCTACGGGGGCAAGGACTGGTCAGTCGTCGCCAAGATAATCCAACAGCTGGCCGGAGAAAAAACCTAAAGCCGCGTACCCCACTTAATCAAAACGCCGTTATCAGGAGAAGATTGGGGCTGGAAACCGGAGTTCCCAGACATTGAGAAAGTGGTCGCCGACTTTATTGAAGGGGTAAAAGCCAGACCTGATTTCCGGAGTGCCGGCTCCAATGACCGACGATGACGAGGAGGGTTACTTGAAAATGAAAAGGGAAGAAACGTACGCTACTCAGGAGGAATATGACAGACACGTTATTCATTACCAGGATGTTCCCATTGTAGAGGTAGCTCCCGGCATGAAATACCACATTGTATCCGGGGAAAGGATTACGGTCGGCTTCATTAATGCCGCGCCAAATGCTGTAGGGCCGGCGCATAAACATGAAGCAGAGCAAATCCTGATAGTAATGGATGGTGCCTGTGAAGAAGCAGTTGAAGGAAAGCTATTTCCCCTAAAGAAGGGAGACGTCCTGGTTATTCCCTCTAATGTAGAGCACGGAACCTATATGTCCGATAAAGGTTGTCAAATCCTCGACATCTATTCACCGCCAAGACAGGATTATCTGGCGAAACTTGAAGAGGTGAAGAAAAGCCAGACCTGATTTCTGGGGTGTCGGCGCCGACGACCAGCGTTGATGACAACGACGTGGTTGTGGTGCCGTGCGATAAGGCAGGGGTGTCGATTATTGACCATACCAAGATTTATGGTAAGTAGCTTTATTAATTGATTGCGAGTTTATCTAACTCTCAATTGTGTCAGCTCAAACTAATCCTATGATTTTGAATACTACTTTCTTTTGACAAAGATTCCCGAATTATCTAAAGTACTTCTACTGCTACTTCTTGCTAGAAAGGGGGTACAAAATGAACTGGTGGGCATCAAGTGTTTTCAGGGGACGTCTAGGCGAAGCAATAGTAGAGTCCATTCTATTGGAATTTGGATACAAGGTTAATAGAATAGGCCAAGAATACCAGTTCACAGGTAAGCAAAATCCCCAGCGCTTCATCCCAGACCTACTTGTGACAGACCTACGAAATCAAACAAGAACTTACGTAGAGGTGAAACTACGCACTGCCCGCCCAATGAGTGTTCAATTAGAGAAGACCAGGATTGAAAGACTAAGACGTTATTACCCGAAGACTGTGTTAATATTTGTGTCGGCCTACAATGGGAGTATCAATTGTATTGATGTACAACATCCGTCTTTTAATAGTAATAACGCCATAAAAGCAGACCATTATGAATTTGATCTTTTTAGTGAAGATTGGAAACCTATTTGGCACTATTTCCCTTTAGTGAAAAGAGGGAAGAGGCTTTCAGATCATTGGGCGTTATTGAAGGAATATATGCATAGTTTCGCTAAAAATAGATTGCTCAAATCAAGGGAGCAAGCGTTCTTTGAGGACGAGAGAGAGGCATTAATCGACTACATAGACAGTAATTATGACGCACGTATGATAGAATATAACATTATCAGCGCAGAGCTAGAACAGTTGAGCCTAGCTGACTTATGGGAGAAAGCATTACGAATCAATGCATTCAGTTTTGCTCTAAACCTGTGTGGGGAAGAGAATATGCACCACCCTGCTTTTAATCAGGTTATGGATAAAATACTTGGGCAGGAAGGTGAGCGCTACTTAACGATTCCCTGGGGAGAGATTGAAGATTTACTGAAGCCTTTTCCCGATGTGTTAGACAAATATCGGTCTCTGGCACGCAGTTTACAAGATTCATCGGGTAAAGAGACAATGACCAAATTACTAGGAGGATTGTATAACATGCTCCCACCAGGTATAGGAAAGGCATTTCTTCTACCTGAAAAGGGTTCTATGGATGACGCTATTGAAATTGATATGCGCACTGCACTTGCTATTTCTCAGCGGCGCAATTGTTTGGATTCATAATGAATGTAAGTTAGTTTGTCTCCCAGCCGTTTCAGCTTTAAATTCATCGTTTGATTATGAGATAGAAAGCAAAGAGCCTCCCCTTATCCCAACTCTGGTCTCTTATCCGCCCACGGTGCCGCCTGCTCATACGCCGCCGCTGCTTTCAGGAGGGCGGACTCACCGTGGTGCCTGCCCACCATTTGCAAGCCGACCGGCAGCCCTTTTTCCGTCCATCCACAGGGCACTGATACCGCCGGATGCCCGGTCGTGGTGATGGCGTAGGTCAGCATGGCCCAGTCCAGATAATGCTTCATGGGCTTGCCCGCGATTTCAGTGGGGAATTTTACCTCGGCAGGGAACGGCGGGATTGGCGCCGTCGGCATCAGCAGTAAATCATATTTGTCAAAGAAGGTCTTCGCCCGGTCCCATATCTCGGAACGCTGCCGGTGCGCCCAGGCTATCTCCTGAACCGTCAGCTTCAGCCCCTGCTCGATATTGCCCGTCACCAGCGGGTTCACCCAGCGCTGGAATTCGGGGTCGCTGCGGTACTGGTCCCCGTACACGGCGACAAAGCGCACTCCCCGCAGAATTAACGCCGTTTCTTTAGCGCCGGTAAAGTCAGGGCAGTCTTCCACCACCTCGCAGCCCAGACCGCGAAATACGTCAATCGCCTTTCTCGCTTCTTTCAATACCGCCGGGTCAACCGGCATCAGGTTCAGGTTATCGCTCCAGGCGATTTTCAGGTCTTTAGCTCCGGGGTTTTGCGCCGACTGAAGGAACGGGGTTGCTTCCTTGGGCAGAGATACCGGGCTTCTCCCGTCCGGGCCAGACATCACGTCCAAGAACAGCGCAGTATCCGGTATGGTGCGGGCAATCGGCCCCTGTACCGCCAGGTCGTCCCAGTTGAGCGGGCTCGGGTAATCAGGCACCCGGCCCGGTGACGGGCGAAAGCCGACCACTCCGCAGAAGCTGGCCGGAACCCTCAATGAGCCGCCCAGGTCACTGCCGGAGGCCAGCGGCCCGATTCCGGCGGCCACGGACGCCGCCGCACCTCCGCTGGAACCACCGACGGTATAAGCAGTATCCCAGGGATTGCGCGTTATGCCAAACACCTGATTGAAGGTGGAGGCGCCGGCGGCAAATTCAGGCGTGTTTGTCTTGCCCAGGATTATACCGCCCTCTTTCCTCACCCTCTCCACCAGCAGTTCATCTTCATCGGGCACGAAGTTCTCATATAGCTTTGAGCCGTAGGTGGTGCGGATACCGGCGGTCATGGTAACATCTTTTATCGACACCGGGAGCCCGGCCAGCAACCCGACCTCTTTGCCCTGCATGATGGCCGATTCCACCTTCTTTGCCGTCTCCAGAGCCATCTCCGGCACAAGAGTACCGTAGGCGTTAATCGCCGGGTTAATCTGCTCAATTCGCTCTAAAAATACCTGTATAAGTTCCGTCGGTGAGATGGCCTTTTTCCGGAGCATCTCTCTTAATGCCACCGCCGGGGTGAAACAGAGGTCTTCGGCACTCAGGTTACCCTTTGCTGCCATGATTCAATTCTCCCTTCCGTCTACATTGAAGTTTGCTTACCTTCCCACTTTTTCTCCTTGAGCCACTGCTTACGGTCGGAGCGGAAGTTCTCCCACTCCACATAGCCTATGGGCAGGCTGATGCCTCCGTCCACGAGCAGTGTTGTTCCGGTTATCATCCGGGCCCGCTCTGACGCCAGAAAGACCACCGCATCCGCCTGGTCCTCCGGATAGGTGAAGTCCTGCAGCGGCGTCGACTGGAGCGTCTTCTGCTTCACCTCCGGCGATATCCGGTTCAAGACCACTTCGGTCATGGTAGGCCCGGGACAGACGGTGTTGACGTTTATCTTGTAAGGGCCAAGCTCAAAAGCGCAGTGGCGGCCGAAGCCAATGACGCCGGCCTTGGCGGTGCTGTAGGCAATCCCCCCGTACATGGTCATCCTCAAGCCGGCAAGAGAGGCGACGTTAACGATTTTACCCCCGCCTCTCTTTTTCATAACTTCCGCCACCGCCTTGCAGCAGTTAAATAGCCCTTTCATATTGATTTCCATCGTCCAGTCCCATTGCGATACCGGCATGTCCTCCAGCAAATAGGCATGGTCGCCGCCCACGTTGTTCACCAGTATATCAATGCCGCCCCACTCCGCGACGATGCGGTCGACCATATCCTTGACCTCGGCTTCCCTGGTCACATCAGCTTTGAAGACCATTGCCTTCTGCCCCAACGCTTCTATCTCTTTTGCCGTTTCATCAGCCGCCTGCAGGTCAGTCAGGGCGATATCAGCCCCCTCCCCGGCCAGCGCCAGGCAGATGGCCTTGCCCAACCCGCGGCCGCCGCCGGTTACCAGCGCCACTTTGCCTTCGATTCCAGAATACATTGGCTTGGACATCGTCTATTTCTCCTCTCGTTTTCCCGGGGATTTCTGAATTTAATAAATATTTAGAGCATAGCGACGGAAAAGCCGCCGTCCACAGGAAGCGCCACACCGGTAACATAGTCAGAGGCTTTGCTGGCCAGAAATACGGCGGTCCCGGCAAGGTCATCCGGCATACCCCATCTCCCGGCAGGCGTGCGCGTGTTAACCCGCTCTTCCAGCTCCGGCATATCCTTCCTTGCCTTTCTGGTCAGGTCAGTATCGATGAAACCGGGAAGAATGGCATTAACCTGAATGTTGTCCCTTGCCCAGGCATTGGCCATACAGCGCCCCATCTGCACAATGCCGCCCTTGCTCGTCGAGTAGAGCATTACTTTAGCCGCGCCGAATATGGAGGTCATGGAGCCCGTGTTGATTATCTTGCCCCCACCGGCGGCTTTCATCGCCGGATAGACTGCCTGCGAGCAGAGAAAGGCACTGCGCAGGTTGACATTCAGCACCTCTTCCCACTCATCTACCACATATTCATGCGGGAGCTTGCGGATATTGGAGCCGGCATTATTGAACAGAATATCTATCCGCCCGAATGTATCCAGCACCTTCTGCGCCATGTCTTTTATCTGTTTTTCTTCCCTGACGTCCACCTTCACCCCAATCGCCTTTACGCCGAATTCGTCCTGAAGTCCTTTCACCGCCTCGGCCGTTTTGGCCTCGTTGCGAGCGGCAATAGCCAGGTTGGCCCCCGCCGAGGCCAGCCCGCGCGCTATTCCCAGACCGATGCCCCCGTTCCCCCCGGTCACAATCGCTACCTTGCCCTTTAAATCGAAGAGGTCTTTCATTTTTGTCCTCCTTGAACCATGATGGATAATTACACTCTTCTTCGCTATTTCTGCGGCTCAATGATAACTTTAATAGAATCGCCAGCTTCAGCAACCAGATGGAAGCCCAGGCCTGCTTCCGCCAGAGGCAGGCGGTGGGTAATCATCTGCCGCACCGGAATAGTGCCAGCCCTGATTATGTCCAGCGCCGTCTGGTAGTCGTAAGGGGAGGCGCCATAGCTGGTGGTCAGCGTGACATCGGTGCGCCAGAAAACATCGTTTAAAGAAATCGGGATGGATACGCCGGGGTCTGTGGGCGCGAAGAGCAGGACTGTCCCACCACGTTCCACCGACTGTAATGCCTGGTTGGCCGCCGCGGTAGCGCCGGCGCACACTATCACCAGGTCGGCCAGATTACCATCATTGACCTCGCGCAATCGGGTTGGTAAATCTTCTTTCGCATGTATGGCGGTATCGGCTCCGAACCGTTTTGCCGCGTCCAGCCGGAACCGGTTAATGTCCGTCGCCACCACCCTGCCGGCCCCCAGAGTTCGAGCCAGTTGCAGGTGAAGCAGTCCGGCAATACCGCTGCCGATGACGAGCACGCTGTTGCCCGATTGCATATTCGCCATTCTCTGGCCGCGAAGCACGCAGGCTAAAGGCTCAATAAATGTAGCCTCTTCATAAGACATTTCATCGGGCAGGCGGAACACACCCCGCTCAACGTTAATGGCCGGCAAGCGTACATACTCCGCAAAGCCACCGGGGAAAAAATTGGTCTTGCGCAGCGTGTCGCACATGGTGTGGTGGCCTCTAAGGCAATAGTAGCAGGTATTGCAGGGTACATGGTGCGCCGCCGATACACGGTCCCCTTCTTTGAAACTCTCTACCCCACTTCCCATCTCCACAACCTGCGCCCCTATCTCATGCCCCAGTATCAACGGCGCTTTATCCAGTCGATACCACTCCATGACATCGCTGCCGCAGATGCCACTGGCTTCCACCCGCAGGAGCAATTCACCGGGGCCAATCTTCGGGACGGGCATCTCTTCAATGCGAATATCCCGGTTGTTATACCACGCGGCCGCGCGCATTTTATCTTTGCCCGCACCGGTCATGACTTCTTCGCCCCGCTGGCTTTCTCACTATCGTATATTTCCTGAGCTTTTTCCGGAGTTGCGTTCTGGTGCACGACGGCACGAATTGCTTTTATCATAGCCACGGGGAATTCACTCTGCCAGATGTTCCGGCCCAGATTCACCCCGATGGAACCTTTTTGCATACCGTCATGGACAAATTTAAAAATTTCCAGTTCCGTATCAACCTGGGGCCCGCCCGCCATGACCACCGGGACGGGACAACCTCCAGTCACTTTTTCGAACTCTTCGCACCAGTACGTCTTGACCACCCGCGCGCCCAGCTCGGCAGCGATGCGGCAGGCCAGTGCAAGGTAGCGAGCGTCCCTTTTTTCCAGCTCCTTGCCCACCGCCGTAACCGCCATTACCGGAATGCCGTATCTTTCGCCGTCATCGACCAGCTTTGCCAGGTTCAACAATGATTCCTTCTCATAATCAGAGCCGACGAATACGGAAATGCCCACGGCGGAAACGTTAAGCCGTATAGCTTCTTCCATCGACGTGGTAATCCCTTCATTGGCCAGGTCTTTGCCCACCATGCTGGTGCCCCCGGACACCCTGAGAATAATTGGCTTGGTATTATTCGGGTCAACCGATGAGCGCAAAACTCCCCTGGTGACAAAAAGGGCATCAGCATAAGGCAGGAGAGGTTCAATAGTCTTACCCGGCTCTTCCAGTTTGCGCGTCGGTCCCTGGAAGTAGCCGTGGTCAATTGGCAAGAACAAAGTATGCCCATCGGGCTGGATTAACTGTGCCAGACGATTCGCCATTCCCCACTCCATATCACGTTCTCCTTTCCGTATCAGCGATGCGGTCTCTTTAATTTATTTAACAGGCGCTTATTTGTCAACCGATAACCACGTTTGACAAGCACGCGCAAAGAAATTAACATTACATTTATCATACGGAAACGTATCGGGAGCAAATCTGCGTTTAACAAAGAGAAAGGAGCAGCCATATGAGCACAATTGCATTGATGGGAGCGGGCGGTAAGATGGGTCTGCGCATTGCCGGCAAACTGAAGGACAATGCCGACTATAAAACACTGTACATCGAGATAAGCGATGCCGGTAAAGCCGACCTGGCAAAGCTTGGCCTTTCAGCGACACCGCAGGATGAGGCACTCCAGCAGGCTGATGTTGTTATCCTCGCTCTGCCGGATAAGCTCATCGGCAAAATATGCAATGACATCGTCCCCAAGGTCAAGAGCGGCACCATGGTAATGGGCCTGGACCCGGCGGCGGGGTATGCCGGAGTTTTACCGGAGCGAGAAGATATCAGCTACTTCATCAGCCATCCCTGCCACCCGCCGATGTTTGGCGAGGAAACGGACCCGGAGGCGCTGCGCGACTGGTTCGGCGGGGTCAAGGCAAACCAGAACATCGTCTGTTCACTGCACCACGGCCCGGAAGAAGACTACGCCAAAGGAGAGGCCATCGCCCGAATCATCTTTGCCCCCGTGCTGCGCGCTCACCACATCACCACCGAGCAGATGGCAGTGCTTGAGCCGGCACTGGTTGAGACCCTGGCTTTGACCTGCTTTATGGTTATCCACGAAGCCATGGAAGAGGCTATCAAGATGGGGCTTCCCAAGCAGGCGGTACTTGACTTCCTTCTCGGTCACATCCGTACCACGGTAGCCATTGTGTGGGATTTCGCCGGCGCCCCTGTTTCTGACGGCGCCAAATTAGCCGCCACTCAGGCGATGGGGCAGATTTTCCAGCCCGACTGGAAAAAGATTATGAAAATCGAAAATGTGAAAAAGAGCGTCAAGGATATTACCGGAGCGATATCTTAACCGGAAACGGTCAAGCCACAATAGTTTAATATCACCGTTGCCGTGGCCGATAGCTCTTTGGCAGTCTCCTGAAATAAGTGAGTGCCCCTTTTAAGGTCCGACTGATTTCTCGTGGCCCGAAAATCAGCTGCCCCAGCTTCATCAGTAGGTACCGGGGGCGGAGATAATATTCTCGATTGGCCCGCAGGCAGAACGCCTCGACAGCCTCGGCGGGAAGTCCCGGTATATTGAGCACGCTGCGGTACATGCCGCCTTCGTCTGCCCAGTCAGCAAAGTTATCGGCGGTAAGGTAGCCATTTTCACTTGCCCATCGATAGGCTTCCGTTCCCGGATAGACGAGCAGCGGGAAAAACTGCATCGTATCGCAGTTCAATTGCCTGGCCATTTCCAAGCTCTTCGCCATCGTCTCCACTGTTTCTCCGGGATTGCCTATTATGAAGCAGCCATGAACCAGCAGCCCTGCCTTTCCGGCATCGTGCCCAAATTGCCTTATCTGCGCCACCGTTATCCCTTTCTGCATCCGGTTCAGCGATTCCTGGTCGGCACTCTCAAACCCGACGGTGACCAGCCGGCAACCGGCCTTCTTCATCCACCGCATCGTCTCCAATTCCAGGTTAACCCGCACGTTACAGTACCATTTTATCTTTATCCCCCGCTCGATTATTTGCCGGCATATTTCCTTAGTTCTCTCCGGGTCAACGGTGAACGTATCATCCTCAATGCCAATTTCCTTAACTTCAGGCATGTTCTCGGTTATCCATTGAAACTCATCGACCACGTTGGCAGCGCTGCGCGGTCGGTACTGGCGACTGTGAAAAGTCTGCGGATAGACGCAGAAAAAGCACTTGTACGGGCAACCACGACCGGTAATAATCATGACCATGGGGTAGTTGGCCGCCGCAAAATAATAGTCGCGAACATTAAGGTGCCGCTTGTAGATCTCGCTGACAAAGGGCAGCTCATCGACGTTCTCAATCAGCGCACGGGGTCGGTTATGAACTATTTCACCATCTTTCCGGAAAACAAGCCCGTCTATTGTCCTCAAATCTCCCTTTCCCCCCAGGCAGATGGCGAGGTCGCGCATGGTATAGTCATATTCGCCGACGGCGATGGCATCCACTCTTTCGCTCAGTTCAAGCGTCTCCTCCGGCAGTGCCGAGGGGTGGGTGCCCACCAGGGTCACGAACGAGGCGGGGAATTTTTCCTTGAGCTGTTCGGCTACCTTCACATCGCTGTAAATGCTCGGGGTGCTGGTATCGACCACAATGAGCTGCGGGGGCTCTTTTTTTAGGCGCTCAATAATATCATCAACGGAAAGCCCCTGTGCCGGAGCATCAATAAGCCGGACCGAAAAATCTTTTTGCTCCAGGACTCCGGCGGCATAAGCGAGCCAGAAAGGATAGTATATCGTCCCGCCGAGAGTAACCGCCGGACTGCGCGACGTTCTGGAGAACCTGCCCTTGAAGGGAGGATTCAATAACAGGACATTCACTTCGGCTGTTCCCCTGCTGGTTTGGGCATTTTACGCGGCAGAAACACCTCTTTCCAGAACCCGACCGTATAGCAAAGGTGCTCAAGGACGAAGACGACCGGAATGGTAACCAGATAGCTGATATTTTTCTCTTTAATGGCGAAGTACAGACCGTGCAGACCGACTATAACCAGATATAATCCGATAACGGTCACCAGAATCCAGTGGCTGGCGAGCAGCGTCAGCAGAAGCAGCGGCGCCAGCAGCGGCGGCAGCACCGGCCAGTCCCAGACGCCACACTCCTTCCTCCAGCCTCCGTAGCGATACATATTCCTGGCAAACTCCTTCAACCCGCGGCTGTGGTCGTGAAGAACGGCGGCATCCCTGACGTAACGAAGCTTGCCCGATTTCAGCAGCCTCGCGTTCAACTCTGTTTCATCAGCACCGGACAGGTTAGAGTCAAAGCCGCCCGCCTGTAACAGATCGCTCCTGCGATACATGCTGTTGCACCCGCTGATGCTTTTCACGAAGCGCTCTGAAAACGAAGCCCCACCCTGCACAGAACGACCGCTGCCCAGAAAAGTGGCCGAGGCCAGGTTAATGGAATTCGTCCATATCCCCCTGCCGATGTTCTGTATTCCACCGCCAGCACCGGCAATGCCTTCCTCAAAACCAGCAACCAGATTTTTCAACCAGTCTTTGCCGGGAATGCAGTCGCCGTCGGTGAAAGCGAGATATTCACCCTCAGCCTGCTCCACGCCAATCTGCCGGGCGGCACCGGCAGCACCGTAGTCCTGGTCGAAAACCTTCACCGGAAATTTTTGCGCCCTTTCCACAGTGCCATCCGCAGAACGGCCATCAACCACAAGCACCTCGTGCGGAGAGAGCGACTGTGAAAAAACCGCCTCCAGACACTGCTCTATCTTCCCGGCCATATTTTTCACCGGAATGATAACCGATATCTTCGGCGATTTTGAAGCCATCAATGAAATCGTCCCATCCTATTCACAACGATTATTTGTACCGGACCGACGTGTTATCCGGCTGTAATTTATTTTACCATTATAACCCAGACGAAATAGGAAAATCATGAGGCTATATTAATGCCATTCCCTGATGTCAACCAAAAATTAATCATTACCACATCTACGGTCAGGATATAACAATGTTTTAATAGAAGCATTTCCTGATGCCGGTATCCTACTTTGGTCATAGCCGAAAAGTTATTGTAGTCCTTTTAATTAGCCGTGGCCCCATTATGTATCACGCTTAACTATCCCGCTAAATTACCGTAAATACCCTTGATTCAGCGCTAAGTGTCAGAAAGAAAAATGCAAAGTGTTGACATTTGGCTATTTAAGTACTTACAATTAAGCTGCCTAGGAAGGCGAATAAAAAATGGGGTGTGTTTATGATGAGGAAAATCAATACTAGAAAATGGATTAAACTGGCAGTAATCTTTGCCGTGTTTACCGCTCTACTAGTGCTGCCGCAACCGATACAGTACTACACGGCGTACGGGCAGGGCTATGGCTATGATGACGGAGCGGCACCAGCAACCACCGGTGGAGGGGTCGAGGATATTACCACTTCAGGAGGCGTATTTACCGAGTCGGTTACTTTTGAGTCGGAAGATGGAGACCTCGTCCTCTCAATTCCAGAAGATACCGTCGGGCTAACTGAAGACGGTGACCCTCTGCCCTCAATAAGCATAACCAAAGATCTCACTCCTCCGGCCACACCGGAAGATACGGACTTCGTCGGTATGCCCTATGACCTTGGACCGGATGGTGCCAGTTTCGACCCACCTATCACCATCACTTTCACCTATGACCCGGCCCAGATACCTCATGGAGTGGGTCCACAAAGCCTCGGCCTTGCCTACTATGACCAGGAGACCGGGGAGTGGGTGCCGCTTGACCCCACGAGTATCAGTATCGACCCGGAGACCAATACCATTACGGCCGAGATAGACCACTTCACGTTATTCGGCGTCACGGCAAATACGGCACCAGCGGAATTCACCGTCAGCGGCCTGGTATTCCCAGCGTCCTCAATTGGCATAGCCGAAAAAACGACTATCAGCGCGATGGTCACCAATATCGGCGATGTCGCCGGCACTACCAAGGTAACGCTCAAGATTAATGGTGCGGCCGTTGCCAGCAAGAATGTCAAGCTGGCAGGCCATGAGTTCAGGAAAGTGTCTTTCGCCACCGTCCAGGGTAAATCGGGCGACTACAAGGTGGAAATCGACGGGCTCTCCGGAACGTTTACCGTGAAAGCAGTATCGGTCGGGCCGGTAGTTATAACCTCGACGGTGCCCTCAGTAATGGCACCAGCAGCGCAATATCCGGCGCCTACGGCACCGATAGTACCAGCCGCGCCCGCACCGGTTCCCGCGCCCACGCCTTGGACGGCCATCATCATCGTGCTGGTGGTAGCGGTCATTGTCGGCAGTATCCTGGTGTGGAACTACGGCTTCCGCACCCAGTAATATCACGCCGCTAGCTGGCGGAACAGACTATTCCCGGGATAGACCCCCGGGAATAGTTTTTTTATGTTAAAACTGCTAGTATACAATATAAATGGGCAAACCGATGCTACTGCACACTTAGAAGTTAAGACGTTGGTCCGCGTTTCACAGTAAAGCGAGGAGGTTCAAGTAATGCGTAGATGGCTGCTGGTCTGGAATATCGCATTATCCGTAGTGCTGGTAGGCGGGCTGCTGGCCGGCTTTTTTTATATTAACAATTACAACAACGTTACTGAGCAGGAAATTTTGACGCTGCGCCAGCATATCGATGAATTAACCGCGGTAATGACACAGCAGTCAGAGGTGCTTAACGAGCATGCCCAGATAATCAACGGACGTATGGAAAGCATGAACGAAGAGGTAATGGCTACCATCGAAAAAAACGATAAGCTGATTCAGGAAATGAACGGTCTCGTAAAAGAATATCAGCAGGTGATTAATACGAGCGCAACGTATTTTGAGGAAATTCTGGCTAACCTGAAAGAGCTTTCGGTTGCCGAAGTTGAAGAGCCAAGTCCTTAAACAGATTTTTTCGACCAGACATACAGCCAGGCGCTGCCATAGTAAATTTCCGGTTTGACATCCCACTCCACAATATCAAAACCACTCAGTATTTCCCTGGCTTCACTTTCAGTGTAAAGAGCGTAGAAGCGGGGCTTCCCGGGATAGCTAAACCCCACACACATTGATATCAGTCCATTAAAGAATCAGCATCGCGTCACCGAAACTGTAGAAGCGATAGCCTGAATTGATTGCGTCCTGATAAGCCCCATTGACCAGTTTTTTACCGCCAAAGGCGGTCACCAGCATGAGCAGCGTTGAGCGGGGCAGGTGAAAATTGGTGAGCAGCGCATCAACCATACGAAAACGGTAACCGGGCAGGATATACAGGGCTACCCAGTCGGCAAACGGCTGAAGCTCTTCCAGCGGATAAAGCTGTGCCAGCTGCTCCAGAATCCGTACCGTGGTGGTACCAACGCAGATAACCTTTCTCCCCTGCCGCTTTGCCTCGGATAGTTCGCGCGCCACCTCCTCGCTGACCATACCATACTCGCGGTGGATATGGTGCTTTTCGGGGTCTTCTTCCCTTACCGGGCTGAAGGTGTCCAGACCGATGTGCAGGCAGACAAAAAGAAGGCGCACCCCTTTCTTTTCCAGCTTATCGAGCAGCTCCGGCGTGAAGTGAAGTCCCGCGGTGGGTGCCGCCACGCTCCCGGCTACCCGGGCATAAACCGTCTGATAGCGTTCGGGGCGGGAGAGAGGGGTGTTGATATACGGTGGCAGCGGCACATGGCCCAGTTCGGCAAGCAGCGTTTCGTCGGAGAACCTGATTACCTTGATGCCGCCCTCACCCTGACCGATTACCTCGGCGGTAATACCTGGCGGCGCGTCCCTCTCCATTCCATTCGTTATCATCACCAGGCTGCCGGCGCGAAGTCGCTTACCTCTCCTGACCAGCGCCTCCCAGGTGCCTTCCTCAAGTCGACGCAGGAGCAATATTTCCACACGGCCACCACCATCAACTTTCCGACCATAGAGTCGGGCCGGTATGACCAAGCTATCATTGAAAACGAGTACGTCGCCGTCACGAAGGTAATCACTGATTTCGTGAAAGCGATGATGTGCTACCGGGCCGTCGGGGCGGTTCACCACCATCAGGCGGGAGCTATCCCGGGGCTCAACCGGAGTCTGTGCGATGAGTTCCTGCGGAAGTATATAGTCGAAATCGCTCGTTTTCATGCCAACAGAACCGGGACAAAAGACAGTCAACTACATCCTACCGTAATTGTGGGCAAAAGGCGACAAGACAGTTATGCTTCCAGGCAGGAGCGAAATGCGGGCAGAATTTAATGCTCTACACCACCGGCCTCGGCATCAGGCCCGACTTCTCCACGACCTCCGGGACGATATCCTCCCAGCTCACCGCCATGATGTGAATGCCGTGTATCCCCGGCATATCCTTCAGCTGCTCGATGATTTCCAAAATGATTTTCACTCCCTCTTCTTTGGGAGCTTCCGATTCTTCCATTCTGGTCACGATTTCATCAGGCACAGCCACGCCCGGAACATAGTCCCGCATGTAGCGGGCCATACCGGCAGACCGGATGGGAATGACACCGGCCATGATATGCACCTGTTTGTCCAGGCCCTGCTCCGTCAACATTGTCATCCATTGAGCGAACCTGGAGACGTCATAGACGGCCTGCGTCTGAATAAAATCGGCGCCGGCTTTTATTTTCTTGGCCAGCCGTTTCACCCGGTATTCAAAGGGGTCGGCAAAGGGATTGGCGGCAGCCCCGATGAACAAAGGCACCTCCCCGGAAACATCCTCGCCGGAAATGAATTTCTTCTCATCACGCATCATTTTCAGCGCCTGAATCAGCTGAATCGAGTCGATATCGAAAACGCCCTTGGCCCCAGGGTGGTTGCCGAACTTCTGGTGGTCGCCGGAAAGACAGAGGATGTTATTGATACCCAGAGCAACCGCACCGAGCACATCGCCCTGCAGTGCCAGCCGATTCCGGTCGCGCACGACCATCTGCATCACCGGCTCAATGCCCTGCTGCTTCAAAAGCAGGCAGCCCGCGACGCTGGACATGCGCACGATGGCGGTCTGGTTATCGGTGACGTTCACCGCATCGCAGCAGTGGCGGAGCAGCTCGCCTTTCTTCCGTATCGCCTCGGCGCTGGTACCTTTGGGCGGTCCGGCCTCCGCGGTCACGGCAAACTTGCCACTCGTCAGTATCCGTTCCAGTTTCGTTCCGGCTTTCATTCGTTACCTCCTATGAGGTAGTGGTGCACTCTGCTTCCGCATCTATCTTCCTCGGTCCACCGGTGACACTCACACTCCAATCTTTACAGGGCTCGATTTCTTCCATTTCATCCAGCCGCCCCATCTCCGACAGGCGGTCGTAGATAAGCTGCCAGGCACAGGGGACGTCTTCAGATACCTCGCACTTGCCCTCCGCAGAACCGCCGCAGGGCCCGTTCAGCAGGCTCTTGGAGCAGCGGACCAGCGGGCAGATGGCCGCCGTCTTCCCGAGTACGCAACTGCCACACTGCAAACACACCTCGGTGAAGTGCCCCGGGCTGTCCTCCATACCGATAAACATGGTATTCAATGCCGGATATACCGGCTTTTTATCCTTCAAGTGCAGGGCTATCATCTGCACGCCAATGGCGCAGGTCATCGCCAGCACGCAATCGGCCTCTTTTATCCGCCCCGCCTCCTCCTCCAGCGCATATTTGGTCAGCTCATCGCAGGCGGTGGGAATTATCATCCAGCCGGTGACCTGTTTGCCGCTGCCCTCAAGCTTTTCCTTCATCTCCAGAACTTCGGATTTCCCGCCGGTGTGGCACATGGTAGCACAGGTGCCGCAGCCGATGATATACACCTTCCGGCATTTTTCAAGATAACCCGTCACCTCTTCGGCTGGTTTGCTGCTGGTAATCGTCTTCATCCTTGTCCCTCCTTACTTGGCCAGCCTACTCTCGTACTCGGCGCGGAAGTGCTGCAGGCTGTCCATGACCGGATTGGGCGCCGCCTGCCCGAGACCACACAGGGAAGAGAGCATCATGGCGCCGGACAGGTCTTCCAGATTCCGCAGTTCTTTTAACGAACCTTCACCCCTGTGAAACTTGCCCAGTACCTCCGTCATCACCTCGGTGCCCTGGCGACAGGGAGTGCACTTGCCGCAGGACTCCTCGACCAGAAACTCCATGGTACGGTGGACAATATCAATAACATCACGGCTCTCATTGTAGACGGTGACCGCTCCCGCGCCCAGCACCGTCTCGAAAGCCAGGGGGGTATCTATTTGAGCGCAGGGCAAGAGCCTGCCGGTGGCACCGCCAATCTGAACCAGTTTGATACCCTTCGCCATCGCCAGCTCCTCTACCAGCTCACGCAGAGGGCTGCCCAGCACCATTTCATACACGCCGGGTTTGGCCACATCGCCGCAAACGGAGAATACTTTGGTACCCTTGCTCCGCTCCGTGCCCATCTGACTGAACCAGTCGGCACCGTTCCGTACTATCGGCGGGATATTCATCAGCGTTTCCACGTTGTTGATGATGGTCGGCTTTCCCCAGAGGCCGGAGGTGGTGGGGAAGGGAGGTCGATAGCGCGCCTCTCCCCTTTTCCCTTCAATGGAGTCCATCAGTGCCGACTCCTCGCCACAGATATAGGCACCGGCACCCTCACGAATTTCCAGGTTGACGCCATCTAAAAACCCTTTTTCCTTTGCCCGGTCGACGGCGTTTTGCAAATGTTGGAGGAGGTAGTGGTACTCAGCACGCAGGTAGATATAACCCTGCTTCGCCCCAATGGCGCGACCGGCAATGAGTATCCCTTCAATGAGCGTATAGGGATCTCTCTCCAGAATGTAACGGTCCTTGAACGTGCCTACCTCGCCTTCATCGGCGTTGCAGATAACGTATTTTTCGTCGCCAGGCGCGGTGCGGGCGCCCTCCCATTTGATGCCGCAGGGAAAACCGGCCCCGCCCCGACCCCTCAGCCCGGAAGCTTTTATCTCATCGGTTATCTGTTCCGGAGTCATTTCACCGCGGGCCTTCGCCAGAGCCC
The DNA here is from genome assembly GCA_964480145.1 of uncultured Dehalococcoidaceae bacterium. Taxonomy (GTDB): domain Bacteria; phylum Chloroflexota; class Dehalococcoidia; order Dehalococcoidales; family RBG-16-60-22; genus E44-bin89. Next base: position 5,959 of record CAYZOI010000016.1, on the reverse strand, counting down.
GGAAGCCACCGTTTTCCAGGCAGCTTTCAATCCGCTCCGGGTCGATGACATCGCAGTTTTTCAGTACTATTCGCTGCTGCGGCACGCGCCAGCCTCCTGAACTATTTGTAAGCTCCCAAAATTTGCTTTATCTTCTCTGGCGTTAAATCAACGTGAGGGTCCTGATTGATGAGCATGGCCGGGGCATGGTCGCAGAGGCCGATGCAGTTGGCCGGCTCGAACGTGAACCGACCGTCGGGCGTCGTCTCACCAGGGCCAATGCCCAGTTCTTTCGCCACCGCTTCCATAATCATTTCCGCACTCTTGAGATAGCAGGGCAGGCTCCGGCAGACACGGATAACGTTCCTGCCCAGCGGCTTCGTGGAAAGAAATGAATAAAAGCTGGCGACCCCGTAGACTTCGTGGACTGGTATGGCCAGTGATTCAGCCAGTTCGGCAATAGCCTCTTCCGGCACGTGGCCATAACGGCGCTGCACCTCTTTCAGGCGCTCCACAAGGTCGGCCCGGTCTTTGGGCGGCGTTATGACTCCTCTTCCTGCCATTTCACCATCTCCGATAGCTCAGCCTTTTATAATAAGCGCTCTATCCGCCCTCTCCTCTCCCGTCTTCCTCGCCTTCTGCAATGCTCCCGATGGGCATATCTCGATACAGGCATCGTAGTTCTCGCCGGATTCGCTGCCCAGCGGCTGGTCATGGCCGTGAACCACCTTGCTGTCAAAACCACGATACGCCATGCCGAAAAGCGGCTCACCGCCCCGGGTCTTGCAGGCAATAACGCACCGCCGGCACTGCACGCACTTGGACATATCGCGGAGCATCTGTGGGTTCTCATCCTCGACCGGATAGTAGTGTTTCCGGGTTCTGAAGCGCGGCAGCCCTATTTCCAGGTCAGCGGCAATCCGTCGCAGCTCACAGATATTGGCCTTGTCACAAATCAGGCAGGCATCAGGGTGGCTGGCCAGCATCAGCTCGACCAGCACCTTTCGCGTGGCAATAACCTTTGGGGAATGGGTCTGTATGACCATGCCCTCGGCAACCGGGGTATGGCAGGAGCCGACCAGCGTCCGGGAGCCTTCCACCTCAACAACGCAGAGTCGGCAGGCCCCGATGGGTGGCAGGTCCGGGATATGACAGAGGGTTGGAATATCAATGCCGTTCTCCCCGGCCACCTCCAGGATGGTCATGCCGGGACGGCCACTCACCGCTTTGTCATTTATGGTCAGGTTTATCTTTTTCTCCACCTTGAACTTATACAGTTAAATTATTTAAACATTCCGGGGTGCGCGCACATAAGCACCCCGTATTGTATAGTGATAACTATTATGCTACCACAGAGCTATTTCGTCCACAAGTCCTTGCAGAAAAACTCTATTACAGTCGAGTGTTTGCCGTTGAATTTCCCACTGTGATAAACTCTTAATGATTCCCCATGAAGATTCTGGTAAGCAATGACGACGGCACTTCCGCTGACGGCCTGTGGGTACTGGTACGGGAACTGACCAGCATCGCTGAGGTGGTGGTCGTGGCGCCGGATAGAGAACAGAGTGCCAGCGGTACCGCGGTGACGCTCTGGGAGCCGCTGCGGATAAGGCAGGTGAAGCCGGTGATCCAGGGCGTTGAAACGTACGCTGTGGAAGGTACGCCATCAGACAGCGTCCTGCTGGCGCTAGGCAGCCTGGTAAAAAGCAAAATCGACCTCGTCATTTCAGGGATTAACTGGGGGCTGAACCTGGGGGATGATATTTACATCTCGGGAACGGTAAGCGCGGCTCTTCAGGGTTATCTGCACGGCTACCCCGCACTCGCTGTCTCCACCGAACGAGATAGTGAGTTCGGTTTCCAGATAGCGGCCAGGCTGGCCACCATGCTGGCGGGACGAATCAACGCCAGTCCGCTGCCCAACAATTTATTTCTCAACATCAACGTGCCCAATGTGCCGCTGGATAAAATCGGCCGCGTACAGGTCACTTCGCTGGCCAACGAGAGCCATATCAACACCGTCACCGAGGGAAATGACGGCAAGCGGAATTACTACTGGCTGGTGCGGCAACGACAGGACGGCAGCCAGGGCCGAAAAACGGATACCTGGGCAGTGGACCACGGTAATATATCAATAACCCCCCTTTTCACCAGCCTGCCCACCAGAAAGCTGTCCGGGATGCTGGATAAACTCTGTTCCAGTTTGCTTGAAGAATTAACCGGGTCCGCCACGTAAGGATATCATGTCGCATTATACTGGCGTCGATATTATCGAAATAGGTCGTGTTAAAGAGGCGGTAGAGCGCTGGGGAGAGAGGTTTCTCAGACGCGTCTACACCGAATCAGAGCTGGCGGTATACCGCAGCAAGCCGTCGTCGCTGGCGACCCGCTTTGCCTGCAAGGAGGCCGTCATGAAGCTCCTGGGCACAGGCAGAAGCGGCATACACTGGCGGGAAATCGAAACCCTGTCCCATGCCAGCGGCCAGCCGCGGGTCAACCTGTACGGAAAGGCACAAGTTAAAGCAGATGCGATGGGCATAAAGGCGATTGCCGTCAGTCTTTCCCATTCCAAAGAATATGCCATAGCCTACGTCAGTGCAGTCTCGGAGACGAACCATTCGGAAAAATCAGACGGCTAATCAGAAAGAGTCGAACTTTTGAGCGCCACAGAAAAAACACCGGCCATTAGAAAACCCGGAATTTTCTACGGCTACTGGATGATTGCCATTGCGGTACTTTCCCTTGGCATTTTTTCCGGGTGTGGTGTCGGTTCCTTCAGCCTCTTTGTCAGCTCCCTGCAATCTGAGTTCGGCTGGGGCCGTGGCGAGATAATGCTTGCCTTTACCATCTTTTTTCTGCTCACCGGCTTGGTCGCGCCACTGGTCGGCGGCATCGTTGACCGATATGGAGTGAGGGGGGTTATCGCTGTCGGCGCCCTGATTGCGGGCATCGGTTTCGCTTCACTCTACGTATTGCAAACCCTCTGGCATTTCTACCTCGCCTTTTTTCTTGTTGGTGCCGGCACGGCAGCCTACGGCCAGGTACCGGCAAGCACTATGGTTGTCAACTGGTTTGTCAAAAAGCGCGGTATGGCTATCGGTGTTATGGGTACCGGTATCGGTCTGGGCATTTTCGTGGTGGCGCCACTGGTCGGCAGCTTCATCATCCCTGTCTTCGGCTGGCGGATGGCCTATCTGGCACTGGGGATACTCGCCTGGACTTTAATCCCGCTGGCAATCTTCGTGGTCAGAACCAGGCCCGCCGACATGGGGCTTTATCCTGACGGGGTCACCAGCCCTGAAGAAATGGCAGAAATAAATGCATCCAGCATGACCGCCAGGGGATTAAGCCTGAAAGCAGCGCTGGGCACTATGGCATTCTGGCTGGTGTCAGTCACCTTTCTCATCAGCGCCTTCGGCTCACTGGGGGTTATCCAGACCCTGGTGCCATATTTACAGGATGCGGGCTTTCCGGGGACTCTGGCTGCCGGTGCCCTGACCCTATTGGGCCTAGGCAGCGCCATCGGTAAATTTTCCTTCGGCTGGCTCTGCGACAAAATCAAAGCGAAACAAGCCTGTGCCCTCAGCTTTGTCTTCCTGTCGGCAGGTGCGATTCTACTGATGCTGGTCAAATCAACAACGCCCCTAGCTATAGTCTGGCTGAACGCCTTCATTCTTGGACTTGGCTCGGGAGGCTGGCTACCCACCATGTCCATGCTGATCAGTCGTAATTTTGGCCTAACTTATTACGGGGCTATCTTCGGCATGGTATCACTGTTTCAGGCAGTTGGCGGCTCCGCGGGGCCATTATTCAGCGGCTTTATATTCGATACCATGAATGATTATTTCTGGGCATTTATCGTCTTCTTATGCCTGTATGTCGTAGCCGTTCCCTTTATCCTGGCGGTGCGCCGGCCAAAATCACTGGCCTGAGTATTCCAGCTTTAGTTCCACTCGCTGAATAAAAGGGGCGCCCGCCCCTAAATACCCGCCGGATGGTGTTAATTAAACTGTCAAATAATGATAATATAAGGTAATGATGCGCTTCCGGTGGAGACATATTGCACTTCCCCTCATCTTCCTGCTCCTGTCCGTTGGTCTCGCCGTTTATTTTTACCCCCGGCTTCCCGGGGAGATAGCCTATCATTTCCAGGACGGCCTGCCCGACCGGTGGCTGAGCCGCGGCGCCACCACTGCCTGGCTGCTCGTGCCGCAGTTCCTGCTGGCTGGACTGAGCGCCGCTGTTGTCCTTGGCGTAATCAGGCTGGGAAACCGCTTCCAGCCGACCGCAAATAAACGCGCCGAAACGATGCTCCTGCTCATAGGCAATATGGTCGTCCTGCCGCAGCTTGTTCTCACCTTTGCAATGCTGGCCATTTTCAGCTACAATTCGTACGGGATATACCTCATGCCTTTATGGATATTCGCCCTGATTGTCATGGGCCTCGGAGGCATCATCCTGGGAGCAGTCTTCTTCCTCGCCATACAGCAGGCTCTGGCAAGAAAGCTATAATTACCGTACAGCATACATTAAGAGGTACTCGTAATGACGGAAAAAACACCGGGCGGCGTCACCATGGAAAAGCTCGTCTCGCTCAGCCAGCGGCGGGGCTTCATCTTCCAGAGCAGTGAAATCTACGGCGGTCTATCAAGCTGCTGGGACTATGGGCCGCTGGGGGTGGAGCTAAAGCGGAACGTGAAGCAGGCCTGGTGGCGTGCCGTGGTTCAGGGACGCGATGACATGGTGGGGCTGGACGCCAGCATCCTGATGCATCCCCAGACATGGGCGGCCAGCGGCCACCTGGAGCAGTTCACCGACCCGCTGGTGGAATGCAAGAGCTGCCATCAGAGGTTTCGTACCGACGAAGTATCGGACAGCAACTGCCCCTCCTGCGGCGGCGAACTGACCGAACCCCGCCTGTTCAACCTGATGTTCAAGACCTTCATGGGGCCGGTGGAAGAGGACGCCAACGTGGTCTACCTGCGACCCGAGACGGCGCAGGGTATCTTCGTCAATTTTCAGAACGTGCTCAACACAACACGGAGGCGGCTGCCTTTCGGTATCGCTCAGCTCGGCAAGGCGTTCCGCAACGAAATCACCACCGGCAACTTTATCTTCCGCAGTCGTGAGTTCGAGCAGATGGAAATCGAATATTTCGTCCGGCCGGAGACGGCCGATAAATGGTTCGACTACTGGGTCGAGGAGAGGAGAAACTGGTACCTGAACCTCGGCATCAGGGAGGATAACCTCCGCCTGCGCCCTCACGGTGAGGAAGAACTGGCCCACTATGCCAGGAAGTGCTACGACATTGACTATAACTTTCCCATGGGCTGGTCGGAGCTTGAAGGTGTTGCCAATCGTGGCGACTATGACCTGGCGCAGCACGCCAAGCACAGCGGCAAAGAGATGACCTACTTTGACGAGGATTCCGGCGAGCACATCATTCCCTATATCATTGAGCCATCGGCGGGCGTGGACCGCTCTGTGCTGGCTTTCCTCTGCGACGCTTACGATGAGGAAATCGCCCAGGGCGAGCTACGAGTGGTGCTCCATCTCCATCCTTCTCTGGCACCTTACAAGGTGTCGGTGCTGCCACTGAGCAAGAAGGAGAACCTGGCGAAGGCAGCCAGAGAAGTCTACGACGACCTCCGCCAGTACTGGATGGTCCATTACGATGACACCCAGAGCATCGGGCGGAGATATCGCCGCCAGGACGAGGTCGGCACCCCGTACTGCGTCACCGTTGATTTCCAGTCGCTGGAAGACAGTCAGGTTACCATCCGGGAGCGCGATTCCATGAACCAGATACGCGTACCCATTGCCACCCTCAAGGAAACACTCGCGGCCAAGCTGGCTGGCGAGGACCTTTTTGTGCTGCCAGAGGGCGGTAAGATATGGAAAGAAGAAGGAAAGTAGGTGCTTAAGAGGGGCTCGCCCCTCTTTTAAAAATATTTCCCCCTCTCCTTTGAAGGAGAGGGGG
>CAYZOI010000015.1:0-26294 GCA_964480145.1 uncultured Dehalococcoidaceae bacterium | reverse complement strand
CGTGGGTTCGAATCCCCCCCTCTCCGCCATCAAATTTCCTTTAGAGAGCGTCTCGCTGACGTTTTACCTGCGCCAGCACCGCGGTCATTACCCGATTGTCTACACTATACCGCTATGCTAGAATTGCCTTGAAGATGACAGACAAAGACATCAAATACTGGGTGGGATTCAGCCTCATCCCCGGCATCGGCCGGGTGCGGTTTGCCCAGCTTGAGAACCACTTCGGCAGCCTGGGGGACGCCTGGCAGGCGACTTCTGCCGAGCTGAAAAAGGCTGGCCTCGACCGCAATGCCGTACAGGCGATTATCACCTGGCAGCCCAAAATTTCTCTGGACGATGAAATGGAGAAGCTGGCCCACTACGGGGTGAAAGTTTTCACGCATAAGGACGAAACGTACCCGTCTCGGTTAAAGGAAGTATATGACTATCCACCACTCCTGTACGTCAGGGGTGAACTGCTGCCACAAGACGAGTGGTGTCTGGCCGTGGTCGGCACGCGCCGGGCGACCGTTTACGGGAGGCAGGTAACGGAGGAAATCGCGGCCGATCTGGCGCAGAGCAATATTACCGTGGTCAGTGGCCTGGCCAAAGGTATAGATACTATAGCCCATCAGGCAGCACTGGATGCGGGCGGCAGGAGTATTGCCGTTTTTGCCTGTGGACTTGACGTTGTTTATCCCGGCGAAAATGCGGACCTGGCCCGGAAAATTATGCAACGGGGTGCGCTTATCAGTGAATATCCCCTGGGCACAAAACCAAGGCCGGACAATTTTCCGCGGCGCAACCGAATCATGAGTGGTCTGAGTATGGGTGTGCTCGTCATTGAGGCGGATGAGACCAGTGGCGCCATGATAACGGCACAGCTTGCGCTGGAGCAGAACCGCGAAGTATTTGCCATTCCCGGCAGTATCCTTTCGCCGGCCAGCCGGGGCACTAACCACCTGATTCAGGAAGGCGCCAAGCTGGTCCGGGACTATACTGATATTCTGGAAGAACTTAACCTGATGACGGTAACGCGTCAGATAGAGATGAAGGAAATATTGCCCGTTTCGGATACGGAATCCCTGCTTTTAAAACATCTCGGTGCCGAACCAATTCATATTGATGAGGTATGTCGCAGCAGCGGGCTGCCGGTATCCGCAGTCAGCAGTGCACTGGCGATGATGGAACTGAAGGGCATGGTCAAGCAAATGGGGTCGATGAGCTATATTCTGGCCAGGGAGGTCAGAGAGGAATACCGGGTGAGAGTGGATTAATAATATGGCCAAAAATCTGGTTATTGTAGAATCACCGGCGAAGGCCAGGACACTGCTTAAAATACTGGGTGGCAGCTACAATCTTAAGGCATCCTTGGGCCACGTAAGGGATTTGCCCAGAAGTGAACTGGGTGTGGATGTGGAAAACGGCTTCGCTCCCAGATACGTAGTGCCGAAGTCGAAAAACAGGCTCGTTAATGAACTGAAAAAGGCCGTTAAAAGCGCGTCCACGGTTTATCTGGCCACCGACCCCGACCGTGAGGGAGAAGCCATCGCCTGGCATCTGGCTGAGGTAATCAAAGCGGACAGCAAGTCCTGCCGTCGCGTCGTCTTCCACGAAATAACCGACGAAGCGGTCAAGCAGGCGTTCCAGCATCCCCGGTCCATTGATATGCAGCTGGTCAATGCGCAGCAGGCAAGGCGCATCCTGGACCGGCTGGTCGGTTATAAATTGAGCCCTCTGCTCTGGAAGAAGGTAAGACGCGGTCTTTCTGCGGGGAGAGTCCAATCGGCCACGGTAAAAATTATCGTCGACCGCGAGCGTGAGATACAGAGCTTCGTGCCGGTGGAGTACTGGACAATTGAAGCCGAACTGACAAAGAAGGCAGTCAAAGTTCCGTTTAAAGCTACGTTAATCGGCCTTATGGATGGCACTAAGTTGGGCATTCCCGATGAGCATGAGGCTGGCCGGGTTAAGGTGGAGCTGGAGCAGGCGAGCTATCGTGTCCACCAGGTGGGCACCAAGAAAGCGACCCGTCAACCCGCCCCTCCCTTCACCACCAGCACTTTGCAGCAAGAAGCGTGGCGTAAGCTGCGCTTCACGGCCAAGCAGACAATGGCTATTGCCCAGCAGCTTTACGAAGGCCTGCCCGTTGGCGATGAGGGGAGCATGGGGCTCATCACCTATATGAGAACCGATTCAACAAGAGTCGCTGCGTCTGCACTCGCCGAGACCAGGGATTACATAGGTCAAAAATACGGGGAGGGATACCTGCCGCCGCGGGCTCGTATCTTCAGAACGACTGCCAGAGGGGCACAGGAAGCGCACGAGGCCATCCGCCCCACCCGCATACCCCGGGAGCCAGCGCTGATTAAGAGCTATCTGACAACAAGTCAGCACCGACTATACGACCTTATCTGGAAACGCATGGTGGCCAGCCAGATGGCGGCCGCTATCTTCGATAATACCAGTATTGACATTGAAGCTAAACGCCCGAAAACCGGCTACTTGTTGAGGATAACCAGTTCGGTCAATGTGTTTCCCGGTTTTATTGCCCTCTACAGCGAGAGCAAAGATGAAGCGGATGAAGATGAGAAGAAAGCAAAACTGCCTGCGCTGCGGAAAGACGAGGATTTGAACCTTCGGGGGATATACATGGAGCAGCGCTTCACCCTACCACCGCCTCGTTTCACCGAAGCCACGCTGGTCAAGATGCTGGAGCAGTGGGGCATCGGCCGTCCCAGCACCTATGCGCCTACTCTTTCCACCATCCAGGACCGGGAATACGTAATCAGGGTCAGGGGCAGTTTTCAGCCGACCGAACTCGGGATTGTGGTGAACGACCTGTTGAATCAACATTTTGCCGATATTCTGGATATCCAGTTTACCGCTGGTATGGAAGACGAGCTCGATGATATCGTGAAGAAAAATCGCAACTGGGCGAGCGTCGTCCAGGATTTCTATACGCCGTTCGACAAAGACCTGACGGACGCTTTTCAACGCGTGGAGAGAGTGAAGCTGCCCGTCGAGCTTGTCGACGAGACCTGCCCTAAATGCGGCAAGCCCCTGGCCATAAAGGTGGGGCGGTACGGTAAATTCCTCGCCTGCAGCGGCTACCCGGAGTGCAAATACACTAAATCATATCAGCTCAAGACGGGGGTGAAATGTCCGGAATGTGGCAGCGAGCTGGTGGAACGGGTAAGTAAAAAGAAACGAGTCTTTTATGGCTGTGGCAATTATCCAGAGTGTACGTTCGCCGTTTTCTATAAACCTCTCCCCGACCCTTGCCCCAAGTGCGGCGGGCTGCTGACCCAGTATCGGGGCAGGTTTACCAGATGCACCAAGTGCGATTACAAAGGGAAATTGGAACGTGATAAATAGCATACAGGAAGCATTGAATAGATACGTGAACTATCTGGAGGCGGAGCGCGGGCTCTCGCCTTATACGGTGCGCAATTACACTATGGACCTCATCGGCAACTACGCCCGCGGCGCTGAAAAAGGCTTCTTCCAGTTCCTCAGAGCCAAGCAGGTCAGCTCACTCGATAAGGTAGACAAGCAGGTCATGCGCGACTACATGTCCTGGCTTATGTCACAGGGCGTGGTTAAGAGCAGCATCGCCCGCAAGCTGTCCGCCATTCGCTCTTTCTATCGCTACCTGGTGCGGGAACAGATGGTATCTGCCAATCCGCTGGAAAAAGCTTCCTCCCCGAAGCTTGACCGGCGACTGCCGTCCTTTCTCACCATAGAAGAGACGGTGCGACTTCTGGAAGCGCCCGACTGTTCCACGCTTCAAGGACTGCGCGACCGCGCCCTGCTGGAACTGCTCTATGCGGCCGGACTGCGGGTCAGTGAGCTGGAAAGCCTCAACCTTGAGCAGTTGAATATGGAAACGAACGAAATTCGTGTCTGGGGCAAGGGTTCAAAGGAAAGGATGGTGCTCATCGGCGAGCCGGCAGCACACGCCCTTGATAACTACCTCGCTCATAGCCGCCCCGCCCTGCTGGCCAGGCAGAAAGCGAACGCTGTTTTCCTCAATCAATACGGTGGCCGGCTGCCAGCGCGGAGAATACAGAAAATCCTTGATAAATGTGCCCAAAAAGCCGGCCTTGAGAAAAAAGTTCATCCCCACGTCCTCCGGCATACTTTTGCTACCCATCTTCTCGATGGTGGTGCCGACCTCAGGGTCGTTCAGGAGCTGCTCGGTCATGCCCAGCTGGCGACCACTCAGGTGTATACCCACGTCAGCCAGAGTCAGGCACGGAAGATATATCAGTCAGCCCATCCGATGGCCAGGAAAGGAGATGACGAAGTTGGGAATAGCTGACCGATTGCAGCGGCTGCGGCAGAAACTGGCGGAACGAGAGGCTAATGCCATATTCATCTCCCAGCCGGATAACCGCCGGTACCTCTCCGGCTTTGACGGCTCCGCCGGGTACCTGCTTATCACGGAGAAAGACGCCGTCATTGTCACGGATTTTCGCTATATTGAGCAGGTCAAGCAGCAGTCCCCGGACTATCGCCTGTTCCAGATAGCCGGTGATATGGCAGGCTGGTTCCCCGAGCTGGTCACTGACCTTCGAGGTCAAAAGCTTGGTTTCGAGTCTCATCACATATCGCTGGCAATGTACCGCCAGATAGGCAATATAGCTAAGAAGCTGGATTTCCCTATCGAATTTGTTCCTCTGGAAGGGGTGGTAGAATCACTGCGGGCAATTAAGGACGCCGAGGAAATTGAAGATATCGCCCGGGCGGCGGATATAAGCGACCAGGCTTTTCAGCATATCGAGAAAATTATAAAAATCGGCATGAGTGAAAAAGAAGTCGCCTGGGAGTTGGAGAAATTTATGCGAGAGCACGACAGTCAGGCTATGCCTTTTGATGTGATTGTCGCTTCCGGCCCCAATGCTGCCCTGCCCCATGCCAGACCTTCAGAAAGGGTTATCCAGGAAGGAGAGCCGGTGCTCATGGATTTCGGTGCCAAGGTAGACGGCTATGCCAGCGACCTGACCCGTACCATTTGCCCTGGTGAACCCGATGATGATTTTAAAAAAGTGTACGATATCGTGCTTGGAGCGCAGTTAACCGCACTGGAGCTAATCAAGGAAGGAATGACCGGAGAGCAGGCGGATAACCTGGCCAGAACGGTCATTGCTGAAGCGGACAATGCTCAAGCTTTCGGGCATGCACTGGGTCATGGTGTTGGCCTGGCGGCACATGAGGCGCCGCGCCTCGGCCCGGGTGCAGACGAGGAGCTGGTTTCCGGCATGGTGTTTACCGTTGAACCTGGCGTCTATCTCCCCGGCTGGGGCGGTGTCAGAATTGAGGACCTTGTTGTTCTGGAAAACGGAAACCTGAGAGTATTATCGAAAGCGAGGAAGACGTAACATGATAAGTGGCGGTGAACTGAGAAAAGGTATTATCATCGAACTCGACGGCGCGCTCTATCAGGTGGTGGACTATAAGCACGTTAAAATGAAACGGACCGCACTGGCACGTGTTAAGCTGCGTGACCTGAATGCCGGCCATACTACCGAGCGCAGTTTCCAGTCCGATGACAAACTGGTGCGGGCACGTCTTGATTCGCACCCGATGCAGTACCTCTATAACGACGGTGATATTTACCACTTCATGGATGTGGAGAGCTTCGAGCAGATTGAAATCGATGGCAAAAAGCTGGGAGATATCCTTAATTATTTGAAAGAGGGCTTTACCGTGGAGGTATCCAGTTATAAGGGCGAAATTGTTGATATCGAGCTGCCAGTAGCTGTCGTGCTTGAGGTCACCGGCACCGACCCTGGCTTCAAGGGAGATACCGCTACTGGCGGCAGCAAGCCGGCAACCCTGGAAACCGGGCTTATCGTTCAGGTCCCGCTCTTCGTCAACCAGGGTGATATCGTCAAGGTCGATACCCGCACCGGCGAATACCTGGAAAGGAGCAATTGAGTCCGTTGCTTAAAGCAGACCTTCATGTCCACACCGAGTATTCAATGGACTGCGGTACGCCTCTGGATACGATTATTGAACGATGCCAGGAGATGGGAATCAACTGTATAGCCGTCGCCGACCATGGCACTGTTGAAGGGGCACTCGAAATGCAGCGTATTGCTCCTTTCAAGATAATCATCGCCGAAGAAATTCTGACCCCGTATGGCGAGATAATGGGCATGTTCCTTAAAGAGAATGTTCCCAATGGCCTCTCGGTGGAGCAGACGATCGCCCGAATCAGGGCGCAGGACGGCATCGTGTGCATTCCCCACGCCTTTGATGTGTTACGACCGTCGGCTTTGAACCCGAGGGTTATTGAAGAGATTGCTAAGGAAATCGAAGTCATTGAAGTCTTCAACGCAAGGAGCTTGCTCCATCACAGTTCTGAGAAAGTGCTGGCTTTTGCCCGTAAATACGACATCGCGCAAAGCGCCGGCAGCGATGCCCATGTGCCCAGCTCTATTGGCAATGCTTACGTGGAAATGCCGGAGTTTGAAGGTCGCAGCGATTTTATCCAGGCACTAAACAAGGGTAAAATCATCGGACGCCGGACCAACCCTCTGACTCACTTCGCCAGTGCCTGGAATAAACTGAAAAATCGTGCTTGGCGATAACAAGATGTATAAGTTGGGATGGTTTTCCACCGGGAGAGGCAAGGGGTCAAGAGGACTGCTCAAAGCGGTACACGATAGCATAGAGTCGGGCGAAATCAATGCTGAAATCGCCTTTGTCTTCTGCAGTCGTGAGCACGGTGAGACCGAACAGACCGATATCTTTCTCAAGATGGTGGAGGGTTATAGCATTCCACTGGTCACGCTTTCTTACCAGAAATACAAGGGTAAAATGAGTGGTTCAGGTGGCTCCGGCAAAGGGTTGCCTTCGTGGCGACTTGGCTACGACCGTGAGGTAATGGCAAGGCTGCAGGATTTCAAACCTGACCTGTGTGTGCTGGCGGGATATATGCTTATCGTCGGGCCGGAAATGTGCCGGAAATATGACATGATAAACCTCCACCCGGCAGCGCCCGGTGGCCCGGCCGGGACCTGGCCGGAAGTCATCTGGAAACTGATTGAGGCTGATGCGGAATCGACCGGGGCCATGATGCATCTGGTCACGCCGGAGCTGGACAAAGGCCCGGTGGTGGCTTATTGCACCTTCCCGATTCGCGGTCAGGCGTTCGACCGTCACTGGTCGGAGGTAAAAGGCAAATCGGTGTCGCAGGTGAAACAGGAACAGGGTGAGGAAAGCGCTCTTTTCCAACTCATCCGCCAGCACGGGGTAATAAGAGAGCTGCCGTTGATTACCGCTACTATTCAAGCATTCAGCCAGGGCAGGGTGAAAATAACGCCGGATAAACAGGTCATCGACGCTCAGGGAAAGTCAATAAGAGGCTGTGACCTCACCGCAGAAATCGATGAAAAAATTCGCGGCTCGCTCTGAAATCCGAGTCGGAAAACAAAACTCCTCTCCCCGATGGAAAAAGAGAGGGGAATTCATTTTATGGTCAGGCATTCCGGAATTATTTCTTCGCAGCTTTCTTGCTGCCTTCTTCCGGTTTTTTCAGGACTTCGTCAACGAGGCCATATTCCACCGCCTGGTCAGCACTGAGGTAGAAATCACGGTCCGTATCATGGGCGATTTTTTCCAGCTTTTGACCGGTATGCGTGACCAGGATACCCCTGATGATGTCCTGAACGCGCATGATTTCGCGGGCGGCAATCTCAATGTCGCTGGCGTATCCCTGGGCACCGCCGAAAGCCTGGTGCATGTGGATGGTGGAGTTGGGCAGGGCATACCGTTTGCCCTTGGCACCGGCGCAGAGCAACACCGTACCCATGCTCGCTGCCAGCCCGATGCATATGGTGGATACTTCTGGCTGGATGAGCTGCATGGTGTCGTAAATCGCCAGCCCGGCGTTGATAACACCGCCCGGACAGTGAATATACAGGCTGATGTCCTTGTCCGGGTCTTCCCGCGCCAGATAGAGTAGCTGGGCAACGATTACATTGGCCACCTGATCGTTAATCGGCATGCCCAGCATGACGATGCGCTCTTTCAGCAGAAGCGAGTAGATGTCGAAGGCACGCTCTCCCCGACTCCCGCTCTCGATAACCATTGGTATGACATTCGCTGGATTGATATTCATTTTTTTACCCCCTCCTTTTTCGGTTTCCCTTTCTTCTCTTTCCCGCCTCCGGCTATTTCCACCAGTCGCTCAACTGTTCTACGTGTTAACAATATCTGCCGGATGGAATCGCGGGACGGTGGTGAATTCAGCGCTTTCTGCAACTCATCTCTTTTATCAACCGCGTTTTTCAGCATCGTTTCAATCTCTTCATCTATTTCCTTCTCGTTGACCTCTGCTTTTTCCACTTCGGCAACTTTGCCCAGAATCAGCGACTGCGTTATTCTCTTGGTCGCCACCGGCTCCAATTCCTCGTGCAACTGTTCTTCTGTTTTATCAATGCTCTTCAAATATTCTTCCATATTTGCGCCCTGCATCTCAAACTGCCGGGCCTGTTCATTCATCATGCGATGTATTTCATTTTCTACCAGCACCGGCGGAAATTCAACCCGAGACAGAGCGACTACGGCATCAACCACTTTTTCTTCAAAATCATCCCTGGCTTTCGCCTCAGCGCGCAGTTTCAGGTTTCTGGATACTTCTTCCTTCAAGGCGGTCATGTTTTTGATTTCCGGTCCCAGTTGCGCGGCGAACTCATCATTAAGCTTGGGCAATATCTCGTGTTTCACCTCCAGCATCTTCAAAGTGAAACGGGCTTCTTTACCGGCAAATTCATCGCGGGGATAGTCCTCGGGAAGGGTGAGAGCAAAACTCCTGTCCTCTTCTTTCTTCATGCCGATGAGCTCCTTGGCAAAGCCCGGGGCTGGGGAGATAGAGTCCTGCATAACCAGGTACTGGACTCCTTCCCGGTTGATAAACGGTGAATCACCCACCTGACTCTCCATATTAAATACCGCCAGGTCACCATAGGCGACGGCGCGGTCCGCCGATTCCCAGGTTGCATTCTGGTGACGAAGCTGCTCAATCACTTCCTTTACATTCGCATCGGTCACCTTTATCGACTCGGGTTTCATTTTAACGCTCTGGTAGTCTCCCAGCTGGACCACAGGCGCTAAAGGCACCATGGCCTTGAAGATAACCGGGTTGGTCTGTATCAGCTCAACCTCCGGTCGGGCAATGGCTTCTATCTGCTGTTCTTCGATTGCCTTTTCATATGCCTGCGGCAGCAGCTGGTTGATGGCATCTTCAAGAACGCTATCGCTGCCCAGATATTGTTCCAGTACGGCACGCGGCGCCTTTCCTTTGCGAAAGCCGGGGATATTGGCCCGCCTGGCGAGGCGTTGATAGGATTCCTCCATTGACGCCTCAACTTCCTGTGGTTCCATCTCAATGGTAAGAAATGCCTGGTTGTTCTCTGTTTTCTCTCTGGTTACTTTCACTATTGCTTCACCATCTCAATCCGTGTTTTTTTATCCTGGAAATATTTCAGGAAACCGGTGACGTTCATGGCGACTATTCCGCTTGCCAGATATTGATATAGAGATTCCGATTCCCGGGCCGGCTCCAGTTCAGAATAAAGTTGCGCCCTTATTTTTTTGAAGGCAGCTTCAAAGCCCTCTTCGCTGAAAGTCCGGGATATGATTGTATTCCAGGTTTTAAGTTTGTTCGTGGCGGTGTCTATGCTCTCTCTGACCCTGTCCGTGGCACCAAAGTGGGCGAAATAAATCAGGTCTGCATTTAGCTCCATCAGCTTTTCCAGTGAATCCAGGGACAGCTCAAAGTCGAAAGCAGGGGGCGGCGTGGCGGGCATCAGCACTTTGCCTCCCGCAACTGAGATGCCAATCGCATCGCCGCTGAATACACCGTTATTCCGGCTCTCCAGGATACATAGCTGATGCGGGGCATGCCCCGGCGTATGGAGAACGCGCAGGCTTTGCCTTTCACCGAGTTCGAATACTTCGTCGCCAGATACCGGTACAATTCTCTCCTCGTCAATCGGCACCACCGGCCCGGTCTTCTGCACCATTCTTTCGCCCATGGTGGAAGCAAAACTCTTCATCAGCCTCTCCGGGTTAATTAGATGTCTGGCACCTTTATGGTGAACGATAACTTTTGCCTGTGGCAAATATTTCAGTAGCTCACCCGCTCCACCGGCATGGTCTAGGTGGATATGGGTGGCGATGACGTAGTTGATTTCTCCCGGGTCAACTCCCGCCTTTGCTATACCGTCCAGAACTGCGTCTACCGAGGTGGTCGGGCCGGTATCAACCAGTGCCTTTATTTCTTCGTTGATGAGGTAAACGCTCCCCCACTCCGGGATGGAATAAAGCGCGTTGTCAATCAGGATTACGTTTTCGGCTACTTCTTTTATGTCAACCATTTACTCTTCTTCTTCACGCAAAAGGATATGCAGTTCGGTGAGTTGTTTCTCCGTTACCGCTGCCGGCGCATTGAAGGTTAGGTCAATGGCACCTTGGGTCTTGGGGAAAGCAATCACCTCGCGAATAGTCTCTCTACCCGCCAGTAGCATCACAACACGGTCAATGCCCAGCGCGATACCGCCGTGTGGCGGCGCTCCATATTCAAATGCCTCGAGCATATGCCCGAAGCGCTCTTCAACCTCATCATCGGTATAGCCCAACAGTCGGAACACTTTACGCTGGAGTTCCGCCGTGTGTATCCTGAGGCTTCCGCCACCGATTTCAAAGCCGTTGCATATCATGTCGTAATGCTTGCCGCGTGCTTTTTCCGGGAATGTATCCAGAAACGGCTCGTCTTCAGTCCATGGTCTGGTGAACGGATGGTGCTCCGATTCCCAGTAACCGGTTTCTTTATTCTTCCTCAGCAGCGGGAAGTTCTTGATGTAGGCGAAGGCAAATCTATTGGGGTCAGCCAGTTTCAGTCGTTGCCCTATTTCCTGACGCAGTGCACCGAGCGAAATGTTTACCGTATGGGCATCCCCGGCTACTACCAAAAGCAGGTCGCCGATGGTTGCTTCCATGCGCTTCGCCATTTCCTTTATCTGCTCCAGCGTCAGGAATTTGGCCGCTATCGAGTGAACCATCTCCTGAGTCATCTCATCAAGGCTACCGCCCTCTGTATCACCAAGTCCTATCGTTATCAGGCCACCTGCTCCGCAATCACGCGCCAGCCGGTTCAGGTCATCAAGCTGCTTCCGGCTGTAAGCAGCGCAACCGGGCGCACGGATGCCCTTGACCTTTCCGCCATCAGCAATGGCCGACGTGAAAATGCCAAAACTTGACTGCGCCGCGACGTCAGACAGGTCTTTCAGCTCGAAGCCGAATCGTAGGTCAGGTTTGTCCGTGCCATAGCGGTCCATAACATCGGCGTAGCTGAAGCGCGGGAAAGGTTCAGTTATCTTCATATCCGGCTTGATGGTCTTTACGAGAGTGATAAACAATCGTTCCAGCAAGTTTAAAATGTCCTCGTCTTCAACGAAGCTCATTTCCAGGTCGAGCTGGGTGAATTCAGGCTGACGGTCGGCTCTCGTGTCCTCGTCGCGAAAACAGCGGGCAATTTGATAATATTTCTCCATGCCAGCAACCATCAGCAGTTGCTTGAGTTGCTGCGGCGACTGAGGCAGCGCATAAAACTTACCGGCATGGACACGACTCGGCACCAGGTAGTCACGGGCACCTTCCGGAGTGCTCTTGATGAGTATCGGCGTTTCAATCTCAATAAAACCTTCCGCATCCAGAAAGTCGCGGATGAACTTTACCGTCTGGTGGCGGAGTATCAGGTTATCCTGCATTCCGGCCCGTCGCAGGTCAAGGTAGCGATATCTGAGACGCAGGTTTTCTTCCACTTCCACATCTTCATTGATGTAAAACGGCGGGGTTCGGGAAGGGTTAAGAATCTCGACGTCATGCGCCGTTATCTCAATCTCGCCGGTGGGCAATTTCAGGTTCTCTGTTCCTGGTGGACGCTTGGCCACCTCGCCGCTCACCCGCACCACAAATTCACTGCGCATCCGGTTGGCCACCTCATGGCAGGACTTCGATATTTCTGGATTGAAAGCGACCTGAACAATACCTCCCCGGTCACGGAGGTCAATGAAAATGAGACCCCCATGGTCCCGGCGTCGGTCCACCCAGCCAGCCAGATTTACCGTCTGCCCGATATGTTCTCTTTTCAGTTCACCGCAACTGTGACTTTTCAGCAAAGCCAATCCCCTGAATCTATACTCTATCGTTCATACGATGGATTTGACTGTCTCGACGATGTTATCTTCCTGCGGTAGCACCAGTCTCTCCAGCGAACGGTTAACCGGTATGATAACATCGGGTGTCGCTACGCGCTGTATCGGCGCGTCAAGGTGGTCAAACGCTCGTTCCTGAACAAGGGCCGCAATCTCCGCCCCGACACCGCACGTTTTCATCGCTTCATGGGCAACAACGAGCTTTCCCGTTTTCTGCACCGAATTAATTATGGTGTCAATATCCAGTGGACTGAGCGTTCGCGGGTCAACTACCTCGACATCTATGCCCTCTTCGGCCAGTGTCTGAGCCGCATTCATTGTTTTCGGCAGCAGTGTTCCCCAGGCAACGATGGTGATATCTTTCCCTTCCTTTTTGACCTCCGCTTCCCCCAGCGGAATCACGTACTCCTTTTCCGGCACGGGCCCACTCACACCATAGAGGACGAAGGGCTCCAGGAAAATAACCGGATTGGGGTCTCTGATTGCTGACTTCAGCAGTCCTTTGACGTCATAGGGTGTTGATGGCATGACAACTTTCAAGCCGGGTACATGAACAAACCATGCTTCAAAGCTCTGCGAGTGCTGTCCTCCCAGGCTAATGCCTCCTTCCGCGGGCGCCCTGATGACCATAGATACCTCGGGATGGCCCCCGGACAGGTAGCGCATCTTGGCCGTCTGGTTGACGATTTCATCCATGCAGATGGTCATCCAGTCGACTCGCATTATCTCAGCTATCGGTCGCATTCCCGCCATTGCGGCTCCCAGCGCATAGCCAACAATCGCCGTTTCCGATATGGGTGTATCGAGCACACGCTCATCGCCGAACGCTTCATATATACCTTTGGTACCCCCAAAGCCACCGCCCAGTACCCCCACATCCTCTCCCATGAGAAATACCCTATCGTCTCGCGCCATCTCTTCTTTGATGGCCTCGGCTATCGCTTCACGATATAATATCTGTCGTTGTGGCATTTATCTTGCTCCTTCCTGGGCATAAACCCACGTGAAAGCCGTTTCCGGCTCGGGTTCGGGGCTGTTCAGGGCAAATTCAGAGGCAGCATCAAATACCTTCTTGCATTCCGTATCGATTTGCTCCGCCGCTTCGTCGGTTAAATAATCCAGCTCTTTGAGCTTCCGGGCAAATATCTTTATCGGGTCCTTGTTTGCTGCCCAGTCCTCGACTTCACCATCGGGCCGATAATCGGAGCCACCGGGCATCTGGTCCATGCGCATGCTGTGACCGCGCAAACGGTAGGACACAGCTTCAATCAGGCTTGGGCCATCGCCTTTCCGCGCCCTGTCAGCGGCGCTTTTCACCGCTTCATAAACGGCAATCACGTCAGTGCCGTCAACCCGGTACCCCGGCATACCATAAGCGGCGGCCCGGGCAGAGATGTCAAGATTGGCGCAGGCTTTGCTCTGGGGCGTGGATAAGCCATACTGGTTGTTGGTGCAAACGAACACCGTGGGTATCTTCCACAATGCTGCCAGGTTCAACCCTTCATGAAAAGTCCCCCGGTTCGCCGCCCCGTCACCAAAAAAGGCGAGGCATATCTGACCGGTTTTACGCTTTTTGATGGCCAGGCCTACGCCTCCGGCAATATTAATACCACCGCCCACGATGCCATTGGTGCCCAGGATTTGCCGGCCGAAATCGGAGAGGTGCATTGAGCCGCCTTTACCTCCAGTGCAACCGGTTGCCTTGCCAAGCACCTCGGCCAGTATGATGTTTATATCCGCGCCTCTGGCCAGCAGGTGCCCGTGGGCGCGATGGGTGGAGATGATGTAATCCTTTTCTCCTAGAGCACTGCACGACCCCACGGCCACCGCCTCCTCACCGATGGAAACATGTCCGGTGCCGGGTACAAGCCCCTGCTTCGAAAATTCCGTAAGACCCTCTTCAAAATACCGGATGGTAAGCATTCTGCGATACATATCCAGGAGTGCTTCTTTTGTCAGCGGCATATTATCTCCTTTTAATTAAGAATTGAACCCGTTTCTGGCTGGTGGTAATTTAAAGGGTATGCCTGATAGCTTCTTTTGAAAGATACCATAATTTACTTTACTCGTCAAAATGGTGCGGGTCATTTGAAATAGCCTGTTGTCTTTTATTAATATGAAGATACATCCCGGTCGACGAAGGCAGTTTATATAAAAGGTATATCCAACCTGAAGGTTAAACCGGTTGTTACGTAACAGCAAATTCGGCGCCATTTTCCGTCAGTGGGGAGGAGGAACGGCCTCGCTCTTCACCTATACCCACTTCGGCCACGACCTTTGCTGCGGATTGCTGACGGCATTACTGCCTTTGATTAAAGAAGGCCTGGGATTGACCTATTTGCAATCCGGCCTGCTGCTTTCCGCTTATACCATCACTTCCGGCTTTTCTCAGGTTCTCGGGGGTTGGCTCGGTGACCGATTAAGAAGAAGTGCCGTGATTGCGGTGGGGCTGGGTGGTGTTGGCCTGGCCACGTTTGCCGTTGGCCTGAGCCCATCATATTATCCAATGCTCTTCATCCTTATCATTATGGGCATTCTTGCCGGCGGCTATCATCCCTCGGCGGTGTCGATGCTCTCCGGCTATTTTGAGGAATCGCGGCGGGGCAGGGTGATTGCACTTCATATGGTAGGCGGCAGCATCGGTTTCTCAATGGGTCCCCTTCTGGGAGGATTAATCGCGGAAGCACTGGGATGGCGCTTCGCTTTCATCATTCTGAGCATTCCTGCCATATTCGCCGTCCCCCTAGTATTGAAAAAATTCGCCCTCATCGAAAAAACTGCTGGCATCATGTCCTTGCGGCAAACTTCGGGGAAAGAGCCAGCTCGAATACAGACGGGCGTCAGAAGAGTTAATGTAATTCAGGCGCTGCGGCCTATTGCCTTCATCCTGTTCTTATGCGTATTCATGCAGCTTATCGCTGGTGTTGCCATGTCCTTTGTGCCACTGTACCTCGTGGACAAGCACGGCGTTACCCCAGCCTTTGCGGCGGTGCTGGTGGGGATTCTAAGATTTGGCGGCATAGCTGGCAGTCTATTTGGTGGCTGGCTTTCGGATCGGTGGGGTAGAAAACAGGCTATCTTTCTTTCACTTGTGGCTACCGGCCCCGTCCTATATTTGCTTACCATACTCCCATATAATGCTGGACTTGTTGTAATTCTGATTACCTTCGGTATGTTTCGGTATATGACTCAGGCGACAATGCAACCGTACGTGCTGGATAACGTACCACCTTATCTCAGGGCAACAGCCTTTGGCATTTATTTCGGCATGGCACTGGAGGGGCAGAGCCTGATGCAGCCCGTGGCCGGGCACTTCATGGATATTTACGGCATTAGCAGTATCTTTACCGTTGTTGCCCTGGTAAGTGTGGGGCTGTCTCTGGTGACGCTGCTTTTAGCGAAGAGGGCGTAAAAACTATTCTCACTGGTGAGTTTTTTTCACATAGACCCTGATTTCCCCATCCGCCTCCTCCACGCCCAAAAATTCGTGACCGGTGGTCTGGCACCAGGCAGGCATGTCCTGTTTTATCCCTTTATCATCGGCGATAACTTCCAGGACCTCGCCTGGTTTCAGCTCTTTGAACTTTTCCGAGGTTTTAACAATGGGCATCGGGCAGTAAAGGCCTACACAGTCGAGCGTCTTATCTGCCTTCATGGCTTACTCCTTACCTAGATGAAGATGGTTATCTTTGATTCACGCGCTTCGTTCAGGAAAAAAGCGGCACCGGCCAGGCTGGCGATGTGCTCACGGAAAGCATCTTTCTCTGAAAGTCCCATCACTCCGCAGGTAGTGCTGCATGGGACTAGTTTCACTCCCATCTCTTGCGCCATAGTTATCATCTCGTCAAGGGATGGGAGATTGACGTCTTTCATCAGTTTCTTCATCATCCACGTGCCCAGGCCAAACATATTGAAGCGAGAGAGCTTCAGTCTCTTGCTGCCGCCACGGTTCATGAAGTTCAACATCTTCCTCATCAGGCCCCGACTTCTGATTTTGCCCTCATTTTTCTTGATGATGTTCAGCCCCCAGTACGTGAAGAACATGCTTACCTCCATTCCCATGCTGGCCGCTGTGGTCGCCAGTGTAAACCCCGCCAGAGCGTGGTCCAGGTCGCCGCTGAACATGACTATGGTCAGTTTATCTTTCTCGTCAGCCATTTCAATTCACACCTCGGCGTCTTCGCCTTTAACCTCAGCACCACAATAAGGGCACTCCTTCTTATCACGAGAAACCGGTTTCCGGCATTGAGGGCAGTAGAACACGACAATGCCGCATGCCTGACAATAGGCACCGCCAGGCACCATCATCTCTTCATCGCAGTACGGACAGGAAAGCCGCCTTTTCTTCTGCTGCTCTGCCATTATTTCTTCCCCCCTTTTGCCTGTTTTTTCAAATAATTGTCAATCGCCTTGTTCAGGGCCTGCGCGCCCAGATTAGAGCAGTGAAACTTGTTCTTGGGCAACCCTTCGAGTTCGTCAGCCACCCGCTTGGGGGTAATTTTTTTTGCTTCATCCAGCGTTTTTCCTTTGGCCATCTCACTGACCATGCTGGAAACAGCGATAGCCGCCCCGCAGCCAAAGGTCTTGAACTTCACATCTTCCAAATGGTTATCTTTAACCTTTATGTAAAACGTCATCATGTCCCCGCACACCGGGTTACCTATCTCCCCAACGCCGTCCGGGTTCTCTATTTCACCAACGTTACGGGGGTTCATGAAGTGTTCCATTACTTTCTCGCTGTATATCGGCATATCATGCGCCTCCTTTGCCTGTTTTACTGAACTTTGCATACAGTGGTGACATCTGCCGCAATCTTTCGACAATCGGCGGCATCACCTCAAGTACATAATTCACATCTTCCTCAGAATTGTCAATGCCAAAGGTGAAAAGGACAGACCCCTGCGCCAGCGCGTGGGGCAGGCCCGTGGCGATTAACACATGTGAGGCTTTGAGTGCCCTCGAAGTGCACGCCGAGCCACTGGTGACCGCTACTCCCCGGCTGTTGAGTAGCATGAGCATGGACTCTCCCTCTATGAATTCCACGCAGAAACTGGCATTGCCCGGCAGCCTGTTTTCCGGGTGACCGGTAACCATTATATGTTCGATTCGCCCCGGTAGCCCGGCAAGCAGATGGTCGCGCAGGTGACTCAGGTGTTTAACACGAGCGGCCATATTCTCTTTCGCCAGCTCCGCTGCCTTTCCCAGCCCCACGATGGCCGGTATGTTCTCGGTACCGGCCCGGCGCCCTCCTTCCTGAATCCCACCGTCGAGGAGAGGTATAATACGCACCCCCTTGCGCACATAGAGCGCGCCAACACCTTTAGGCCCGTAGAACTGGTTTCCTGCCAGGCTCAGGGCATCGGCGCCCAGCTCTTTCACGTCAACCGGTATTGTCCCAACGCTGGCAATAGCGTCGGTGTGAAATAGTATGTTATTTTCTTTTGCTATCCTGGCGATTTCCTGAATCGGTTCGATAGTGCCCACTTCGCTATTAGCGTGCATAACGGAAATGAGAACCGTATCCTTGCGAATTCGCCTTCGTATCTCATCCGGGTCAATCACGCCGTGCTTATCAACAGGCACTTCGGTAAGCCCAAACCCCCATTTTTCCAGCGTTTTCGCCGAATGAAGCACCGAGAAATGTTCGATTGACGAGACGATAATGTGTTTCCCCTTGCCCTGTTGTGCCAGTGCCAATCCCTTAACGGCGAAGTTATTGCTCTCGGTACCGCTTCCGGTGAATATTACCTCTTCGACGCTGGCGCCAATAAGTCGTGCCACCTGCTCCCGTGCCGTGTCCATGGCCTCTCGTGCCGCATCTCCCCAGTCATGCAGGCATGACGGGTTGCCGAAAAGTTCACCGAGGTACGGCAGCATTGCCTCTCTGACTTTAGGAAGGAGAGGAGTCGTGGCGGCGTGGTCCAGGTACACTTTCCTCATTTTTGCAACCTGGTGCGCAGTTCATGCAGCAGAGTCTGCTCAATTCCGGCATGCGTTTCCAGTAACTTGCGCGTGTGGCTGATATAGGCACGCATATCATGAGCCGCCGCTTCCCAGCGGTGACGTGCCATACCGCCGCTGGTCAACTCTGCAGCATGGTTTTTGGAATGGTTCAGGCGATTTCTCAGGTCGGCGTGTTCGAGGAGAATTGATTTTAAGGAAGATTTGAGCTCTTCGTCACCCTGCCGGTCAACCACTGTCGGTAACGATATTTCCTCAAAATGAAAGTGCCTCTGCAACCCTTCTTCAATTGCTCCCAGGGTACCTTCGAGTTCGCGCAGACCCTGTTTCTGGTCTAATCGACCCGGCATAAAGGCTTCTTTGGCTTCTTCAAAGCCGGTCATCGCTTCCGTATCATTGGCCACCTGCTCCAGTTTATGGAAGTTTTGTCTGATCGTTTTATGCTCGGCGATGACCCTTTCAATTATTGCCAGGTCGTCTTCCATTATTTGCCCTCCTCACAGGCAAAGATGAATACCTGTTTATACTCCTCTGAGCAGAATAAGTATAGCATATTGCCCGTGGTCGAACTATGCTCACCTTATTGTAAGAAACGAGTCCACCTCTGCATATGACATATGTCACATACTAGTTACTTCAGATGGGCTATGATAATATAATGAATTTAATAAGGAGTCGGTAGAGGTTGCCGATGGTTCAGAAATCAGGCCGTAAAAAAGAAAAAGTGCGTATTCACGTTGGTGGTATGACCTGTACCACCTGTGCCGCCACGATTGAAAAAGGGCTAGCCAAGACTCCTGGTGTTGAAGAAGCGAAGGTTAATTTTGCTTCCGAACAGGCGTCCATAGAATATGACCCGGAACGCGTAAACCTGAGTACACTCAAGGAAACTATATCCCGCATCGGGTATAATACGGCGACCCAAAAATCAGCCTTTCCAGTGCATGGTATGACCTGTGCTTCCTGTGTGGCGCGCGTTGAACAGGCGCTATCCAGCGTATCCGGCGTGGTTTCGGCAAACGTAAACCTGGCTTCGGAAAAAGCCACCGTGGAATACCTGGAAGGAACCCTGATATCGGACCTGAAAAAGGCGGTGGCGGGGGCTGGTTATGAACTTGGCGGAGAAGCGGAAACACTGGAAGACGTTGCCACGGCCTCCCGGCGAGAAACCAAATCACTGCGTAATCGATTTCTTTTCGCTGCAGCTATCGGCTTATTGATATTGGGACTGGGGTTCGGCCCACACTTTATCGGCAAACCGTATCTGCTATGGGCGCTGGCGACGCCGGTACAGTTCTGGGCAGGTTGGCGTTTTTATCGCGGTATGTGGGGAGCGTTAAGACACCGGACGGCAGACATGAATACGCTTATCGCTGTCGGCACATCGGCGGCTTATGTTTACAGCGTCCTGGCGGTGCTCACTCCGGCGTTTTTCACCTCTGGCGGGCTGGAACCGCAGCTCTATTTTGACACCTCAGCGATGATTATCGGTCTGATTCTTCTGGGCCGCTTCCTTGAGGCTAGGGCTAAAGGGCAGACTTCGGAGGCAATTAAGAAGCTCGTCGGCATGCAGCCAAGAACGGCACTGGTAATTCGCAACGGGGAAGAAAAAGAAATACCGGTTGAGGAGGTCGCGGTGGGCGACCTGATAATGGTCCGCCCCGGAGAACGGGTGCCGGTTGATGGCATTGTTCGCTAGGGTTACTCCAGCGTTGACGAATCGATGATTACCGGCGAAAGCATACCCGTGGAGAAGAAGGTGGGCGATGAGGTTATCGGGGCAACGATGAATAGAACCGGCAGCTTTCAGTTTGAGGCGACCAAGGTGGGCAAGGATACCACATTGGCGCAGATAATTCGTCTCGTTGAGGAAGCGCAGGGAAGCAAAGCGCCAATACAGCGCCTCGCCGACATCATCGCCGGCTATTTTGTGCCGGCGGTTATCGGCATTGCGCTGGTAACTTTTGCAATCTGGTATTTTGCGGGACCGGCACCCGCCTTTACTTTTGCGCTGCTTAATTTCATTGCCGTATTGATTATTGCCTGCCCCTGCGCTTTGGGACTGGCAACGCCTACGGCCATTATGGTCGGAACCGGAAAAGGTGCGGAGAACGGGATTCTCATTCGAAGTGCTGAAGCGCTGGAGAGAGCGCATCGGATAAATACTGCCCTTCTGGATAAGACCGGTACGCTGACACAGGGAAAACCGCTGATGACCGATATCATCACCACTCCCTCTTATTCGGAAAAAGACGTACTGCGGCTGGCAGTGTTAGTAGAACGCCATTCCGAACATCCCCTTGCCGAGGCTGTCGTTCAGAC
This sequence comes from uncultured Dehalococcoidaceae bacterium, assembly GCA_964480145.1. GTDB lineage: Bacteria > Chloroflexota > Dehalococcoidia > Dehalococcoidales > RBG-16-60-22 > E44-bin89. The sequence continues at coordinate 5,802 of CAYZOI010000015.1, read as the reverse complement.
AGCTTCGGATAAGAAGCTAAAGCTCCAATCGGCAACTGGTTTCAAGGCTATTCCTGGAAAAGGCGTGGAGGCTTCGGTTGATGGCAAAAAGGTTATTCTTGGTAACTTGGCGCTGATGGAAACTAAGAAACTGGCCCTGAACGGGCTTGAAAAAGAAGCCGGTCGACTCTGGGAGCAGGGCAAGACGGTGATGTTCCTTGGCCTTGGCCGCGAGGTGATTGGAATCCTGGCGTTGGCTGATATACTCAAAGCTGGTGCACGAGAGGCAGTTGAAGCTCTACGCCGAATGGGGGTTGAGGTGGCCATGCTCACCGGCGATAACTCGCGCACGGCCCAAGCTATTGCCGAAGAAGCAGGTATCGACCGCGTAATCGCCGAGGTACTTCCGGAGCACAAAGCTCAGGAAATAAAAAAACTACAGGGCGAAGGCAAGGTGGTGGCTATGGTCGGTGACGGCATAAACGACGCCCCGGCTCTGGCGCAGGCGGATATCGGCATCGCCATCGGTACGGGCACTGATGTCGCCATTGAAACCGGAGGCATTACGCTGATAAGCGGCGATTTATCCGGCATTGTGAATGCCATACACCTGAGCAAACGCACCTTGAGAACGATAAAACAGAACCTTTTCTGGGCTTTCGCTTACAATACCGCTCTCATACCGGTAGCTGCCGGCGTGCTTTTCATTGCATTTGGCCGCACCGGCGTGCCATCGGGGCTGCATTTCATTCTGGGCGACTACGGGTTCCTGAATCCAATACTGGCGGCGGCGGCCATGGCGACCAGCTCGCTGACCGTAGTTTTTAACTCGCTGCGTTTGAGGAGATTTAAACCATCCAGATTAACTGAGATGAGCAAGGGAGGCGATAAGATGGCTATTGACCCGGTCTGCAAGATGGAAGTGAAAGAGAATGAGGCGGCGGCAACATCGGAATATAAAGAGAAGAAATATTACTTCTGCAACATTGCTTGTCAGAAGGCGTTTGACCAGGACCCGGAGAAATACCTGACTGAAGAGAATAAATAGACTGGCTGACATGCTGGCCTCGATGGATTATACTGCCTTCGTGACCCATGAAATTCATTGGTAGGCTGTTCAAAAACCGTAACTTCATCCTGGTTATGGCCATTGTGCTCGGGCTGGTTATCGGTGAGCCGATTGCCATCAAAACAGAGCCGCTGGTGCTGCCGCTGCTGGCGCTGGTGATGACCCTCTCCGCCGCTAACGTCACATCGCGGGAGTTTACCTCATTGAAAGCGATGCCCCGGACGATTCTCCTCTCCCTCTTTTTGAATTATATCGTGCTGGGAGGAACCATTTTATTGTTGTCCCGGTGGCTTATCGATGACAAGGACCTGTGGGCGGGATTCGTGGTTCTGGCCACCGTACCTCCGGCAGTGGCGGTGGTGCCATTCAGCTATATACTTGGCGGGAATACGCTCTTTTCGTTGCTCGGTATGACCGGCGCCTATCTGGCAGCGCTCGTCATCATGCCCGCGGTAATGGCATTGTTTCTCGGTACGGGCTTTTTTGATCCTGTAAAACTACTCTTCATCCGTGGGGAGCTGATACTGATACCGATTGTCCTCTCCAGAGTTCTGCTTTTTACCGGGCTGATGAAACGCATCAGCCCCTGGCGCAACACCATCGTGAACTGGAGTTTTTTCCTCACCCTTTTCACCATCGTTGGTTTGAACAGGCAGGCCTTCTTCGGAGAGTTTGATACCCTCATCAGGGTTGTCGCTATTGCCATCGCCGCCTCTTTTATGCTCGGTTATATCATCGAGCTGGTTACCAGGGTGTTGCATGTTAATCGTGCGGCGAGCATCAGCATGATACTCCTGGGCAGCCTGAAGAACTACGGATTGGCCAGCGGCATTCTGCTCACGCTTTTCGGGGAAAGGGCAGCGATTCCGGCATCGGTCTGTACCGTCTTCGGTATCCTGCATCTTGTGTGGCTGGGGTTCCGTTTCAGAAAGAAGAGTTAGTCAGAGTGCTCTAACGAAACACTGTGCTGGATTATCTCCAGATTGCAGCTCTGATTATCCCGGCACCACTGCTGACACTTCTTCGCCCACTCCTTCTGCTCGTAGGCAAGCCCGCATTCTTCGCAGATGAATAGAGATTTGCCTTTTTTCTTTATCTCTCTGACCGTTGATTTCTCCGCATCATTTTCAAGCGGTCACGAGACTAATCGCTGCAGGTAACGGTGTGCCTGAAGGGCCGCCTTGGCGCCCTCGCCGGCGGCAACGATAATCTGTTTTTCCGGCACATCGGTGACGTCTCCGGCAGCGTAAAGCCCGGGCACTGATGTCTCATTGCGAGGTGTAACCGGCACTTCACCCCACTGGTTAAGCTTGACCAGCTCTTTAACCGCATCGGAGTTGGGCACCAGCCCGATTTCTATGAAAACCCCGCCCACTTCCAGTTCTTTTTCCTCGCCGCTCTTCGTGTCTCTGATACGAATGCCATCGACGAGCCCTTGCCCTTTAATCTCTCTGGTCTCATGCTCAAGAAACACCGTCAGATTTTTAGCATCTTTGAGCTGGTTGGACAAAACCCGGTCACCGGTGAGCGGAGTCAGTGAAATAAGGTTGACATGCTCGGCGATTTTGAGCATATCCAGCACCGCTTCAAGCGCCGAATTGCCGCCCCCCACCACGGCCACTTTCTGGCCGGCAAATATTGGACCGTCACAGATGGCGCAGTAGGTCACGCCTCTGCCGGTGAGTTCAGTCTCGCCGGGTACATTCAATTTCCTCGGTATTTTACCGGTGGCGATAACAGCGGTCTTGCTCTGGTATTTATCCCCGGCTTCAGTGACGGCCTCAAATCCACCTGAGGTCTTCCTTAGCTGTCCGACTTTATCGCCTATTTTCTGGTCGATGGGAAACTGGCCGACCTGTGTTTGAAATTTATTTATCAACTCCGGCCCCTCGATGAACTGATAGCCCAGATAGTTTTCGATACCCCACGTGGTATTAATCTGTCCACCGATATCGCCGCTAATGAGCAGTGTATTGAGCTGCTTTCGTGCCGCGTACACACTGGCCGCCAACCCGGCCGGGCCACCGCCGATTATCATTAAATCATACATGACTACCTCTCTGTCCTTTTAGCTTGTCCATCACGGCTAAGGGTTACGCAAGCAGGCTATCCAGCTTTGTCTGGTTGAAGCCAACAATCACATCACTACCGATAATGATTACCGGCACACCCATTTGCTTTGATTTATTAATCATTTCCTTGGCCTTTTCCCGGTCCTCAGCCACGTTATAATCGCTGAAAGAGACTCCCTTCTGGGTTAAATAGTCTTTGACCCGTTTGCAGTATGGGCAGGTGGGTGTTGAATATACAATCACTTTTTTATCAGCCATATTCTCCGTCCTTCATTATTAATTTTTTCAATACCACGCTGTATTATTTTTAGTGCGTTTATTATATCATAAACAGTGAAACGTTAATTGTCTGTGATAAAGGTCATATGCGCATCGCCGGCAAATAGTATAAATTTGATATAATTCTGGTAAGAAACATCGATTTTACCGAGGGGGCATAAAACCATGACAACCGAACGGGACACAGTGCTGGAAGGCCTGAAAACAGCGATTCAGATGGAAACAGATGGCAAGCAATTTTATCTCCAGGCAAGCCAGAAAAGCGGCAATGAGGCCGGTAAAAAATTGCTGGCGGAGCTTGCCGCCGAAGAAGATACTCACCGCCAGAAGTTTGAGGAGATATTCGAGTCCATACGGGACAAAAATGCCTGGCCTGAAGCAAGTTTCAAATCAGATGGAGGCAGCCATCTTCGAACCCTCTTTTCCAGAGCCATCGGACAGGCTGGCGAGTCCTTCAAGGCACTGGACAGCGAGATGGAAGCTGTACAGACTGCGGTAGATATGGAAGGCAAGACCTATGATTTCTATATCAGCCAGAGCCTGTCCACCCCTTATACAGCCGCACGTGAATTTTATGACGCCCTGGCGGCGCAGGAAAGAGAGCACCAGCTTATCCTTCTTGATTACCAGGAGTTTCTAAAAAACCCGAATGGCTGGTTTGTCGGGAAAGAACACCCCATGCTGGATGGTGGCTAAAATAGAGACAAACGAGGCAGATAACCACGCCTGACTATTACCAGGAGGACGGATATGGACAAAACCAAAATCATTGCACTGCTGAACAAAGACCTTCAGGATGAACACGGCGCCATCATCCAGTACCTGAACCACGCCTACGGTATGGGTGAGGGCGAAATGGCCTGTGAGGTTGAGGCCAATGCCCGCGACGAGATGCGCCATTTCGACTGGCTGGCGGAGACTATCGTTGAACTTGGCGGTGCTCCCAGCCTGGAGAGAGGCATCATGCGAATGGGCGGCACGCAGGTTTCTGAATGGATGCAGAACAACGTGATGCTGGAAGACGGGGCTATCAAGCAGTATAAAGAGCATATCGGCCTCATTGACGACCCCAAGATAAAACGCCTGCTGCAGCGTATTCTTTCCGATGAAGAAGCCCATCGCGGCAGCTTTGCTCATTTCGTGGAAAAGGCTGAACGCGAAGGGGTCAAGGATATCAGGGGCGACAAGCAGGATAAGACGGCCAGCACACTGAACTGGGGTATCGGGCATGAATACACGGTCATCCTCCAGTACCTCCTGCATTCCTACCTGAGCAAAAGCGAGGAAGCGCAGGAACAGCTTGCCGACCAGGCAATCAACGAAATGCAGCACCTTGGCTGGCTGGCAGAGGAATTGGCCAGCAGTGGTGGCAATCCCGAACTTGAACATATTGCGGTAGATAAATCAACCAAACCAGCCGATATGCTCAAGGCTGATATAAAAATCGAAAAAGAAGTGGCCGGGGCATATGATAAGGCAGGGAAAGAAACCGATGATGCCGACCTGAAGAAACTCCTCTTTCGCATCCGGGATAACGAACTCTACCACATTGACGTCTTCAACGACCTGCTGGAGGAAGCGGAAGGGAAATAGATAATCAACTCTCCCTCTCGCTAATCAGGGACAGAACTCCTGATACTCTCGTAGGCGAAGCGAAGGCCGCACAGTCCTGTAAATCAAGCGCATTCGAGGTCACGTGGAATAAGGAGGTATGACCAGATGGCAACCAAGGTTACTATCGGTTTGTTGATTTTTCTGCTTCTATTTGCCGGGGGATTCGGTTATTACGCTTACACATCTCACCAGCAGATAGATCTGCTGAGAGGGGAGCTGAACGCGTTCCAGAACGAACATGCCGCACGAGCAGGGGCATTAAGTGATGAACTGCTGTCACTGAAAAATGAACTGCGAACCGAACTGGCCAGTCTGGGAACTGAAATAGATAAAAGCATTGCCCACACCGCCGATCTCGAAGCTAAAGTTGATGCCAATCTGGACACGATTGATTCTCTGGAAAATGAAGTGGGCACTAATGCCACCAGTATTGACACCATAAAACAAGAACTGGCGGAAACGGCCGGGCTTGCCGGGTCGTTTATGAACGCCACTGATGTGTACCGCGAGGCCAGCCAGGCCGTCGTTAGAATCAGTGATGGGCAGAGGACGGTTGGTTCCGGCTTTATCTATAGCCCCGAAGGGCATATCATTACGGCACACCACGTTACCGCTCAGATGGATGAAATATACGCCATTTTTCCTGATGGCCGGGTATTTCCAGCCAGCGTTGTTGGTTCCTGTGTGTTCAGCGACGTGGCGGTTCTGGAGCTTGATAGTGTGTCCGTTTTCGAGCCTCCCGGGATATCTGATTCCAGTGCTATAAAGATTGGCGACCCTGTTGCCGCC
>CAYZOI010000014.1:24140-26785 GCA_964480145.1 uncultured Dehalococcoidaceae bacterium | reverse complement strand
ATCGCCCAGCGCTTCCGTGAATACACCACCCAAGCCGAACATGACACAGGGGCCGAAATGGGCATCGCGAATCAGCCCGCAGACCAGCTCTCGCTCACCCTTCACCATCTCCTGCACGAGCACCGTTTCGCTGCCGGGTATACGTAACAAACGCTCCGCTTCCCGCTTTACCTCCACCTCGTTTTTCAGGTTCAGGGCGATACCGTCGATTTCCGTTTTATGGAAGAGATCTTTCCCGGACGCTTTCAGGACCACCGGAAATCCAATTTTCGACACTTCTTTTACTGCAGAATCGACGTCGCCGGCGATGATTTCACGGCATACCGGGATGCCAAAGCCGGACAAGAATCTTTTGGCGTCGTACTCATTCAGGGCATTATGGCCTTTGCTTAAAGCTTCTGAGATAATATCCATTAATGCTGCCACCATGCCTTTCAAATTAATGTTTGGCTCAAAAATTATGGCACAGTGGGGCGGTCGATGGCAAGTTCACCTCTTCAATTGACTTTGGCGCAGGGCGTTGCTAACATTTAAGCAGGGGGATAGCATGACCACAGGACAGAATGAATCCAGACTGGTGCTTTTTCCGCCGACGGCTGAAGTCGACGGGAAGGGTCATCTTGTCATTGGTGGCTGCGATACGGTGGCGCTGGCGGAAGAGTTCGGCACGCCTTTATATATTTTCGACGAGCAGACACTGCGTCAGAAGTGCGGTGAATTCAGGAACGAGTTCGGCAGGCGCTATCCGGACACGGCGATTGTCTACGCCGGCAAGGCGTTTGTCAACCGGGCGCTGGCGGTTATCCTCAAAGAAGAGGGGCTCGGGCTGGATGTTGTCTCCGGAGGCGAGCTGAGCATCGCCTGTTCCGTTGATTTCCCGATGGAAAAAATTTATTTCCACGGCAACAATAAGTCCGCCGGGGAGCTCGATATGGCCCTGGAATCCAAGGTCGGGCGGATTGTCATCGATAATTTTCAGGAGCTGGAGATGCTGGCAAGAATAGCCGGCCAGCGAGGTGTCGCGCCCGATGTCCTGCTGCGGCTGACGCCGGGCGTTGACCCGCACACGCACAGGCATATCTCTACCGGCGTTGAGGACAGCAAGTTCGGCATCCCTCTCGCCAGTGCCGATGAGGCGGTTAGCAGGGCGATGTCGGCACCCGGCTTGAATCTGGTAGGCCTGCAGTTCCATCTGGGCTCGCAGATATTCGAGGTCGAGCCCTACCGGGAAGCCATCAGGGTTATCATGGACCTGGCTGCCGAGATGAAGACCAGACACGGCTTTGAACTCCAGGAGCTTGACGTTGGCGGCGGCTTTGCCGTCCAGTATACGGTTGATTCACCGGCGCCGCCGGTAGCCGACTATGCCGAGATGATAACGGCCACGGTGACCGAGAAATGCCGGCAGCAAAACCTTGAACCGCCGAAGCTCATAATCGAGCCGGGCCGGTCAATAGTGGGACGGGCAGGCGTGGCGCTGTATAGAACAGGCGTGATCAAGGAGATACCCGGCATCAGATGTTACGTGTCCGTTGATGGCGGCATGGCGGATAATATCCGTCCCGCCCTTTATGATGCGCGGTATGAAGCCGTGGTGGCGAACCGGATGAACGATAAAGAGAAGAAGAAGGTTACCATTGCCGGCAAGTTCTGTGAGTCCGGTGATATCCTTATCAAGGACATTGACCTTCCTGAAATTGCCCCAGGAGATATACTGGCGTTGCCTGACTGCGGCGCTTACTGCCTGGCGATGGGCAGCAACTATAATGCCTCGCTGAAACCGGCAATCGTGATGGTCAGTGACGGCAGGGCACGCCTTATCCGCCGACGGGAAACGTATGAGGACTTGCTCCGGCATGACGTGGTCTGAAAGGTATAATCTAACATGTGGCAGGTAGTGGGGCAGGATAGGGTGGTATCCATTCTACAGCGTGGCCTGGAGCAGGGCACCCTCGCTCACGCCTATATGCTGATTGGCCCACCCCGCGTGGGCAAGGTGACGGTGGCGCTCAATCTGGCACAGGCCCTGAACTGTGAGTCGCCGGAACCGCCCTGTGGAGATTGTCAGTCCTGTCAGAAGGTCGTTGCCGGCAATCATGCCGATGTTCAGGTAATTAACCTGACCCGGAATGAAGGTGCCGGTGAAGCCAAGCTTATCAGTATTGACCAGGTGCGGGATATGCAGCACTCAGCCAGCCTGCCTCCTTTTGAAGGTAAATGCAAGGTGTTTATCATTGAAGACGCGGAACTGCTGTCGGTTGAGGCGGCAAACTCCCTGCTCAAAACGCTGGAGGAGCCCACGGATAAAACGCTTTTCCTTTTGCTGACCACGAATGATAAGCTCCTGCCGGAAACGGTGGTCTCGCGCTGCCAGCGCCTGGAGCTGACCCCGCTTCCTTCTCCTGAGGTGGAAGAGGCCCTCCAGAAGTGCTGGGGAATTGAACCAAAACAGGCGAAACTCCTGGCCAGGTTGTCCCGGGGGTGTCTGGGCTGGGCAATCGCGGCGTTTTCCGGCGACCAGATATTGCAGGAGCGGGCGGAAAAGCTGGAACATTTATACGAAGTTATCCGGGCGGACACCGAGGCACGCTTTAGCCACGCGGCGCAGCTGGCAACTCAATATGCGCAGAACCGGGGCGCGGTGC
>CAYZOI010000014.1:0-24122 GCA_964480145.1 uncultured Dehalococcoidaceae bacterium | reverse complement strand
AGCGGTAAGGGAAATACTTGACCTCTGGCTGGGCTGGTGGCGCGACCTGCTGCTCGTGAAGGCAGGTTGTCCGGATTATGTGGTCAATATCGACCAGTTGAATATGTTGAATAATGTGGCCGGGCAGTATACTATGGAGCAGATAAGGGATTGTCTTGGCAGCATCAGGGCTGCGGAAAGGCAGCTCAGGCGAAACGCCAATCCACGACTGGTAATGGAAGTGCTGATGCTTGATATGCCGGGAAAGACAGAGAGTAACCGAAGGGAACGGAATATCAGGATAATGGTGAACGATGGCTGATCAAATTGTTGGTATTAGATTCAAGACGGCGGGAAAGGTCTATTACTTTGAACCCGCTGGCCTCGATCTTGAGGTCAATGACCACGTTATCGTGGAGACGAGCCGGGGGCAGGAGATGGGTAAGGTGGTCATTGCTCCGCGGCAAGCGCTGGCGAACGAGATTAACGAGCCACTCAAGCCGGTCATGCGCAAGGCTGAGCCAGAGGATATTTTACGTACTCAGGAGCTTGAGGCCAGGGCTGAGGAAGCGTTAAGCCAGTGCGGGGAGATGGTAGAGGAGCTCCAGCTGCCGATGAAACTCCTTTCGGCGGACTATAACATTGATGGCAGCCGCCTCAGCTTCCTGTTCAGCGCTGAGCAGAGGGTGGATTTCCGCGAGCTGGTGCGCCGGTTGACTAGGCAGTTCAAGGCGAAGGTGGAACTGCGGCAGGTCGGTACCAGGGACGAGGCCAAGCTCATAGGTGGCTTCGGTCGGTGCGGTCGCCCGCTGTGCTGCATGAGCTTTATCAACGAGTTCGCCCCGGTTTCAATCAGGATGGCGAAAGACCAGGGTCTTCCCTTGAATCCGATGAAAATTTCCGGTGTCTGCGGTCGCCTGATGTGCTGCCTGGGCTATGAGAATGAGCAGTACCGTACCATGAAGGAGAAGATGCCCAGGACGGGCCAGCAGATATCAACGCCCATGGGCGATGCGACGGTCGTGGGCAGTAACCCGCTGAAGGAAACGGTGCTCGTGCAGCTGGAGAGCGAGGCGACCGTGGAGTTGCCGCTCAGTGAGGTCTCATACTAACCGGCGTCCTCACTGCGGCAGGTATTTCTGCCATTCGTGTCTGGATTGGCGATAGCGGTAGGGGATGCTGAAGAGGAGATTGTCGCTGGGGTAAGCCGGTTTGCGGATGAACTTCATGTCGGCTTCCTTCGGGGTTCTTCCTGCCTTGCGGCGATTGCAGGGTACGCAGGCGCTGACCACGTTTTCCCAGGTGTGCTGTCCGCCCCGGTAGCGTGGAGTGACATGGTCCAGGGTCAGGTGCTTGGTTTCCTTGCCGCAGTACTGGCAGGTATATTTGTCACGGTTGAATATCTCATAGCGGGTCAATTTTTTCTGCCGGTAAGGGCGTTTCACCATGTAGGCGAGGCGTATCACCGAAGGAAGCTCGAAGCTATCGCTGACGGTACGGATAAAGCCAAGACCGTTCTCCAGCATCTCCGCCTTGCCCTGGTAAACCAGGACGACGGCACGCTTGGCCCGGCATATGGTGAGCGGTTCGTAGCTCTGGTTCAGCACCAGAACGGGCAGGTTTACCATCTTCTGGACTTCTTTCTCTCCAAAGTTACCTCATTTTACTGGAAAAACCGGGACACAAGCAAACCGGTAACTCTTCACAAACAAATTCTTAAAAATCAGGGGATGGTATTGCCCTCCCCCGATGTTATTTATTTCTTCGCGCCAATCTATTGCTTGGCCTGGCTGGCAATGAAGCGCATGGCACATTCGGCGGCGTTGGCCAGCAGCTTCTCCGCCTCGGCCATGGACTGGTCAAGCGTTATCGGTCCCGGAGCGATGCTGAGCACGGCATCGATTCCCTGGTCAAAGACCACCCGGCAGTCATCAGCCACCTCGCCCGCCAGCGCGATAACCGTCGCGCCGAATTCCTTGGCGGCCATGGCCACGCCGGTTGGAACCTTGCCCATCGCTGACTGGCAGTCAATACGGCCTTCGGCGGTAAAGACAATTTCAGAGCCTTTTAAGTCGGCAACCAGATTGGTTGCCCTGATGACAACATCGATTCCGGGCACTGCCTTGGCTTTTAAAAAGACCATCAGTCCCAGCCCCAGCCCGCCGGCTGCCCCGGCCCCGGGCACATCTCTGAGGTCGATATCAAGGTCTCTTTTAATCACGTCAGCGTAATGCGAGAGCGCGGCATCAAGCTGCTTCACCATTTCGGGAGTGGCGCCTTTCTGTGGCCCGTAGATGGCGGAAGCGCCTCGAGGCCCGCACAGCGGGTTGTTGACATCGGAAGCGAGCGTTACTTCAAAGTCGGCCAGCCGCGGGTCCATGCCGGAGATGTCAATTCGTTCCAGCCTGGCCAGCGCCGCGCCGCCAAAGGGAAGCTCTTTGTTATCAGCATCCAGAAGTCTGGCACCGAGCGCCTGTGCCATGCCGGCACCACCGTCATTGGTAGCGCTGCCCCCGATGCCGATAATCAGCTTCCGACACCCGCGGTCGAGCGCGGTGCGAATCAGCTCGCCGGTACCGTAAGTGGTGGTAATAAACGGATTGCGTTTCTCCGGGGGCACGAGCGGCAGACCGGAAGCGGAAGCCATCTCAATCACGGCGGTGGTCTCGTCGCTCAGAATGCCCCAGTGGGCGCTCACCCGTTCTTCCAAGGGCCCGGTAACCTCTGTGGTTATCAGTTCGCCGCCGGTGGCATCGACCAGTGCCTGCACGGTGCCCTCACCACCATCGGCCATTGGCTTGAGTACCGTTTCGGCATCGGGCGCGATGCGCTTTACCCCTTCCTCGATGGCCCGCGCTACTTCCAGAGCGGTGAGGTTTCCTTTGAATCCCTGTGGGGCAATGACTATCTTCATGGCTTGACTCCGTCAGAAAAATGCTGATTGCGTTTACCCGTTGCCTTGGGCATTCCGGTACGCTTCATCAAGCAGTTCCACGATTTCGAGGACAGATACCGGCAGCTTCTGCCGGCCCACGCCGCAGGAAAGCTGCATGATACAGGCGGGGCAGCTCGATACCAGGGTATCGGCGCCGGTCTTGGCAACGTTATCAATCTTTCGTTCCAGCACCTTCTGGGATAAATCGTAGTTCTTGAAGGCGTAGCTGCCCGCAGCGCCACAGCACATGTCAGCTTCACCCATCTCAATAAACTCGACGCCCGGGATACTCTTTAATATGGTGCGTGGCTGGTCCTTTATTTTCTGATAGTGGGCGAGGTGGCAGGGGTCATGGAAAGTGACTTTCTTCTGGAGTTCGCCCATTTCGGTGTTCAGGCCGATGTCAACCAGAAACTCGCTGATGTCCCTGACTTTACCGGCAAACTCCTTTGCCTTCTCGGCCCATTCGGGGTCGTCAGCCAGCAGTTTGGCATAGTCTTTCAAAAATGAGCTGCAACTGGCGCAGGGGGTAACGACCGCGTCCACTTTAAGATTGCCGGCCAGCTCGATGTTTTTTCTGGCCAGGTCCCGTGCCGACTCCATTTCACCGTAGCCGGCGGCGGGCAGGCCGCAGCAGACAAAGTCGGGCACGGTGACTTCCACCTGATTTTTATTGAGCACGCGAATAGTTGCTGCCGCTCTTTCCGGTGCGAAATTTGGTGCGTAGCAACCAACGAAATAGGCCACATGGTGCTTGGGCTTGTCAAGCTTTTTGACCATGCGCTTTATAGCTTTCAGGCCTTTGCTGGAAGGCACTCTGGGTACCATGGCTTCTGCCTTCCCGGCGTCACCGACCAGTCTGGTCAGGCCGGTCTTCCTCGCCAGGGTACGAAGGCCGGTGACATCAGCCAGTCTGAGAAGCCTGGAAGCTTTATAAATCAGATCCGGGTTAGGCAGTAATTTCTGGAACAGCAGGCGCTGTGTCCAGGAGTCTCCCTTTTTCCTGAGCAGCTCCTGCCTGGCCCGGAAGATAATGTCCCCCGTTGGCACTCCGGGCGGACAATGCTCCAGGCAACCGTTGCAGGTCAGGCAGTTAAATATCGGGTCATTCAGGTCAGCAAGTTCCAACCTCTCATCGAGAAGGGCACTGCGGAGCAGTGCCACGCGCCCTCTGGCGCTGGTCCATTCTATGCCGGTAATTTTATAGATAGGGCAGCCCGCCAGGCAGAGCCCGCACTTGTTACACAACTGTAATGTTTCCGCTAATTCCTCAACCACCGTTGGCATAGTCAGCGTAGACCTCCTACTAATCGACCCGGGTTCAGAATATTTTTCGGGTCGAACTCAGTCTTCAGTCGTCTCATTAATCGGTAGTCATTGCGTGGCGGCAGAATGGTCGCCTCTTTTCGGAACGAAAGCGGCGCCGATTCAACGAGAAAGAACCCGCCCCGGTCGACCGCTGCCTTTTTCAGTACACCGGTGAGGGTTACCAGCTTCTCTGGAGTACCGGTCAGGTAGGTGTAAAGTATTCCGCTGCCGCATTGGGCCGTCATGCCAGTTTTCACGCCATGGCTGGCGCTGATTTTCTTCACTTCTTTATACATATCTCCCAGTTTACTGATGGGCACCGAGGCCTTGCCCTGAAGAGTTGATGAGTTGTCACCAGGCATTGCCTCGTGGGCATCACGGTACATTTTCCAGGCGCGGGAGGCTTCTTCGCCTTCCAGCGTTATGGTGGTTTTCGCCCTGTTGGCCTCGGCGAGTGAAACGATATCTTTACGGTGTCGCTCCACATCATCCTTCGTTCCCTCGGCGTTGACAATTAAAAGCACCTCGCCGTCGTTAAGTGCTGAGCCTGCGGCCTCCGCTACGTTTTGCCCGGCCACCGGGTCAGCAAGCTCAATGGCGCTGGGCGTCAACGGCGAGTTCAGGAGCTGGCCGACCATCCGAAAGGCCTCTTCCGGGTCGGGGAAGGTCATATAGAGACCGGTGCTCGTTTCAGGCAGTGGGAAGAGCCTCAGCACGGCCTCGGTGATGACGCCCAGGGTACCCCACGAGCCGATGTACATCCGGCACAGGTCTATGCCGGCCACGTTCTTCATCGTCTTCCCGCCGGTATGGACGATGTCGCCGGTTGGGGTGACAGCCGTAACCCCAAGAACGAGGTCGCGAATCAACCCGTACATGGTCCTGCGCGGCCCGTTGGCGTTGACGGCGATTTCGCCACCGATAGTTGAACGCTCCGTATAGAAGGGGTCCAGGGGGAGGAAGAAGTTCTCTTTTGCCAGCTGTTTCTGCAGCTCATCGTTGACTATGCCCGCCTGTACCTGTACGGTGAAATTGCCGGCATCAAGCTCGACAACCTGGTTCATATTTTTCAGACAGAGCACGGTGTCGGCCGAATTAAGGCATGGCCCGTTCTCCTGTCTGGAGCCACCTCCCCATGGGATGAGTGTTGTTCGGGATTCATTAGCGGCTTTGACGATACTGGCTACCTGCTCGGTTGTAGCTGGGCAGGTGACGGCCTGGGGCGTGAGCCCGTCAACCGTATAGGGGGCAGTTGCCTTTTCGTCCGTCAGTACATTCTTGGCGCCGACTATCTCGCTGAGCTTTTGATGGAAAGCCTGCCTGGCCTGTGAAGAGTCTTTATTCATTAGCGTGATGCTCCTCCTTTTACCGGCTGCGGCGTTTCTGCCTCCGGTGGGAACATCTTTCCCGGGTTAAAAACGTCATCAGGGTCAAAAACGTGCTTCACTTTGCGCATGGCCGCAATATCCGGCGGGTCAAACATGGAACGCATGGCGTCCATTTTCTCCAGACCGATGCCGTGCTCACCGGATATGGTACCGCCCATGGCGATACAGGCATCAAGGACATTTTCGCTGGCTATTTTTGCGGCCTTGCGTTCTTCAGGGTTATTAACGTCAAACAGAATCAGAGGGTGAAGGTTCCCGTCACCGGCATGGGCCACATTTACGATAAGCACTTTATTTTTCTCAGCAATCTCGCCTACTTTGCGAAGGGCCTCTGGCAGCTTATTCCGGGGGACAGTACCGTCGCATACTATGTAAGGGGGACAGATTCTGGCTACCGACCCGAAAGCCCCGCGGCGGCCTTTCCAGAGTGCATCGCGTTCCGCATTGCTCTGGGCGATGCGCAGTTCACGCACTTTATCTTTCCGGCATATTGCTGATATTTCCTGAACCTGCTTTTCCAGCGTGTCCGCCAGCCCGGCGACTTCAATAAGAAGGATACCAGCGGCATCGGTGGGGTAGCCGGCGTTAACACTCTGTTCGATTACCTGGCACATTTTCTGGTCGAGAAGTTCCATGGCGCCGGGAACGATGCCGGCGCTGATGATGTCGGATACGGCCTGACCGCCGTCTTCGAGGTGGTCGAAGATGGCCAGCAGGGTCCGTGATGCTTCTGGTTTGGGGATGATGTGCAGGATTAGCTTGGTGGCTATGCCCAGTATTCCTTCCGACCCGATGAAAAGGCCTCTCAAATCGTAGCCGGGGTAATCTTCGACGTAATCGCCGGTGTTAATCGCCTCGCCGTCGGCGAGGACAATCTCCATACCGCATACGTATTTGGAAGTCACCCCGTAACGGAGGCACATCGGTCCGCCGGCATTCTCACCGATGTTGCCGCCCAGCGTAGAGCTTTTCTGGCTGGCCGGGTCGGGCGGATAAAAATAACCGAGCGGCGCTAGGACGTTCTGCAAATCGAGGTTGACCACCCCGGGCTCAACCACCGCCCTGCGGTTGGCAGTATTTATCTCAAGGATGCGGTTCATGCGGCTGGTCTCAAGAATAATGCCGCCTTTGACCGGGATGGTGCCGCCGGACAGATTGGTACCGGCACCGCGGGGCACCACCGGTATCTTTTCTTGATGGGCCAGCTTCATTATCGCCTGGACTTCTGCCGTGCTGTGCGGAAAGACGATGACATCTGGAAGCTCCTGCCTCATCGTGGCATCGTAGGAATAGGAGATTAGGTCCTTAAGGTCGGCCAGTATATTCTCTTTGCCGACTAGCCTGGTTAAATCCTTGATAAGGTTCTGTGCCATCAGGTTACGCTCTTTCTCCTTCCCGTATGTACTATGGAATGGCGCGGTTAGTAATATTGCGATTTGGCAGGGTCATTCCCGGTAAATCGGCTAAAGCCTGGCCCATGCCTCCATAAGAGTACGTTTGGCGTTGGCCATCACCACATCCGGACTTTGCCCCGGTAGCGGCTTGACCTCAAAGGCAACAACGTTCTGTTTCCCCTCGCCTATGTACCCGATTTCCATCAGGGCTTTTAAGAACAACCTTACTTCTTCAACATCGTTTTCACCCACGGCGAGCCCAAACGGAGGATGTTTATCCCCGTAGGCCGGGTGGTTCTTATCTTTCAGTATGCAGCTGCCGACGTGTACATGTGTCAGGTGGTCTTTAGCCGATTTAACTGCGTAGTCAGACGTCTCTTTAAGCAATGGCAGGTGACTCAAATCTATCATCAAGCCGAAGTTGGGGTAATGCCGGTTCACCTCTCTGGCTACATCAACCGCCTCTGGG
Source organism: uncultured Dehalococcoidaceae bacterium (assembly GCA_964480145.1). GTDB lineage: Bacteria > Chloroflexota > Dehalococcoidia > Dehalococcoidales > RBG-16-60-22 > E44-bin89. The sequence goes on along the minus strand of CAYZOI010000014.1, from coordinate 16,649 downwards.
GTGGGGCCGATGAGGCGGTTCTTATCGTACTCGCGGTCAAATATCTCCATGGTGATGCCGAGATCACCATTGCTCTGCGCATAGCTGCATATCTGGGAGAGTGAGTCGGCCAGCAGTTCTTTTGCCTGGCTGTATTTCTCCTTGGCTGGCGCCGGACCGCTGAGCACGGCGAGCTGCCTGGCACCGAGCTGGTATGCTTCGTCCACGCCACCTTTGATTATCGAGATGGCGGCATCACGCTGTTGTGGCACCAGGCTGTTGAGGTCCAGTTTGTTATTCAGCAACAGCGGCTGACCAGCGTAGCCGATAACGAGGTGGCTTGTCTCGAGTATCTGTTTCACCTCATCCCGGATATCTTCAGGTATTGAGGCAATCTCAATGGCGCCGAAAAATGCGTCCTCGGCAATCTTACGGATGGACTCAACCGTACCCATCTCCGGGTAGGCCATAAACTGCACGATACCGACCTTCATATAAGAATGCAAGTTTTCTTTCACGACAGTGACTCCTTTCGAGGATTTGCTGGTATGAAGTGAGGGGTGATACCAGTGTGGGCAGTGAACTGGTGTGCGATTACGGTGGACTGGATAAAAGTAGGGCGGTCAGGTTCAATATCTCTCTTAATGATACCGGGGTTGACTGAAATACCATCTTCCGGTTTCTGGCTGGCGGCTTCTGTTTCTGTCACCATGCTCATACGCTACCTTTGTGGCACTGTTGCAACGGGGGCGTTCACCCCAAAATATAGCACAGCACCCAGACTGCGTCAAGGAAAGCGCTCACTCTTCCAGAAGGGGGAGGATGAGGGGACCTTCCGGAATCACAACGACCTCGGCGTTCTTCCCCAGCACGGAAAAGGCTTTCTTCAGGCCCTCCTCGATGGTGCTGACCGGCGTCATCATCATGTCATTAACTATGCTGTCATCCAGGCTTGAGACCAGATAGATATCGTGCTTCAACTGGGTGCGGGCCAGAATCTGGTTTTCCCACTGGACACCGATAGGCTCTTCCCGCTTTATCTTTCTTATAACCTCTTTGGGAGAATCAACCGAGCGGTGCAGTTCCAGGAATGCTTTCGGTCCGATGCCGGCGCTGCATGATGAAGCCACGATTATTATTCCGCCGTCGCGAGTAACCTGTGAGGCGGTGTCAATGCCCTTGCAGGTCTGGTACAGGTCCAGGTCAAGCGGTGCTCCACTGTTGGTGGTAATGGTGATGTCCGCTCTCTGGGGCACTTCGACGCCGGCGATTTCTTTCTCTATCTGGCAACCTTTTTCATGTGCTTTAAATGGGTGGCCGGCAACGACGTGCGTTATCTCTCTATCCTTATTGAGCAGCACGTTGACAATGAAGTTGAGCTTGGCCATCTGTGCCTGCTCAACAAGGTCTTCGTGCAGTGGATTTCCTTTGAGAATGCCGGCGCGCGCTTGCGGGTGCTCTACCATCCGGTAGCCGTGGTTGTGGTAGGCGGAACGGATGCTGAACACTCCGGGCGCGATGCTCTTCCGCCCCCCGGAGAAGCCGGCGAAAAAGTGGGGTTCGATAAACCCGGTGCTGATGCGGAAATCGGCTTCAATAACCCGGCGGTTGATGTCCACTGGCGTACCCCGTGAGGTGGTGCCAATGTAGACGGTATCGTTCACATCGTGGTTGAAGACGTTATAGCCGGCCACGATACCTTCACCCAGTTTTCGGGCAAGTTCAGCCCTGTCCAGCGGCGGGTGCAGGCCGAGGGCAACGATGATGGTGATATTCTCTCGCGGCACTTTACTTTCCAGCTCGGCGAGCAGCGGCGGCAAGATACGGTCATCGGGGCAGGGCCGGGTATTATCGGTGGCGATAACCACTACTTTATCGATCGGTTCGACCAGGTCGCGCAATGGTGGTGACTCTATCGGCGAGCGCAGGCTCTGCGTGATAGCCTGCCTTTCATCGGTCAGACCTGGGGCGTCCTGCTTGGTGAGAACGCAGGCGATGTTCTTGGTCGGTATCCGCGCCGTGAGCACACATTCCCCGCAGGGTAATTCAATCTCGGTCAGTTCCATTCTTTATGTTGCCCCCTGAATTCCGGCAAAATGCTCTAATAAAGCACTACCCATTATACAATGGGTAGTACCTGTGTTGCAGTATTCGGTTACTACGGGTGAAGTCCGCTATTTTTGGGCCATTGCTGCCATTAGCTTGGCCGCTCGAGCCGGGTTAAAAATGCCACAGGCACAGTGTGGTGCCAGCGCTTTTGCTGCCTCATCAGGGGTCTTGCGACCGGCTTTTATTTCATCCACCATGGACTTTATCAGGTTGGCCGATATCATGGCATGGCCGCACATGGTGTCGACTTCGAGAACCTCATCCTCGGGCAGCTTTTCCGTCTTGCCCCAGATGCCAAGTGAGAAGTTGGCGGTGTGGTGCTTCAGACCAGCCTTTTCAATGCACCGGTCAACATTTTCAAAGATACCGCTCACCACCACCGATTGCCCGAGGTCAGCCTCCTTGAGCTCGGTCAGCACCTCGGATATGGCTTCTGGGTTATCAAATACGGCGTGAACCACCGCCTGTGCAGCCTCGACGACCTCTTCCTTGGAATGGCTGTACATATTTCCCAGCTTGATGGAGCCGATGTTTTTGGGGTCGTGACGCACGGCAATTTCAAGGAATTTCTTGAGCTTGGGGGCGTGCCCTTCGTCATTAAAGCCCATGGCTGGTATACACAGCATCACATAGTCTTCACTCAGGCTTTCAGCGCTGCCGCGACGATGCAAAGTATGTGTCATTCGTTTTCTCCTTAGACGTCCGCTGCGGGCTTGCCCAGGCCGACACACTGTTTTCCATTGATGCGATACGAAACGCCCAGCTTATCCATCAGCTTCCGCAATGGATAAGAGCCATCGGGGTCGGCGCGGTTAATGACCTCACAACTGAAGACGGTATCAATCTCCCTGGACACCTCTTTCAGGGCGTCCAGGATTTCCTCGAACTTGTCGATGGGGTAGAGGCACTCGATGATGCCGGAGAGCACCTTCTCGTTGAGCACATCTTCCCGTATCTTGCCGGTCTTGGGGTCTTCCATGAGGAAGGTAACCGGGTTCTTGGCCTCAAACTCCGCGCCGTGTTTGGCCAGCACCTGGGCCACCTTATCGATATCGCGGAAGCGGGCGCCGATGCCCGGGCGGCCGAACTCGCAGCCCATGCCGACCCAGCCGCGGTGAAAGCGGCCGGTGACATCGTTGGTTTTCATCTCCTCCGTGCCGCGCCCGGGGATTTTCGTTTCCTTGTGCTCGGTCCTGGGATTGGAGAAGGTGGCACGCAGGGAACGAGGCCAGGGAGCCGGCTCGAAGACGAAGGCATCGACGGGGCAGACGCCGGACTTGAGGCAGACGTTGCAGTCCACGCACTCGTCCTCATCGATGACAGCCATATCATCCTTCATGCTGATGGCTTCCATCGGGCAGTAGGGCAGACAGGCCTCACACACGATGCATAGTTCCGGGTCAATTTTCATTCTGCATCCTACTCCTTTAGCTGAATCCGGTTATTTTGCCAGGTCTTCAATGCCCAGTTCTTTCAAAGTCTCTGGCAGCGGCATACCGGTTTTTCTATCCCAGCCCATCATCTTGTAGTACTGGTCCATCATCTTTTCCCAGTGAGGCGCAATGGGCTTGTCTGTATTCGGGCCATCTACGGATTGCGAGCAGTACCTTGGCGATGGCTTCTCCTTGTCCGGGGTCAGGCCGGCCTTGAGATTATAGATACGCATCATAGCGACCACGCGCCGACCGATTTTCATTACCTCTTCCAGGCTGATGTTCCAGCCGGTGGCGGCGTTGATGGATTCGGTCTGCGTTTCCGTATCGTTGAAGCTGCAAAACCAGCACTGGACGAGGCAATCACTGACGGTCATGGAGCCGGTGGAGTTGGCCTCGGCCTGAACGATATGGTCGGGGTTGAAGACGTCCATCGGATTGGGCATCTTCCACAGGTCTTTGTTCGTCACCAGCATCTGGGTCTGAAGTGTACCGGTGTCAGAAACAACGGTGTCCAGCATTTCCACCCAGCGTCCGCGGTGGTCATGGCCTCTGGGCGTATTGCCCTTGCCGGTGAAGATAGCCCAATTAACCGCCTCGCCGCCCATTTTTTCGGCGGCGAGTTTCACGCCTTCCGCCAGGGTATCACCGTAGCCTTCGCGGTTGGCGATTTTCTTCAACAGGGCGCGGGTTGCCTCCACGTTTCCCCAGGTCATTTCCAGGCCACCGAGGTCTTCCTTTTTCAGAGCACCCTTTTGGTAGCATTCCATCACCCAGCCAACAAGCCATCCCGCCTCGTTGGTATCCATACCGAGGTTGTCGCACTCATTCGAGAGTACCACGGCGGCTCCCGGGTCTTTCTGTCCGATCTGCGGTCCCCAGGAAGCCCACTGCTCATATTCAGGCTCTTTGCCGAAGAAGTCCTTGTATGGGCCCTCGGTAACGGTCATGAGTTCATAGTGGTGGGATGCACAGCCATAGCACGGGTAGTTCTGGCTCTGGAAGAGAGAACGAATTCGTTGGCCGTCAAAGAGGTCTTTTTCCGGAAAGACGTTGGTCTGGTAGTTCTTGACCGGCAGCCAGCCTGCAGGCTCTGCGGCCGGTACCACCCGGCTGGTACCCCAGTTGAAAACGCCGCCGCCGCCAAAGGCTTTGGCCCCTTCAGTGGTCTTTTTGGCCAGCTCGCCGAGTTTTTGCGAGTCAGCAAACTGAAGTTTATTGGGGGCACGCTGGGCGGCAAAAGCCTTGAGTTTTTTCGAGCCCATCACGGCACCGAGGCCATTGTGGGCGGCGGCATGGCCGCGGTCGCCGAATACGCCGGCGAACCTTACCATATTCTCGCCCGCCGGGCCGATGCTGAAGACGCTCATGGCTCTTTCTTTATAGCCCAGTTCTGCCTTGATGGCATCCTCTGTTTCCCAGGAGCCTTTGCCTACTAATTTACTGGCGTCCCTGAGTTCGGCACCACCTTCATGCAGGTAGAGGTATTTCCAGGTGGTAGAAGCGCCCTGAACGACGATGGCATCATAGCCGCACCATTTAAGGTAGGCCCCGAAGTTCCCGTTCGCCTGTGAGGAGGTGGCGCCGTTGGTTAAGGCACCTTTAGTGGTTATGGAAATGGTGCCGCATCCTGGAATTCGGCTGCCGCCGAGAATGCCTGAGCCGAGGAAGAAAATGTTCTTCGGGTCAGACCAGTCGATTTTTGGGGCCACCTCTTCCATCAGATACTTGGCGCCAAGTCCTGTACCGCCGAGATACCTGCGGAGCGTGGCTTCGTCCAGGGCCTCATCCCATAGCTTGCCCTGAGTCATATCGACTCTCAGTACTTTACCTGTAGAGCCATACATGTTTTGCATTCCTCCTTTTATCCCCCATAAAAACCCGGGGTTAATTTTATATTGTCTCCTTCTTTCAGTTCCGTATCAAGGTTCTGGAGCGAGGACAGAAACGTGCCGTTCAAAATCACCGCACTGTAGTCAAGCAAATTGTGTTTGGAGTCGATGAAAGCCTTCTGGTTGAATCTGGGATACTTCCTGGCCAGTTGTTGCAGCAGGTCCATAATCGATGAATTCCGGGTAATTTCCTGGTCGAAAACCAGCCTGTCCCAGCCTTCGTGTTCGAAGTCCTCCTTCAGCCAGGACATAACCTCAACGCTGACCTTTACGGTTGCCTTATTATTGGCTCCGGCTCCAGCCCCACCCGATTTCATACCTGTCCCAGCTCTCCGTTAGTTCAATATGCGGAACGTTGTGTGTTACGACTATCCCCGTGCCAGCTTCAGATATTCACGACCCGATTTCACAATCATCGCTACGATGTTGTAAACGATGAACTTAAAACCCTGTTCCTTGCGCAGTTTAAGTGTATCAGCGTCATAGGCTATAGTGCCGGTGGCTTTGCCGGCGGCGTGGATTTCCTTAACGAGATTATCAATCATTTTATGTACTTCAGGATGGTTCTGCTGACCGGTGTAACCCATAGCTGCAGACAGGTCATTCGGACCGATGAATACGATATCGATGTCGGGAACGGTCAGTATCTCTTTGATGTTTTCCACCGCCTCCATGGTCTCTATCTGCACGATGACCAGATTCTGGCGGTTTGCTTCCTCTACGTACTCGGCCATCGGCCCCCACATTCCCCAGTTGTTAGCCCTGACCCCGGCCAGGCCTCTCTTGCCCACCGGTCGGTACCTGACCGAGCGCACCACGCTTTCCACATCGGCCTTGTTATTAAGCAGCGGCAGCTGCACGCCCAGAGCACCCATATCGAGGTAGCGGAGGATGTTCTGCTGGATGTTCATGGCGACACGAACCAGTGGCGTGGTGTTAGCCGCGTCGGCTGCCCGTATCATCTGCTCGCAGGATTCCAGACCCATTGGACCATGCTCGGCATCGATGAGGGCAAAATCAAACCCAAGATGGCCGACGATTTCGACAAGGGAGGGATTGGAGACATTGACGAATACACCGTAGGCGGTTTCACCGGCCTGAATTTTCTCCTTGGTCAGGTTTTTTCTCATGTTTTTTTCGTCCCCTCTTTTAAAATATGCAACCGTTTGGTATGTTATCACAGGCAAATTTTATTTGTCAAAAAAGTCGCCATATTAACGGGCACGATTGCGGTTAAAAGCAGGTTAAAAGTAAAGGCCAATCGTGCTATAATCAGGTTTATGAGAAGAGAGCTTATGGACATCCTGGTATGTCCGGTGTGCAAGGGTGAGCTGCAGCTAACCGTCGAAGAGGAAAACGAGGGAGAGATAGTCAGCGGCTCGCTACACTGCGCTAAATGCAGGGTGAACTATTCGATTACGGACACCATCCCCGACCTGCTGCCGCCGGACCAGCGTGATTAGTCAGGCCGATAGGTCGCACCGCTCTGGGGAGATTCCCACACCTCAACGCTGGAGACAGAGACTGGCGCTCCCGTCAGTTTTTCCCTGAGTTCGCGGTAGATTATCGTGGCGAGGTGCTCGGAAGAGGGGTTTATCTCGTCGAATGGTGGCACATCGTTGAGGCAGGTGTGGTCGAATTTACCGAGGATGTCGTTCAGGTGCTTTCTCAGTTCGGTGAAGTCATAGGCCATGCCGGCGTCATCAAGCCCGGCGGCGCTTATCCTGGCCACCACGCGAAAACGGTGCCCGTGCAGTGCCTCACACTTGCCCTGATAGCCCCGCAGGAAATGGGCGGCATCGAAATGGCTTTCCACGGCTATTTCATACATGATTATCCCTGCCTATTCCAGCTTTAACACGCCCTGTTTTTCGGTGGCGTTCTGGAGCAGTTCCTTCACCGTCTTGCCCGCCACCGGGTGAACGATATCCGAGGCAATTTCATCCAGAGGGATAAGGACAAAAGCCCTTTCCGTCATTTTGGAGTGGGGAATAACCAGCTCCGGGGTTTCAACGACCTGGTCGCCGTAGAGGAGAATATCGATGTCTATGCTTCTGGGTTTGCCCGATTTCCCGACCCTGCCCAGCTTGTGCTCAATTCCCTTGGCGAGCGCGAGAAGCGCCGCGGGTTCCAATCGGGTGAAGGCCTGGCACACCAGGTTGAGGAATCGGGGCTGGTTGCTGTCACCCAGCGGTTCGGTATCATATATAGATGATACCTTTCCCATGCGCAGGCGCTGCGACAGAAACTCCAGCGCTCTATCCAGGTTGGCCTGGCGGTCTCCCAGGTTGGAGCCGAGGCCAAGGTATACGATTTCGGCTTCAGTCACGTGATATCCTCCTTCTAATAATAGCGTCGCTCATCCGGCAGACGCGGACCATCTGCTTTACGTCATGGACTCTGACGATGTCAGCGCCGCTGGCGATGCCAATTGCTACCGTGGCGGCGGTGCCCTCAAGGCGCTGGTCGGCGGGCAGGTCCAGCACGAGGCCAATCATCGACTTGCGGGAACTGCCTAAAAGAATCGGTTTGCCCAGTGTCCTGAGTTCAGCCAGACGGCAAACGATTTCCAGGTTCTGCTCCAGGCTCTTGCCGAAGCCGATACCCGGGTCAACAATGATATTGTGCTCGGGCACTCCGGCTTCAATTGCCTGTCGGACGGCCCTCTCAAGGTCGGTAATGATAGTGGGCATGATGTCATCGACCGGCGCGTCCCGCTGGTTGCTCATCATGATTATGGGCACATTTTGCTCGGCGGCCAGTTGCGCCAGCCTGGGGTCGCGCTGCAACGCCCAGATATCGTTGAGCATAGCCGCCCCGGCCTTGAGTGCCCGAACGGCCACGCCATACTTGTAGGTATCAATGCTGATGGGCACCGATATTTCACCGGCCAGTCTTTCTATGGCAGGAATGACCAGTCGCAGTTCCTTATCAATGTCATCTATGGATTGCGGCTCCATTCCGGGGCGGGTGGACTCCCCGCCGATGTCGATGATGTCAGCTCCTTCTTCCACCATACGCTGGGCCTTTGCCAGCGTCGCTTCGATATCACCGCCGAGACCGTCCCCGGAAAACGAGTCAGGGCTCAGGTTGCAGATGCCCATAATGTAGGTGCGCTCACCCCACCGGAAGTCGGTGTTGCCAATGTGGGTGGCGCTTATGACGGAACTTTTTGATTCCAAATCGCTTTCCTGACAGGCCGTTAGGACAATGAATTATTGACTATTATTCTAACATCTTCTCAGCGCTTCGCAAAGTGGTGGCTGGAAACAAAGGTTGAAGGGAATTCTAGAGGGGGCGAAGACCCCTCTCCTTGAGGAGAGGGGGACAAAGGGGGTGAGGTGAGACGATAAGTCAACTATTTGGCGGTATTGAAACGTTGTGGTATTATTATTGGCGGTCGGAGGAAATGCAGCATGAAAGAGGAACTGGAGAAGCTGGCCAAACTGGAAGCGGAAATAAAGGCCGGCGGCGGCCAAAAGCGCATCCGACAGCAGCATGACTCCGGTAAACTGACGGCGCGGGAACGCCTTGACCTTCTTTTTGACAAGGGGACTTTCCACGAGCTGGACTTATTTGTGCAACATCGCTGCGCTGATTTCGGCATGGACAAACTATCCATACCCGCCGATGGCGTGGTTACCGGATATGGCCAGGTGAACGGTCGTACCGTGTGTGCCTATGCTCAGGACTTTACCAGCCGGGGAGGCACGCTTGGTGAGATGCACGCCAGGAAGATATGCCGGGTAATGGACCTGGCGATGAAGATAAAATGCCCCATGGTCAGTCTGATTGACAGCGGCGGGGCGCGTATCCAGGAAGGGGTCAATGCCCTGGACGGTTATGGCAACATTTTTTTCCGCAATGCCTGTGCTTCGGGCGTCATCCCGCAGATATCGGCTATCATGGGACCGGCGGCGGGTGGGGCCGTCTACTCGCCGGCGATGACCGACTTTGTCTTCATGGTGAAGAAGACCAGCCACATGTATATCACCGGCCCCCACGTGGTCAAGGCGGCCACCAGCGAGGAAATAAGTGACGAGGCGCTGGGCGGCGCCATGACCCACAATACAAAAAGCGGCGTGGCGCATTTTGCCTGCGATAATGACCAGCAGTGCCTCGAGGAGATAAAAAGTCTGCTCGACTACCTGCCCTCCAGCTGTGATGGGAAATCACTTGACATAACACCCACAGATAAGCCGGACCGCACCGACCCCACGCTGGATGGAATCGTGCCGCTGGAAGCGAGCAAGGTCTATGATATGAAGAACATCATCCATTCCATAGTGGATGATGGCGAATTCGTTGAGCCACACCAGTATTATGCTATGAATATAATCACCTGCTTTACCCGCTTTAACGGGCAGGTGGTCGGCATCATTGCCAACCAGCCGAACCATCTGGCAGGATGCCTTGATGTCAATACCTCGGACAAGGCAGCCCGGTTCATCCGTTTCTGCGATGCTTTCAATATTCCCTTGCTGACCATGGTGGATGTCCCGGGGTATCTGCCCGGGAGTTATCAGGAATGGGGTGGCATCATCCGGCATGGCGCCAAGATGCTGTGGTGCTACTCTGAGGCTACCGTTCCCAAGATAACGCTGATTATACGTAAAGCATACGGGGGGGCCTACATTGCCATGTGCGCCCAAAGCCTTGGCGCTGACCATGCGCTGGCGTGGCCAAGGGCGGAGATCGCGGTTATGGGGGCGGAAGGCGCTGCGGCCATTATACATCATCGGGAAATCAAGGAAGCTGATGACCCCGCCGCCAGGGAAAAAGAAAAGATAGAGGAATACCGTCAGCACTTCTATAACCCGTACATCGCGGCGAGTATGGGTTATATCAACGCCGTTATTCCACCGCGCGATACCCGACCGGAGATAATCGCAGCACTTGAGGCGCTGCGTGACAAGCAAGAGACCCGCCCGACCAGGAAACACGGCAACATCCCGTTGTAATCGGGTTGCTTTCATCGATACGAGGTCCAAGGAGCCTCCAGCATTTCTTATGGGTAAGACATTATCCGAAAAAATACTGAGCGCCAAATCGGGCAATAACGCCAGAGCTGGAGATATCGTCATTGCCCCGGTGGACCTGTCATTCGTGCAGGACACCACCGGGCCGCTCACCGTCATGAAATTCAGGGAGGGCAACCTGAAAAATCTGGCCAGCCCGGAGAGGACAGCGGTGTTTATCGACCACGCCGTTCCCAGCCCGACGCATACGCTCTCAAACGACCACCTGGTGCTGCGCCAGTTTGCCGACGAGACCGGGGCGATAATGTCTGACATCGGTGAAGGTGTCTGCCACCAGCTGGTAGCTGAATCCCTGGCCCGGCCCGGCGATGTCATCGTCGCCTCCGATTCCCACACGGTGACGGCGGGTGGACTGGGTGCTTTTGCCACCGGTATGGGCTCATCGGATGTGGCGGTAGCCATGGGATTGGGAAAGACCTGGTTCCGTGTCCCGGAGAGCATTCAGATTGTGGTCTCCGGGCAATTTCAAAGAGGCGTTTCGGCAAAAGACTTAATACTCCATCTTATTGGGCGACTCGGTGCCGACGGTGCGACCTATAAGGCGCTGGAATTCGGCGGTGACGGGATAAAAGGAATGACGATGTCGCAGCGTTTCACCGTGGCCAACATGGCGGTGGAGGCGGGGGCTAAGGTCGGCATCTTTCCGTCAGACGAGGTAACGAAAGCTTACCTGGTGGACCAGGGGCGGGGCACGGATTACCAGCCTGTCGCTCCCGATGCTGAAGCCGTTTATGAGCAGACAATACAGATTGACCTCGATGCTCTTGAGCCCACCGTGGCCCGACCACATACCGTGGACAACGTTGCTTTAGCTCGAGAGCTAAAGGGGACGAAAATCCAGCAGGTCCTTATCGGTACCTGCACCAACGGGAGATTGGACGACCTGGAAATCGCCGCTGGCATTTTACAAGGCAAAAAATGTCATGTCGGTACCAGGCTTATTGTCGCTCCCGCTTCGCGGCAGATATATCTGGATTCTCTGGAGAAAGGTTACTTCCGGACTCTGGTTGAGGCCGGAGCGACGATTCTGCCACCGGGCTGTGGGCCATGCCTTGGTTTGCACCAGGGGGCGCTGGGTGATGGAGAGGCCTGTCTCTCCACCTCGAACCGCAACTTCAAAGGCCGGATGGGCAACCCGAAAGCCTTTGTTTATCTGGGCAGCCCGGCCACGGCAGCCGCCACGGCGCTCACCGGCGAAATCACCGATCCCAGGGAGGTAATGTAAGTGCTCAGGGGGAAAGCCTTTAAGTTCGGCGATGGTATATCTACCGACCACATTATTCCCGGCAGGCATGCGCACCTCAGGAGTAATCTTCCCGAGTTGGCCAGGCATGTCCTGGAGGATGCTGACCCCACCTTCGTTTCACGGGTCGGTGAAGGCGATTTCATCGTGGCTGGTAACAACTTCGGTCTTGGCTCCAGTCGCGAACATGCTCCCCTGGTCATTAAGATGGCGGGAGTCAGTGCCATACTGGCCAAGTCAGTGGCGCGTATCTTTTTCCGCAATGCCATAAACCTGGGTTTACCGGTATTGGTATGTGATACCGACGGCATCAATGACGGGGATGAACTGGAAATCGACCTTTCCGCGGGCACGGTCAGAGATATCACCAGTGGACAGAAGCTCACCTCTGGCAAAATTCCGCAGGTGATGCTTCATATCCTCGATGCGGGTGGCCTGATTCCTTATATCAAGAAACATGGCGATTTTAAGCTGTAACAGAGAGGGATAATGTCAATGGTCTATAATGTTACCCTGATTCCCGGCGATGGCATCGGCCCGGAGGTCACCGAGGCAACCAGGCGGGTTCTGGAAGCTACCGGCGTTGCCTTTCAGTGGGACATGGCTGAAGCTGGTGCCGGCGTAATCGACAAATATGGCACGCCGCTGCCTGATTCAGTGCTGGGGTCGGTAAGAAAAAACAAGGTGGCTCTGAAAGGGCCGATAACCACACCGGTTGGCTCGGGCTTTCGCAGTGTGAATGTTACCCTGCGCAAGAAACTTGACCTTTACGCCTGCGTTCGCCCCTGCAAGACCTATCCCGGCGTGCCTTCTCCTTATAAAGATGTTGACCTGGTAGTCGTCAGGGAAAACGTGGAGGACCTTTACGCCGGCATTGAATTCGAGCAGGGCACACCGGAAGCATTAAAACTTATCCAGCTCACCGCGGAGGTAAAGAAAGGCAATATCAATGAGGATTCCGGCATCAGCCTGAAGGTCATTTCCGAAACGGGAAGCCGGCGTATTGTCCGGTTCGCCTTTGAATATGCGTGCGCTTACGGAAGGAAAAAGGTCACCGCTATCAGCAAAGCCAATATCCTCAAGTTTTCTGATGGATTGTTCCTGAGGGTTGCCCGGGAAGTAGCCCTGGGGTATCCGGGTATTGAATTTGAAGACCGATTGGTTGATAATATGACCATGCAGCTGGTGAAGAACCCGCAGCAGTTTGATGTCATCGTGGCGCCGAATCTTTACGGTGACATCCTGTCAGACCTCTGTGCCGGGCTGGTGGGGGGACTGGGGGTTGCGCCCGGTGCCAATGTCGGCGATGAAATCGCTGTCTTTGAGCCGACCCATGGCAGTGCTCCCAGGTATAGCGGGCAGAACAAGGTAAACCCCATGGCAATGATGCTCTCCGGCGTTATGATGCTTCGCCATCTGGATGAGAAAAACGCTGCTGATAGACTGGAAAAAGCCATCGCTGACGTTATCGTCGACGGCAAGAACGTTACCTATGATATAATGCCTGATAGCGAGTCCGGCGTCGGTACTTCACAGGTTGCCGATGCGGTGATAGAAAAACTGGCAGCAGGCTAAAGGGGGTGGCGCTAATAGCCCCGAAGCTGAGAGAAATAAAGGCCAGAGACATTACCGAGACGGTTGCCCGGCTCTGCCAGCGCGCCAATTTTGAGCTTAACGAAGATGTCCTGGCGACATTGAAGCAGGCGCAGCAGAGCGAGCAGTCCCCGCTGGGCAAAGAGATACTGCATCAGCTGGTGGAAAACGCCCGCGTTGCTGAAACCAAGAACCTGCCACTGTGCCAGGATTGTGGTACTGCCGTTATTTTCCTTGAGGTGGGACAGGACACGCATGTGGTCGATGGCGAGCTTGAGGCGGCGGTGACGGAAGGTGTCAGCCAGGGTTACACACAGGGGTACCTGCGCAAATCCATGGTCAGCCAGCCATTTTCCGAGAGAAAAAACACCAAAGATAATACTCCCCCGGTAATTCACACTGAAATTGTGACCGGGGACCATATCAGGGTTATCTGCCTGCCCAAGGGAGCCGGCTCCGAGAACATGAGCCGGCTGGTAATGCTGCGGCCGGGCGATGGTCAGGAAGGTATTATTGATTCGGTTCTCAGGGCAGTGGATGAGGCCGGGGCCAGCCCCTGCCCGCCGTTGATTGTTGGCGTGGGCATCGGTGCTACCGCAGAAAAAGCGATGCTGCTGGCCAAGAAGGCGCTATGGCGACCCGTTAACCAGCCGAATCCCGACCCGGAAGTTGCCGCGCTGGAGAAAGAACTTTTATCCCGCATCAACGACCTGGGTATCGGGCCTATGGGTATAGGCGGCACCACGACGGCACTGGCGGTGCATGCTGAAGCCAGGCCGACGCATATTGCCAGCCTGCCGGTAGCTATAAACCTGCAATGTCACTGCGCCCGACACAAGGAGGCCAGATTATAAAATGGAAGCGGTGCATATAACCACACCTCTTGACCGAAAAACAATTAAGGAATTGACCGTAGGCACCTCCGTGCTGATTTCCGGGACTATCTATACGGCGCGGGACGCTGCCCACAAGCGGCTCGTTGAAGCACTGAAAAAGAAGGAAGAGCTTCCATTTGTCTTAAAAGGGCAGACCATCTATTATGCTGGACCTTCCCCGGCGAGGCCGGGTCGTACCATCGGTTCCGCAGGCCCCACTACCAGCGGCCGCATGGACGTATATACCCCACGCATGCTGTCCGTCGGTGTGAAGGCGATGATTGGCAAGGGCAGCCGCTCTATGGAAACGAGAGAGGCGATGCAGAAATATAAGGCGGTGTACTTCATTGCCACCGGCGGGGCCGGAGCTTTGCTCGCTCAGACGATTAAAAAGGCGGCAGTTATTGCCTACGAGGACCTGGGCCCGGAAGCAATCAGGATGTTAACGGTGAATAATTTCCCGGCCATTGTGGCCAATGACATCTATGGAAATGACCTGTTCGAGCAGGGCAGAGCCCAGTATCGAAAAGAGAAAGGTTAGCCTATGGAATGTATTTTCTGCCGGATTGTGGCCGGCGAGCTTCCCAGCGATACGCTGTACCAGGATGATGAGGTTATGGCCTTCCGTGATATCAACCCTCTGGCCCCGACCCACGTGCTGATAATACCAAAGCGGCATATAGCGTCTCTGGCCGATTTGACTGACGACGAAACATCAATAATCGGGCGTATGGCCGCGGTGGCCAACAAGCTCGCCAGGCAGGAAGGCGTTGCCGAAAAGGGCTACCGGCTTGTGATAGGCAGTGGCGAGGAGGGGGGACAGGTGGTGCCGCATCTGCACATGCATCTTCTCGGCGGGAGAAGGCTGTCGGACCGGCTGTGCTAGTCAGCCTTTTGCTTCTCTTTAAAGCGATTCAGATAGGCAAGTAACCCGGCGATGCTCTTGGCATCGCAGATGTGCCCCGAGGCTATGAGTTCAGGTATATCTTCGATTGGCACGCGGACAACGTTGATTGCCTCGGTATCTTCCGCGATTAGCTGGCTCGGAACCAACTCAGTGGCAAGGTAAAGGTAAAGATACTCCGTGCAATATCCCGGCGCGGAATAGAAGCCGCCCAGTCTCTGTACCTTTCGGGGTAGGTAGCCGATTTCTTCCCGCAGCTCACGGTTGACCGCCTCCTCAGGGTCTTCACCGGGGTCAATACCTCCGGCAGGTATCTCCAGCAGCTCATTCTCCACCGGCTTGCGGAACTGCTTTACCAGCAGCACATTATTATTCGCATCAATGACGACGACGGCAATACAGTCGCTGTGCTCCACGATTTCGCGGGTTGTCTGCCGTCCATTGCTCAACCGGACGGAATCCACCCTCAGCTTTACCGCCCTTCCATCGTAAATTAGTTGGCTGGAAAGAGTCTCTTCCACGTGACTACGCCCTTTCGTTTTCAAAATGACGGATGAGTGCTACCTCTCCGCAGTCAGGGAATTTGGGGCACCGGAAGCATTCGGTCCAGATCTTGCGCGGCAGCTCCATCTTATCTATCTCATTGAGGCCAAATTTCTTAAAAAAAGCGGGCTGATAGGTCAGGCAGAAAACAGTGGGGATGCCAAGCGACTCCGCTTCCTTGAGGCAGGCATCAACGAGCACGGTACCTATACCCTGTTTCTGGCATTCCTCAGCCACGGCGACAGACTTGATTTCCGCCAGGTCGGACCAGATGATGTGCATTGCCGCGCAAGCAAGCACACGCTCGTCCTTACGGTGGACGAAATAGTCGCGAATGTTTTCGTAGATATCACTCAACGAGCGTGGCAGCATTTCGTCTCTGTCGGCGAAATAATTGATAAGCCGGTGGATTTGGGGTACATCCTGGATTTTGGCTTTTTCGACCGTGCTCAATTTACCGTTTTCCTTTCAGTTTTTGCTCCAGTGAGCGATAGGAAGCATCTTCAGGGACAGGTTTTACTGCTTCAGGTTCGAAGTCTTCCCAGAGAATGGGTATTTCTGCTGATGAGAGTAAGCCTTTTATAACTACTCTGTCATTATAGGCTATTGTGTGTACTCGCAGCAAACACAAGAGTTTGCGGACAGAGAAATCGCAATTCTCTGAGCTTTTAACCTAGTCTAACCAAATGCAGGTTACCCATCACTAACTCTTGCTAGAGGCATGGTGTAAGTGTTATACTGAATTTACGTTAACAACTTTATAGTGACGGGGAGCTTGGGGGAACCAGGCTGAGAAGATGTGCTTGATCATGGAGTGTGATCACCCACGTCGACCCAAAGAACCTGATCCGGGTAATACCGGCGGAGGGAATGCGAATACACCAAAACACAAGGCTACCCTCCATACAGGGTAGCCTTTTTGTATGTGGAGTAAACCAAATGAAGGCTTTAATACTGGTTAATGGCGAATTATATAAACCCGATGTCCTGCGAAGCAGAATCCGCGCCGAGACATTTGATCTGGTGCTTGGTGCTGATG
>CAYZOI010000013.1:0-28088 GCA_964480145.1 uncultured Dehalococcoidaceae bacterium | reverse complement strand
TCTGGGTACGGCGATGCGGAGCGCTGTTGACAATGCCGGTCCGCTGCTCAGCTATCTGAAGCCGGTTCTCATCGGCCAGAACCCGCTGGATATTGGTCGCCTGTGGCATGCGCTGTGGCGCTGCAATCGGTTTGCCTCTCTGGCGGCCATCGGTGCGCTGGACGTTGCCCTCTGGGATATAGCGGGTAAGGTGGCCAACCTGCCAATACACAGACTGCTTGGCACCTGTCGCGAGAGCGTTCCAGCCTATGCCAGCTCGGCGTTCTTGCCTACTGCTCAGGACTATGCCGATGAGGCCTTAGGGTACAAGTCTCGGGGATGGAAGGCCTACAAGATACATCCACATGCCAAACCTGATGAGGATATTGAAATCAGCCGGACTGTCCGCAGTGCGGTGGGTGATGACATGGTGCTGATGCTCGACTCGTGCTGGTCTTATGGTTATGAGGATGCTGTGCGCGTAGGGCGGGCTATCGAAGAGCTTGGTTTCTATTGGTATGAAGACCCGCTGCCCGAAGATGATATTTACAATTGCGCCAAGCTCAGGCAGAAGCTTGATATTCCTATTCTGGCTACGGAGTATACTCCCGGAGGCCTTTATGGACTCGCCCAGTTCATTACTCAGGGTGCCACCGATATGCTGCGTGGTGATGTCATGGTGAAAGGAGGCATAACCGCTCTGATTAAGATCTGCCATCTGGCTGAGGCTTTCCGCATGAAATGTGAGATTCATCACGGCGGCAATTCGCTGAACAACGTGGCGAACCTGCACGTAACCATGGCCGTTGATAACTGCGAGTATTTCGAAGTGCTTTTGCCGGATGTTGCCCAGAAATATGGCCTCGTGAGCGATATTGAAGTTGACCGTCAAGGTCTGGTCCATGCTCCGGAAAAACCAGGGCTTGGCTATGAGATAGACTGGGAGCTGGTGAAGAGTAAAAAGACCAGAGTATTGAAGTAGCCGACCTGGAACAGTATTCTGAAGTCGACGTATGATACAATAAAGAGACGTTTTTCAGGAGGTGTTTGCGTGATAAAGCTCGTACTCCTGCGACACGGCGAGAGCACCTGGAACAGGGAAAACCGGTTTACCGGCTGGACGGACGTTGACCTTTCCCCGAAAGGAATAGAAGAAGCCGGGAAGGCCGGCCAGGTCCTTGAGGAAAAGGGTTATATTTTCGATGTCGCCTATACTTCGGTGCTGAAACGGGCCATACGCACGCTTTGGCTTGTCCTTGACGAGATGGACCTGATGTGGATACCGGTGTATCGCTCCTGGAGGCTAAATGAGAGGCATTACGGTGCGCTACAGGGTCTGAACAAGGCTGAAACGGCGGCGAAATACGGCGAAGCACAGGTCCTGACATGGCGGAGAAGTTACGATATCAGGCCACCGAGCCTGGAGAAAACGGACGAACGCTATCCCGGAAACGACCCCATTTATACGGAGCTGGATAAGAAAGATATTCCCCTCACTGAGTGTTTGAAGGACACGGTTGAACGGTTTCTCCCCTACTGGCATGAAGTGCTGGCGCCGACTGTAAAGTCCGGGAAAAGAGTAATCATAGCAGCCCACGGCAATAGCCTGCGGGCACTGGTCAAATATCTTGATGATGTCAGCGATGATGATATCGTCAAGCTGAATATCCCCACCGGCATTCCCCTCGTCTATGAACTGGACGGAGAATTAAAGCCCATTAAGAGCTACTACCTCGGTGACCCTGAGGAAGTGGCGAAAGCTATGGATGCGGTAGCCGGGCAGGGCAAAGCAAAAGCCTGAACGTCACAAAGCAGAGATGAGACCTCAGGTTATTTTCTCTACCTTGAGCAGGTTTGTAGACCCGGCTACGCCAAGGGGTATTCCCCCCGTGATGACAATTAAATCGCCGGCCCGGGCTATCTTCATTTCTCTGGCCAGCCGTACGCCGGTGGCAAAAAGCGCGTCTATGGACTTCTGCTCTGGTATCTGTACGGGGTGAACGCCCCAGCGCAGCAGCAGTCGGCGGCACACATTTCCGTCAGGGGTAATAGCCAGGATGGGTACCCGGGGGCGATATTTGGAGACCCTTCCCGCGGTGCTGCCCGACCGGGTAAAGGCTACGATGGCTTTTGCTTCCAGGCTGTAAGCGGTGTGGCAGGCACTGTAGCTTATCAGCTCATCGGTCTTGTGTTCCAGATATCGACCTTTTTCCGTCAGTATCTGGTCGTAGGGCAGTTTGTTTTCCGCCTCTCGAGCTATTTTGGCCATTATAGTTACGGCCTGCACCGGATATCGGCCGAGGGAAGTCTCTGCGGAGAGCATGGTGGCGTCAGCGCCGTCGAATATAGCGTTGGCGATATCGGTCACTTCGGCTCGCGTGGGGCGGGCGGCATTTATCATTGACTCCAGCATCTGCGTGGCAATGATAACCGGCTTGCCGGCGAGGTTACATTTCTGGACAATTTCCTTTTGTACTATTGGCACCCGCTCCAGCGGTATATCCACACCCAGGTCGCCGCGTGCCACCATGACGCCGTCGCCGATGGCCAGTATGCTGTCGAATTTACTGACGGCGTCGCCTCGTTCTATTTTAGTGATAAGCGGTATGTTGGCATTACTCTTTCGCAATAAATCCCTGACTGCCTTCACGTCGTCGGCGCTGCTGACAAAGGAAAGGGCAATAAATTCGGGCTGTTTGCCGATAGCGAAGAGGAGGTTTTCCTTCAGTGAATTGGTAAGGAACGGTCCCGAAATACGCATGCCAGGAACCACTACTCCCCTACCTTCGGTAAGCGCTCCGCCAGCAATGACTCGACAATGGACTTCGGTGCCAGCTGTTTTCAGCACTCTGAGCTGCATGGCGCCGTCATCAAGGAGCACCAGGTCTCCCGCTTTCACATCCCGTGGGAGGTTGGGTAGATTGACCGGTATGAGCCTGGCATTCCCTATCATCTGTCTGGTAGTCAACGCCACCTTCGACCGGTTTTTAAGCAAGGCCTGGCCACCTCTCATTTTGCCGGTCCGGTATTTAGGCCCCGGCAAATCCATAAGAATGGCGACGTTTATGTCAAGTCGCTGGCTCACTCTCCTGATTGTCCGGATATATCGGCTGTGCTCGCGATATGTACCGTGTGAAAGGTTCAGCCGTGCGATATTCATACCGGCAAGAATAAGGCGCTCAATCGCCATCGCGGAACAGGTAGCCGGCCCGATGGTGCAGATTATTTTAGTACGTCTTTTGGGTAATAATCTTTGTTTCATTTATACTCCCTTTGCTCTCTTCATTTCACGAAAGGCATAGGCGGCGGCACCGATAACGCCTGAATTTTTACCCAGCTCAGCGCGGGCAAAGCGCACTGATTTGAAAGCTGGCTCGTATGCCCTCTCTCCAGCCACTTTGTATGCCGGCTCCAACAACCTGTCACCGATATTGGACAAGCCGCCGCCGATGACGATAAGCTCGGGATTAAAAATATTTATGAGGTTGGACAGGCCAACGCCGACATAATAACCGGTCTGAGCGATGAGTTCTTCCGCCAGGGCGTCCCCCTGCCGGGCAGCGTTATGCACGGTTTCGGCACTCACTTTTTTTATGTCGCCATTGGAATATTCCAGAATTAATGTTTTGGCTCCGGCGGCAATTCGCTGGCGGGCTTCTCTTGCCAGCGCCGTGCCGGAAGCCAGTGTTTCCCAGCAGCCGGTGTTGCCGCACTTGCACTTCGGGCCGTTGGTGTCAATGGTCATATGTCCGATTTCGCCGGCAGTGCCCACGGAACCGGCGTATATCTCGCCATCAATCACGATGCCCCCGCCGATGCCGGTGCTGAGGGTGATATATATGAAATTGCGGGCCCCTTTTGCCGCCCCGAAGCATAATTCGCCGAGCGCTGCCGCATTGGCATCATTAATCAGCATGGTTTCCACGCCCGTTTTTTCCCTGATGATATCTCTTAATGGGACATCTTTCCATCTGGGTAAATGCGGCGAAGTAAAAACAACACCTTTTTTAGGGTTGGAAAGGCCGGGAGCGCCAAGGCAAATGGCTTCGAGCTCAGCGGCGGTTATACCAGCCTGGTTGAGAGCTCTCTGGGTGGACTCCAGAATGGCCCGGATAACCGCTTCGGGGCCTTTAGCTGCTGGTGTGATACTGCGGTCGTGTGACAGTATATCGCCTTTGCTATTGACCACCGCAGTCAGTATTTTGCTGCCGCCCAGGTCAACGCTGAGCACCAATGAATTGTCGGGCATTGATTTTCCTCTGCTCCTCTTTTGCTTCGGCAATATAGGCGACTGCCGCTATCTTTATTCTTTTAATTTTCAGTCATAACGTTAATTATGTCAATCTTGGCCAGGAAGGCATTAAAATTTAAAGATTTCAGTAAATTTATCGTTGTAATATTGGTCGGATTATGCTATTAATAATTGACTAAAGCCGAGGATGGAGGAGTCCCATGTCTAGACTGCTTATTATTTCCAATCGGTTGCCCCTGAATGTTGAGCGAAAAGACGATAAGCTGCACTTTCAGCCCAGCCTCGGTGGCCTGGCGACGGCACTGGGCGCATTCTACAAGTCACGTCCCAGCCTCTGGATTGGGTGGCCGGGCATAGAGCAGGAGAAGGTTAAGAAAGGCGAAGAGAAAGAGATTGAGGCCAAGCTGGCGGAGGAGCGGTGCTACCCGGTATTTCTCTCGGAAAAAGATGTGGACGATTTTTACTTCGGGTTCTGTAACCAGACGATATGGCCTCTCTTTCACTATTTCCCTCACTTCGTGGAATATGACCCCAATCTGTGGCAGGCGTATCAGCGAGTCAATGAGATTTTTGCCGATGCCATTGTTAAAGTAGCCAAAGAGGATGACATTTTCTGGGTACAGGACTATCATTTCATGCTCCTGCCCAAGCTGATACGGGACCGGCTGCCGAAGGCAACCATCGGCTTTTTCCTCCATATACCCTTCCCATCTTACGAAGTCTATCGCCTGTTGCCCTGGCGTCAGGAAATACTGGAGGGGTTGCTCGGTGCCAACCTGGTCGGCTTTCATACCCATGACTATGTATGGAATTTCCTGGACAGCAATCGAAACCTGCTGGGCTATGGCGGTTCCATGGGCTGGGTAACGACTCCCGACCATGTGTCCAAGGCGGACGTTTTCCCCATCGGTATCGGCTATGAGCACTATTCCAGCATTGCCAAAAGCCCTGAAGTGGATGCGGAGGTAAAAAAGTTTAAGGAGAAACTGGGCGACCGGAAAGTGGTTGTTTCGGTGGACCGTCTCGACTACAGCAAAGGTATCCCTAATCGACTTGAAGCATACGGCCTCTTTCTGGAGAAACATCCTGAATATCGAGAGAAAGTGGTGTTCATTCTTGTCATCGGCCCCTCTCGCATCAAGGTGCAGCGATATGCCGATTTGAAGCAGCAGATAGAAGAGATGGTGGGCACCATAAACGGCAGGTTCGGTACTATCGGCTGGGTGCCTGTCGAGTATCTGTACAGCCCTATCCCCTATCACGCTCTACTTGGCCTCTACAAGATGGCGGATGTATGCCCCATTACTCCATTGCGTGACGGGATGAACCTTGTGGCGAAGGAATACCTGGCCACCAAAATAGATGGCAAGGGCGTTCTAATCCTCAGTGAGACAACTGGCGCCGCTCGTGAACTGGGAGACGCCATCATCATCAATCCGAATAACATCGAGGAAATCGCGCAGGCTTTTGCCGATGCCCTGGCGATGCCGGAAAAAGAACAAATTGAGCGCAACCGGGCAATGCAGGAGCGCATCAAGCTCTATGACATCAGCCGGTGGGCCAAAGACTTCATTGATAAGCTGTATGAAACGGAAAAGATTGAGCTTGGCAATGTTCCGGAACCAATGCCAGATGCGGCGAAGAGCGAGCTATCCGGTCAGTTCCAGAAGGCACAGGAGCGGCTACTGCTGCTGGACTACGATGGTACGCTGGTGCCCTTCGCTAAAACGCCGGAAGCGGCGAAACCAGACGCGGAGCTGCTGAAGCTGCTGGCCGGGCTGGATAACGATGCCAAGACTGAGGTCGTGCTCATCAGCGGACGTGATAAAAACACGCTGGAACAGTGGTTTGGCAGCCTGAAGATGGCTATGGTGGCGGAGCACGGCGTATGGATGAGAACCAAAGGTGGCGACTGGGAGATGATGGCCGGTCTTTCGGATAAATGGAAAGATGAGGTCCGCTTTATTCTGAAGCTGGCGGTGGACCGGATTGCAGGGTCGCTTATTGAGGAAAAGGACTACTCCATAGCATGGCATTACCGTAATGCCGACCCGAGAATAAGCGAACGGCATATCAGGGAGATAGTGAACGACCTTCTCAATCTGACAGCCAATTCCAATCTGAAAGTGCTGGAGGGAAGCAAGGTGGTTGAGGTGAAAAATGCCAGTCTGAATAAAGGCTCGACTGCGCAGCAGTGGCTTTCCAGACAGGACTGGGGCTTCGTTCTCGCCATCGGTGATGATGTTACTGACGAAGACCTGTTCCAGGCCCTGTCGGCAAATGCCTGGTCCATCAAAGTCAGGCCCGGCGTTTCCGCGGCCAAATTCAGCCTTGCTTCCCCGGAGAATGTACGTGCCCTGCTGAAGGAATTAATGGTAAAATAACAGTATGAAAATAGCTTTGGTCTCCCCTTACGATTTCGCTTATCCCGGGGGTGTTTGTAACCATATCGCCAACTTGGAAGAACAACTGACCCGAATGGGGCATGAGGTGAAAATCATTGCCCCCGCTTCGAAGGCAGTCTCTTATCTGGGCGAGCGTTTAATACCGGTCGGAAAGCCCAGACCGGTTCCGGTCAGCGGCTCCGTTGCCCGGATTACCCTTTCACCGTGGCTGTCATCGCGGATAAAGGCAGTGCTCGAACGTGAGAAATTCGAGATCGCCCACCTCCACGAACCCCTGATGCCGATGCTCTGCACCACCGTCCTGCGTCTCTTCGATACCCCGACTGTGGGCACTTTTCATGCCTCAGGCGGCAAACCTTGGTACAACTTTGGTACACCTCTGGGGAAACTGATTTTAAAGAGGTGGTTCCGTAAACTGGACTATAAAATCGCCGTCTCCAAGCCGGCTATGGAATTCGTAAACCGGTACTTCCCCGACGAATACGACATCATACCCAACGGAGTTGATACGGACCATTTCCGGCCCGATGTCGAGCCTCTTGAGGAGTATCTCGACGGGAAGTTGAACATCATATTTATCGGGCGTCTGGAGAAACGCAAAGGTCTTGATTACCTGCTCGAGGCTTACCGACAGGTCAAGCGCGTTATCCCTGAATCGCGACTCATCGTCGTCGGACCGGGTATGCGGCTCAGGAAAAAGTACGAAAAACGAGTGGCAAGGGATGGCATAGAAGACGTCATTTTTATCGGCTTCGCCACCTACGATGACCTGCCCAGATATTATAAGACCGCAGATATCGTCTGCTGCCCGGCCACTGGCTGGGAAAGCTTTGGTATCGTCCTGATTGAAGCGATGGCGGTGGGCACACCAGTAGTTGCCTCTGATATATCCGGGTACGCCAGCGTGCTGACCCACGACGCTGAAGGGCTGCTTGTGCCGCCGAAGAATGCTTCCAAACTGGCTGAAGCGCTACTGTCCCTGGCTGATGATAAAGCCGCGCGACAGCAAATGGGCCAAAGGGGAATCGTCACCGCCCAGCAATACAGCTGGGAAAGCGTGGCAAAGCGAGTTCTGGACTGTTACCACAAAACACTTGGTTAGCACCTCGGAATAACAGCCCGGTCATTTTACGTTGGTTTGCTATACCTGACCCCCTACCATCTACTATGCAGGGTTTTATCAGACAAGGGCTAAATTGAAAAAGGTTTATAGCCGTGCTGCCTGTCCTGTCATCAGGGAACAAAGGAAAAAGAAAACGGGCTCCACTCACTATGAAGCCCGTTTCTATCTAAAATTGTATCCTAGCCGAGGATTTTCATTGCCTCTTCACGGTAAGCTTCCATCAGGTACGGAATTCCGGTCACTTTGGCGCATTCCTCAGTAAGAGACATGAGTTCGTTGCGAGTGATTGCCGGCAGGCTGAAGCACCTTGCCCCGGCCATTAACTGCTGCAGGCCAACCCGCAATTTTTCACAGTAACTGTACATGCCCACCGCCCCCAGCGGTATATTCTTCATTTCACCGGCACCAACGATGTCCATTACATCTTCGTAATTGACGAAGATTTCCTCCGCCGTGGAGCCAAACTGGCTTACAGTGTTGGGTAATTTGCCTTCTTTAAGCCAGTGGGCGATGTTCTTGCCGACCATGCCCGGTATCATCATTGCCCGCCCGATACATATTGCTTTCACAAACGGTGAACCGAGAGCAAGCGCCTTGAAGACACCATCCTCGCTGCTGAAGCCGCCGGCAAAAGCAAGGTCGGGCACGCGCTGACCCTTGTCAGCCAGTTTCTGGCAGAAATCATAAGCGGCGGCATGAAGATACAGGCTTGGGATTCCCCATTCCTCCATCATACGCCAGGGGCTCATGCCCGTACCGCCGGATGAGCCGTCAATGGTGAGCAGGTCAATCTTCGCGTTAGCACCCCACTTTATAGCCATGGCCAGCTCTCGCAGGCTGTAGGCGCCGGTCTTCAGCGTGATGCGCTTGAAACCCAGCTTCCTCAGGCGCTCTACTTCAGCGTAAAAACCTTCTTCGTCAATAAAGCCGAGTCGACTGTGCCGTTCGAATTCTTTGAGTGCGCCGTCCTTGTAAGCCGCCTGGGTGACCGGGCTTGAAGGGTCGGGAGTTACGACGTAACCGCGGTTTTGCAACTCCTGCGCCCGCTCCAGGCTGTCTATCTTGATTTCGCCGCCAATACATTTCGCGCCCTGTCCCCACTTCAATTCGATGGTCTCCAGCCCATGCTTTTTATTTACGTATTCCGCGACACCAAGCCTAGTATCTTCCACGTTCATCTGGACCAGTATTTCACCGTGCCCCTGATGGTAGCGGCGGTAGATCTCAATACGGCGGTCTATATCCGGCGCCGAAGTCACCTTGCCTTCTGAATTGAGCTCGAGTTCCGGGTCAATACCACAGACGTTTTCACCGCAGACCAGTGTAACGCCACTGATGGCAGCGCCTATAGCAAAATGCTCCCAGTTCTTACGCGCAATCTCGGTGGAACCGAGGGCGCCGGTAAAGGCCGGCAGCTTCATTTTGACTTTGATGTCCCAGCCGTATTCTGTCTCCGTGTTCACTGCTGGAAAGATGGCGGTATCCGGGTTACCTTCAACGCCTGGAGGCAGCCCGTTAGCACCCAGAGCATATCCCTGAATGTTGAGGTGGGAGTAATCCACCGGGTATTCTTTATCACCACCGGCAGTAATATCGCCAAAGGGTCCGGGATAAATCAACTCTCTGCCCCGAAAGGTTGCCCTGAATACCTCACAGTTTCCCGTGCAGCCATCAAGACATCGGCTACAGATGCCGCTCGCCGGAGCAACGTTTCGAGAGCGGTTTGCCGACCTGGTAGCATCGTTTGCATTTGGTCTTTGCAGGTTCATCTTGGTAACTCCTCTATTAATTTTTTATAACTTAACCGGTATTCCCTTATCGTGGAGATACTTTTTAGCTTCCGGTATGGTTATCTCGCCAAAGTGAAAGATTGAGGCTGCCAGAACCGAGGCTGCCTTACCGATGGTCACCGCCTCATACAGGTGTTCCAGCGTTCCGGCTCCCCCTGATGCCGTAACCGGTATGGCGACGGCTTCGGCAACCGCCTTGGTCATCTCCAGGTCATAGCCTTCTCTGGTACCGTCGGCATCCTTGCTGGTGAGCAGGATTTCCCCGGCGCCTAGTTCTTCCGCCTTTTTTGCCCAGGTTACGATATCGATTCCCGTAGCCTCACTGCCGCTTTTAACGACGACTTCCAGTCGGGGCAAGTTGCTGCCGGCGGTATTTTTACGGCCGTCGATGGCTACCACCAGCTTGTCTCTGCCAAATTCAGCCGCAGCCTGTTTGATAAGTTCCGGGTTCTTCACCGCCGCCGTGTTGATTGAGACCTTGGCAACCCCGAGCTCAAATAATTCTTTCATGTCCTCGGTATTCCTGATGCCGCCGCCAACGGCGAAAGGTATGGTCACTCTATCGGCCACTTTCTTTACCCATTCCCGTATGGTGCCGCGGCTCTCCACCGTAGCCATGATGTCCAGGAATACCAGCTCATCAGCCCCCGCAAGGCAATACGCCTCGGCGGCTTCTACCGGGTCGCGGGCATCACGCAGGTTGACGAAATTTACCCCCTTGACTACCCTGCCCTCTTTGACATCCAGACAGGGCATGATTTTCACTGAGTTCATTCTGTACCTCGCAATTTAAAATCTGGCAAGCGGCAACCGCCTTCCGCCCTAATTGACATTGCTATTTTAACAGTTTTTAAAAGTTATTGTCAACAGCATTGTTTATTAAAATAAAGAGCTGGCTGGAGACGCGGCGACGTGAGGCTATGGATTGGTGGCTTTCATGGGGGATGACGGTATCATTAATAAAGCGATAAACGGCCTTTACGATGCCGAATGTGACGCTCTATGTCAGGATACTGTGATGGTAAAACCTTGGCGGGAAATGGTCGGGGTGAGAGGATTTGAACCTCCGACCTCATGGTCCCAAACCATGCGCGCTAACCGGACTGCGCCACACCCCGCCATTACAATATTACCATAATTGTTATTCTGAGGAAGCTTCCCTGCCTGACTTGCCGGACAACTCCGCCAGCTTGTTGTATTCCCGGGTGACCCTTTCCTGTATCTCCTTAATGGTATTCTCCGTCAGGTGGCGGTATCTGCCCTGTGTCTTGAGGTAGCTTTCCACCGGTTCCAGCTTGGTCAGGCTCAGGCTCAGCTTGTATTGCCCGTTTTCAACTTCGTACAACGGGAAGATTCCGGTTTTTACCGCCAGCCGTCCAACCTTAATTGCATCATCAGTTGGGCAGCGCCAGCCGGTGGGGCAGACAGACAGTATATGTACATAGGCTGGGCCGGGGGTTTCTACCGCCTTGGCAACCTTTTTCATCAGGTCGCGGTGATAGCTGGGGCAGGCTGTAGCTACATACGGTATGTCATGAGCCACCGCAATCGCGGGCATGTTCTTTTTCCAGGTCATCTGTCCCAGGCTTTCTTTGCCGGCCGGTGAAGTGGTTGTTGAAGCTCCATAAGGCGTGGCCGAAGACCTCTGTATGCCGGTATTCATGTACGCTTCATTATCTAGGCAGATGTAGACGAAGTCGTGTCCCCTCTCCAGCGCTCCAGACAGGGCTTGCAGGCCAATATCGCTGGTGCCACCATCGCCGGCCAGAGCCACAATTTTTATGTTGCGCTCCGGGCTTTTACCTTTCTTCTCCATTGCCTTCAGGCCGGCCTCGACTCCGGAGGCTACCGCGGCGGTGTTTTCAAACAGGGTGTGGATCCAGGGAATACGCCAGGAAGTATAAGGGAACGGTGAGGCTATTACCTCCATGCAGCCGGTTGCGTTCACGATAATCGCGTTATTGCCAATGGCTTTGGCCGCCAGTCTAACCGCCAGTGCTTCAGCACAGCCGCTACAGGCACGGTGGCCGGGGGCGAAGGGCTCCAACTCGGTGATTTTGCCGGGTCCATGTACTGCTGTTGCCATCATTATTCCCTCACTCCATAGATTTCAAACTCTCGTTCACTTCCCGTCCGGGCGATTTCAATCCCACGGTTTACCATTTCCTCAAAGCCGGTCATGGAGATATCCCTGCCGCCCAGGCCGCCTACGAAGCCTATGACCTGCGGTCGCTTCTCTTCTGCGTAAAGCGCTGCCTTTATCTCGGAGCAGACCGGACCTCCCGGGCCGCCAAAGGAAACGGCTCTATCCAGCACGATTAGTACATCGATGTCTTTTACCGCTTTGCGGAGTTCTTCGTACGGGAACGGGCGCCACAGTCGCAGCTTGAGCAGCCCAACTTCTTTACCGTCATCTCTCATTTTATCTATGGCTACCATTGCCGTTTCGCTATAGCTGCCCATCGTCAGCAGCAGGGTTTTGGCGCCATCGGTCCGGTATTGCTCTATCGGTGAATAGGTACGACCGAAGACTTTACCGAACTCCTGCCAGGATTCCAGCACGACGCCTTTTGCCGCTTCCAGGTTCATTTCCTGCGCCCATTTCACCTCGGTGTAGATGAAAGGTTGGCCAAAGGCTCCCATCGTGACCGGTTTCTCCGGGTCGAGCGGCAGAGGAAATTTGAAGGGCGGCAGGAACTGGTCTACACTCTTCTTATCTGGAAGCTCAATGGGTTCAATGACGTGAGTCAGGGCAAACCCATCGAGGTGTACCATCACCGGAAGCAGAACTCTTTTATCTTCACCCATGCGGAAAGCGCAGATGACATTATCCACCGCTTCCTGTCCGTTCTCCACGAAAATCTGAATCCAGCCGGTGTCTCGAACCGCCATGGCATCGGAGTGTTCACCCCATATACTGATGGGTGCAGAGAGGGCGCGATTGGCCACCGTCATGACAATGGGCAATCGCATCGCTGAAGCAACATAGAGCACCTCGTGCATCAACTCCAGCCCCTGGGAAGCGGTGGCGGTAAAAGTTCTGGCACCCACAGCAGCGGCGCCGACACAGGCGCTCATCGCCGAATGCTCTGATTCCACCGGAATGTAGGCGGCCCTTAATTCGCCATTGGCGACCAGCTCTGCCAGGTGTTCCACGATATGTGTCTGAGGGGTAATCGGGTAAGCGGACACGACGTCAACATCCGACAGCATGGCAGCGTCAGCAACCGCGATTGATACTTCCAGGCCTTCCCGTTTCGCCATTATTTCTCCTCCTCGACCATGGTAATTGCATCCTTGGGGCATTCCGTGGCGCAAATCCCACAGCCTTTGCAATAGAATAAATCGGGCTCGAAATAGCCGTCCGAGTCCTTGGCGATACATCCCTCGGGACAGTAGAAATAACAGAGGGTGCATTTGTTGCACTTATTAAGGTCAACTACAGGGCGGCGCGACTTCCAATCACCGGTTCTGATTTCAACGGAGTTGCCCGGCTCGGTAATAAAAAAACCGATTTCTATTTCTTTCCAGCCGAGTTCGCCCTTGGCGACTGGCTTTTCCTTTGTTTTTGCCTTGGCCATTTTCAGCTACTCTCCTATTTTCGTTTCTTTAACGGCACGTTCCATTGCCTTGAAATTGCGTTCTCCCAGACGACCAAAGCGTTTCTCCAGGGGTTCCTTTACCGATTCCAGAGAAATAACGCCGGTCGCTTTTATCATGGCCCCGATCATTGTTGTGTTGACGATATTGACTCCCAGTGTCTCCTGGGCGATTGTATCGGCATCCACGAGGGCCAGTCGGGCATCGATGCCGAAATCCTTTTTTACCTGTTCCGCGGTCTTTCTGGTATTGATGATGACCGTGCCGCCCTCTTTTAACCCGGAAGTTGCATCCAGAATAGATAAAAGACTGGGGTCCATAATCAAGACCACGTCAGGCTGGTCCACCTCCGCTCTATTCCTGATGGGTTCATCCGGGTTGACTCGATTGAAGGCCATAACCGGGGCGCCTCTCCTTTCCGGGGAGAAACTGGGGAACGCCTGAGCGTATTTGCCCTCGCTGATGGCCGCCTGGGCTACCAGCTCTGCCGAGGTGACCGCCCCCTGACCTCCACGACCGTGCCATCTGATTTCGGTGAGTTTACTATTCGTCATCGCACTCTCCTAACTGCATTGAAGCGCCCCTGGGGCGACTTGAACGCCCGCCCCCAGCTCCGGAGGCTGGTGCTCTGTCCAACTGAGCTACAGGGGCTACTAACATTATATTACCGAGGGTGATTTAAGAGCAAGGTAAGAAACAAACCGTTCGAAACGGGGTAATCTGGCTTTTCTGACGCGAGCGGTTTCCAATCAGCAATATCACTTACTCCAAGAGCCGAACTATTATAACTACCATGGTCCAATAACGCAAGTATTGACATTTAGGCTCGGTGTCAATAAAGTGAAACTGGCAAAGGAGATGCTTGTTGGTCTGGCTTAAATTTATCGTCTGCGTCGTTATCATCTTCCTCTCGGGCAGGAAAGTGGCTCGATACGGCGATGTTATTGCCGAAAAAACTGGCCTTGGTGGAGTCTGGATAGGTCTTATCCTCATTGCTGCGCTGACCTCGCTGCCCGAGCTGTTTAATGGCGTAAGCGCGGTAACTCTGGTCGATGCTCCCGGGCTGACCATCGGTAATCTTCTCGGCGCGAACATGTTCAACCTGTTTAACCTGGCTCTTCTCGACCTGGTTCACCGTAACAGTTCCGTTCTGGCAGTCGTGGGCAAAACCCATCGCCTGACCGGCATATTCAGCCTGATAATGGTCATCTTCGTCGCCGGCTTCATTTTGATTAGCAGCCGATTTCATATCATGGACATAGGCTGGATTGGCTGGTATACGCCGTTTATTCTTTTGCTGTATTTTGTTTTCGCCCGCACTTTATACCGTTACGAAAAACGCCACCCGTCCTTACCGGAAATGGAACTGGAGTACACCGACCTTTCTTTAAAGAAAGTTTGCCTTCATTTCTCGATATCGGCGGTCTTCATCATAGGCGCCGGTATCTGGCTTCCCTTTATCGGTGATGAGATTGCCGAAGTCTACGGGTGGGGACAGAGCTTTGTGGGCAGCCTCTTCCTTGCTTTCACCACCACCCTGCCCGAAATAACCGTTTCCTTTGCTGCCATGAGAATCGGGGCCAAAGACCTGGCGGTAGCCAACCTGATTGGCAGCAATCTATTCAACCTGACCATCATCCCCGTCGACGACCTGCTCTACCTTAAAGGGCCGGTGCTGGCCGCGGTCGCCGAGACACACCTGGTTACCGCTTGCACGGTGGTGCTCATGACAATCGTCTTCATCATCGGGTTGGGTCGCCGGCACCAGCGTTTTTATCGGCTCAGCTGGTGGAACGTTACCCTGATTTTGCTCTTCCTTATCGGCGCTTACTACAACTTTCAAATGGCTTAGCGCCTGAAACTGTCTGTCTGACCTGGGCAACGCCCGCTATTAAAACAGGAAGTCCCAGGCAAGTAAGACAATGAGGACGAGGAGCACGACCAACACCATAAACCCCAGCGGTATGCGGTAGCGGTCAGGGCTGAATGTCGATGGTTCAGAAGTCGGCTTTTCGGTACGCAGTAAGATATGGCTGGCATTCTTCGTCGCAACGACGAAATAACCGGCGGGGTTGGCGCCAAACTTGACCAGGTACCGGGCGAGGTGAAGTGCAAGGCGTTCGATAGCGCCAAAGAGCTCGCAGATGGATACGCTGAATATGTTAAATGCGAGGCGCGAGGGTCGGCGGTAGAACCAGTCCGTGTCCAGGGTAACCGTTGCCTCGACGTGGAGTTTCTTCATCACCAGCCAGAAGGCAAGCCCGGTGAATATGAGCAACTGCGTCGATTCGATTAGATGCGAGGCGGTATAAGGCTGGTAGTGCACCTCAAAAGGAAGAAGGTTGTAGAGCAGCGTCGGATAAACGCCGATGGCAATACAGAGCGCTGCTGTCAGCCCCATGCCAATATACATTCCTGGTGGCACTGGTTTCGTCTTAACGTTACGGTCGGTGCTGAACCAGGTAAAATACGGCAGCTTCAAGCCGATGGACAGGAAGGTGCCGATGGAGGCCAGGCTGAGCAGGAGGACAATGGCGCCGAGGTGCTCCATTTCAGCGCCGTAGATTACCATTGACTTGCTGACGAAGCCACTAAAGAGTGGTACGCCGGAGATGGAGAAAGCGCCGACCATGAAAAATATAAGAGTGGGCCACATTTTCTTGAACAGGCCACCCAGCTCAGTCATCTTGTTGCGGCCGGTGGCATAGAGGACGGTTCCCATACCCATAAACAGCAGGCCTTTATAGAGAATATGAGCGAAGGCATGGGCGACAGCGCCGTTCACCGCAACCGCGGTACCAATACCCACGCCGCAGACCATATAGCCAACCTGGCTGATTATATGATAGGAGAGGAGTCGTCTGCCGTCGTTGGCCAGGAAAGCGAAGACCACGCCGTAGACCGCCATTATGGCGCCCGCCCATATGAGCAGCTCCAGGCCGGCGAAGCCGCGGGCAAGCGCGTAGACGGCCACTTTGGTGGTGAAGGCACTGAGGAAAACGCTGCCGGTAACCGTTCCCTCCGGATAGGCGTCAGGGAGCCAGCCGTTCAAAGGCGGTATCGCTGCATTGAGGGCAAAGGAGAGCAGTATAAGGTAAGAGGCTACCCCGCCGTCAAAATGGGTGAACAGGAGAGAGTCGGTCTGCTGCAGGTGCAGCAGGATGCCTGCCATAAGGGCGCTGCCGCCGAAAGCATGCACCAGCAGGTAGCGAAAACCCGCTTTCCTGGCTTCCCGTGTCCTTCTGGCCCAGATAAGCAACAGCGAAGCTATGGCCATGATTTCCCAGAAGAAAATGAGGGTGAACAGGTCGCCGGCGAAGACCACTCCCAGCGAGCTCCCCACGTAGAGCATTGCCGCTACCTGTTGCAGAGACTCTTTCACATGGTAACCATATACGCCGCCGAGAAAGCCCATAATGACGAAGACGTAACCAAAAGCCAGACTTAATCTGTCTACCCGGCAGACCGTTAGCTCGTAGTTGAGGAAAGGGAAGGTCAGGCTGGCGCCTGTTTCCAGGTTAATCAGGATAACAAATGCCAGTACGGAGACTATCAGACAGAACGCGGAGCGTATCTGGCGCGGCAGCACTGGCAGCAACACCGCCCCTATTATGTATATTATCGCCAGTGGAAAGTTACTCATGCTCATCATCTTTACCGTAATAGTCCTCACCTCGCTGCAACCAGAAGTGGCCGAGCAACTTGGCACCGTAGATTATCGCCAGGCAGCCGAGGAATCCGAAAAAGGAAAAGAAACCCGGTATGTGCGACCACGGGAATGTGAAATGCGCGTGTCCCATGACCACTAAAACATCCAGTATGATGAAGATAATCAGTGTGGCAATGGATACCAGCAACCACTTTCGTTTCACGGGCCACCTCCACCGATGACGCTCTGCGCTACGCTCGACGCAAGCTGGAAGAAGTAAGGGACCCGATCCGGGAAAATCCCCATCAGGAGCGAAAGTGCGGCCGTTATCGCCAGCGGCACAACCAGCAATGGTGATGCCTCGCCAAACCTGGTGAACTTCTGTGACGGGGCGAAAAAGGCGCGAACCACGATGCTGAGAAGATAGCCGGCATTGAGCAGTCCGCTGAGCAGGAAAATGATGACGAAAGCTATCTGCCCGGCGTCATAAGACCCCTGTATCAGGTACCATTTGCTGATGAAACCGTTTACCGGCGGCATCCCGGCCAGTCCCACCGAGGCGATGGCAAACGCGGCCATGGTGACCGGCATCTGCCGACCGATGCCATTGAGCTGGCTGACTTTATCACAATGTGTCCTGACGTGGATGGCGCCAGCGCAGAAAAAGAGGGTTATCTTCATCATTGCGTGGTTGACTATGTGAAGCAGGGCGCCGATCCAGGCCCCCGGCGAAAACAGTGACAGGCCGAGAACAATGTAAGAAAGATGCCCTACCGTAGAATAAGCGAGGCGTGCCTTGAGGTTATCCTGGCGCAGGGCAATGAGCGAAGCTACCAGTATCGTGGCGGCGGTAAGCGCCGCGAGGAAGCCGGCAGTGCCGCTATTACTCAACACCGCCGGGCCAATTACAAAGCCAATGGCTCTGGCAAAACCGAACACCCCGGCCTTGACCACAGCCACGGCGTGGAGAAGTGCGCTCACCGGCGTCGGCGCCACCATCGCCGTCGGCAGCCAGCTGTGCATCGGCATAATCGCCGATTTCACGCCGAAACTGAGCAGAAAAAGAGTGAAAAGCAAGATAACGCTGCTCTTCGCTACCTGCGCCGGGAGGATGCCACCGGCCTGAAAATCGACCGTGCCGCTCAGTTGATAGGTCAAGGCAAGGGCAAAGAGAAGGAACACGCCTCCCGTGAGCAGGTAAATCAGGTACTTGCGACCGCCGGAGATTGCTGCCGGTGTCTCTCTGTGCAGGACGAGCGGATAGGTGGCGATGGTCAGAATCTCGTAGAAAATGACCAGCGTTAAAAGATTGGCGGCAAAGGCGATGCCCATGGTCGCCGAAAGGCAGATGGCGAAACTGGCAAAATAGCGTGTCTGCTTGTGCTCCGGGATGCTCCGCACGTAACCCGTGGAGAAGAAGGTGGTCAATATCCAGAGAAATGAGGCGGAAAGCCCGAAAATAATGCCCAGCGAGTCCACTTTCAGCGCCAGCGATATACCGGGAGAAATAGCAAAAAGGGTTATCGCCGGGCTTTTACCCTGAAGGACGATAGGCAGCATCAATGCCACCAGGGCAAATTTCGCCAGCGCTGCCATGACCGTCCACGATTCACGGACGTTGGGTCGCTGATTTGGAATGACGATGAAAACAACGGCGACCAGTGAGACCAGTACCGCGAGCAGCGGTTTCAGCGAATAGACCGTTTCCATCAGTTCCGACTATTTACCCACTTTCTTCACTATGGTAAAAGCGCCACCACGGGTTGCAGTACATACGAGACAATTAGCGCGTTCATCAAACCCAGCACGATAATCCCTGCGGCCAGCGTTATGATTGGTGAGAGGATTCGGGCGGAAGGCTCTCTTGCCTGCTCCACCACCGGGTCACTGTCTGGAGGCGTGGTGAAAAGCTTTTCAATCATGCGGAAGAAATAGACTGCGGTCAGCAGGCTGCTCGCCAGAATCACGGCGACAAAAACCCAGTTGTTCGCCTCTATGCTTCCCAGTATCAGATACCATTTGCTGAAAAAGCCAGCCGTGGGTGGGATACCCACCATGGATAAAGCGGCCACGGTAAAAGCGCCCATCATCAGCGGCATCTTTCGCCCCAGCCCGGCAAACTGCGGTATGGCATGCAACCCGGTCTGGTGCCTGATACCGCCGGCCACCAGAAAGAGGCAGCTCTTCATGAAGGCGTGGTTCAAGATATGCAGCAGGGCGCCGATTAATCCCAGCGGGTTGGCCAGCCCGATGCCAAGGCCGATGTAGGCCACCTGGGCCACGGTGCTGTAGGCGAGCATGCGCTTGAAATCTTTCTGGGCAATTGCCATCACCGAGCCAAAGATGATGCCCACCGCCGCCACCCAGCCAATAACCGTGGTCACCGGCAGGATTTCAATGAAATACTGGGGCTCGAATATGGTGAGCATAAAGCGCACGATAACGTAAGCGGCAACCTCTATCTGTATTGCCGCCAGGATTGCCGCCACCACCGGAGGTGCATAACTGTGGGCGTCGGGGAGCCATACATGCAGCGGGAACAGCGCCAGTTTGATTCCCATGCCGACCACTATCAGCGCCACGGCAGCCATGATGGTTGGGGAACCGTAAAGTGGCAGCAGTAGGTTGGCCGCATCCGCCATGTTGAGTGTGCCGGTGGAAAAGTAGATAAAGCCAACGCCCAGCAGGTAGAAGCAGCCCGCAATCGTTCCCAGAATCAAATATCGGAAGCTTGCCACCACCGCGCGGTCGCCACCGAGCGTTATCAGCGCGTAGCTGGCCAGGGAATATATCTCCAGAAAGACGAAAAGGTTGAAAAGGTCGCCGGTAATCACCACGCCCACCAACCCGCCGATAAGCAGGAGAAGTAACCCGTAAACGGGGATGCCACGGCGGGGGGTATGATACAGCCCTGCCTCAGGTGGGTAAATCACCGCAATAAAGCCAATGAACACGATGATAATGACCATGAATGCCGAGAGGTGGTCGAGGACATATTCAATACCAAATGGAGGCGGCCACCCGCCGAGAAAATGACGCAACTCCCCTTCGGCAAGGACACGGCAGAGTCCGATACCGGCGGCCACCAGTGCCAGTGCCATGCCAATCGCCGCTGTCGTATATGCCCATCTCAGCCGCCATGTGCCGACCAGTGCCGAAATAAAGCAGAACAGCAATAATGGCGCGAGGATGAGAATCGGTAAGTTGGACATTTACTCTGAACTCTCTTTCATATTAGCCATTATGGCCCTGTCATCCAGTGTTTTATAAGCATGGTAAATGCGCAGGAGAAAGGCCAGTGCCACCCCGGTCAGGGAAAGCCCCACCACGATACCGGTCAGTATCAGTACATGCGGTAGAGGGTTCACGTATTTAGCCGCCTCCATGCCAAGCATTTCGTCGATAACCGGCACCGAACCGCCGGTTTTGGTGGCACCTTCGATAAAAAAGAGAAAAATAGCGGTCTGGAAGATATTCATTCCGATAAGTTTCTTCAGCAGATTGCGCTTGCCGAGCATCCCGTAGATGCCGATGGCCAGCAGGACTACAATCATAAAGTACACGTATCGGGATAAGAACAAATCAATGACTACCATCTTTCACCAGCCAGGCTATCGAAAATCAATACCAGCGCGCCGAAAACAGCCAGTCCGATACCTATCTCCACAATTAAAATGCCGAGAGCTCTCAATTCGGCACCATGTATCCAGAAAAGAGGCAGATTTCCGTAGTCCAGAAACGCCCCGCCGAACGCCATGGGAACTATCCCGGCAAGGCCAAAGATGAGCATACCAATGGCACCAAGCGCCAGCGCCAGTTTCGGCGAGAATTTCTGATGAGCGATTTTGGTACCCAGGTACAGCCTCTGCAGTATGATGCTTACCGCCAGCAGAACACCTCCCTGGAATCCCCCGCCGGGACCGTAGTGCCCGTGGATGATAACGTACAGCGCAAAGAGTTGAATGAATGGTATCAGCAGGCTACATATGGTCTGAATGATGATGCTTTGATAATGTTGCTTTATCATCTTTCTTTTCTCTTCATCAGGATGAGGACGCAGGCCAATCCGGCGGCGAAAATCACTATCGTTTCACCCAGAGTATCATAACCGCGATAATCGGCCAGCACCGCAGTTACGATATTCGGGGTATGCGTGTCTTTCACTGAATCTTCAATATAGGTAGGGGAAACGTGCGTATTCGCCGGGGCCTGCGGGTCAGCATGGTCAGGCAGGCCAACGGTAGCGTAAAGCATCAACGCCACGAATAGCAGCATAATGAACGCGTTAAACCACCTCAATCTTCCGACCTCCGTCTGGTAAAGAATAGCGCTACGATGAACAGCACTCCGCTTATCCCCGCCCCCAGCGTCGCTTCAACGAAGGCGACATCAATCGCCCCCATCTGGCCGAAGAGCAGGGCTACCAAGAAGCTGTAGACGGCAAGCGCCGCCACCGCTGCCAGAAGGTCATGCAAAGACAGAGCAATAAGCGCGGTTACTATCAGGATTACCAGCAACCAGAAATCTAACTGCCATATCATGCCGGGTCAACCTCTTTTGCCTTCTGTCCCGTTTTTTGTCGTATCCATGGCTGGTGGCCGGTGCGCAGAGCGGCTCGGGCAATGGCATGTGTGGCCGTAGGACTGGCAATCAGGACAAAAAATAATATAAACAGTATCTTCACGGTGCCCAGTTCCCACCCGTTGTAGACGGCCAGACCGCTCAGCACCAGTATTGAGCCCAGCGTCTCTGACTTGCCCACGGCGTGGGTTCTGGCGTAGAAATCGGGCAGACGGAGCAGTCCGAGGGCGCTTACCATCAGGAAGAAAACGCCGGCCGCAATCAGGGCTATGGTGATAACCGTTCCAGCCATCAGAGCCTCTCCCCTCCCCGGTCAAAGTACTTGCCCAGCACAATGACGATGACGAAGTTTAACAACGCGTAGGCGATGGCGATATCGATAAACATATTGACACGCTCGAAAAGAAAACCTATTAAAATCAGTATGATAAAGCCGTTGGTGCCCACCAGCCCGGCGGCGATAATTCGGTCGAATATGGTCTTCCCCACCGCCACCCGGTACAGCGCGATGGCGGTAAGCACGACAATGAAAATGGTAATACCCAGAAGGAAAGAGTTCATCGTTCGAGCTCCTTCAAGAAGTGAACCCAGCGGACCTCTGGCCTGGGCTCTTTCTCTTCCAGGTACACCCTGGCGACTTTGCTCTGCATGGTTCCGTCAACAAGCCCTGAAGCCAGATGTGGCTTCAATGTATGGATAATATAGTTACCGTCCTCAAGGCTGACAGTGATGGTTCCGGGCGTCAGGGTTATCGAATTGGCCAGCGTTACCTGAGCCATGCCCTTGCGCATCCGGGTGCGGAAGAGAAGTAATACGGGCTCGATTGGCATTTTAGGATGGAGCACGAGGTAAGCAACCTGCACGTTTGCCAGGATAATTTGAAGCAGCAGCCAGGGAATATAGAGGAGAAAGCGCCACATCTGCCGGAAAACCTGCCCGCTTTTTATGCCCAGTTTTTCACCACGCTGCAATGCAAAATAAAAGAGGTCGTTGGTGAGAAAAGTGACCAGGGCGGCAGAAATTGCGCCGATGATGATGTATTTTGCTTGGTATCGACCGGAAAGCAAAAGCCAGAAGGCGAAAAGGATGACAAATTGCAGAATGATGCTTAATAAACGGTTCTGACCATGAATCGTGATTCCGGGCACGTTTAGAGTGTCCTCTATCGTATCCAGCACTTCTCGACTGGCGATATGAATGTGGCTACGCCGTTGCGATGACATTTATTTATCTGCCATAAGCTTAGACCATGATTATGAATTCGGGCTTTCGTTATATTGCTTATAATTGTTGATAATAATACTTATTCGTTGTTTTTGTAAAATTAGGCAGCTATGCTTATGGAGCAGGCATTACGGACTATGAGTTTGATTGCTCTATTGACCTTTGTGAATGAGAGGTGAGCTGTATTTATGACGATATATATTCGGTCAGGAGCCTGCATTAAAAAGCTTTCTCAGGTAGGTTACCGACTTTCGGGCAACCGGTTCCGGGTCTCCTTCCGGAACAATAACTACCGACGCTGAGCCCTCAAACCCTTCTTTTTTTAACACGCCGGCGATATTCGGCCAGTCCAGCGTCTCTTTTTCTGTACTTACGCCTGGAGGCAGACGACTTGGCTCGTAGAGATGGATGTGTCTGGCCTGGCCTCTGGCGGCCTTGATACCGTGTTCTATTGATGGTTCTACGTTATAGAGCTGGTGGGTATCAAGCATGATGCTGAAATTAGGGTTGCCGATTTTCTCGACCATTGCCATGACTTCCTCGTTGGTATTAAATAAGCTGGTGTACTCTGCCTCGGCAGGCTCCAGCATAATAATGGCGCCTGTTTTTTCAGCATAATCGGTGAGCTCACGGAATATCTCCTCGGCGAGTTTCATCACGTCACCCTTGCTCATTCCCGGTATCCCCTTGCCCCGCGATGCGCCAAGCCCTACCCTGGCTTTGAAGTAGCCGGCAAAGTCCAGAATGCGTTTGAAACCGGCAATTGATTTCTCCCGGACAGTGATGTCCTCGTGAAGGAGAGCCATTCCCTGGGCGGCAATACGCCCGCTGTTCACCACCGGCATTACGGCTCCCGTTTGCCCCAACAGACGGTGGAACAATTCCGGGTCGGGGGTATGTTCGGGGTCGGGCATGAACTCAATGCCGTCATACCCCCAGTCCATCGCGGTCCGGCCCAGCTCTTCCGGCGTGCCGGTAAGCACTTTTACCACGAAATCCAGTTGCAGCATGTCTGGCGTTGAAGCAAAAAGACAAAAATTCACCTTTGGCATGAAAAATCTCCTTTTAGCAGCCGTTTAGCCCGGCGGTAAAAAATGTATTTATTTTAAACTATCTGGTTTCTGCCTGTAATTTATTTAATTTGGCTTGCAGTTTGGCGTTGTCCAGGACCTCTTTGTTGACCAGTGTCGTCGGTATCTCACCGCGCACCAGCGTAGCCATCTGGTTCACGATGATTTGCCACATGTGACTCATCGTCTGGTCGGTCTGGGCCAGGGCATGAGGACTAAGAACGACATTATCCATTTTAAGCAACGGGTTATCATTCTGGACCGGTTCCTGTTCAAAGACATCGATTCCGGCACCGCGTATCCAGTCTTCGTTCAATGCCTTGATAAGTGCCGCTTCGTCAACAATCGGACCGCGGGCGGCGTTAATCAGAAAGGCGGTCTTCTTCATTTTTTTCAGTTCTTTTTCGCCAATCAGGTGACGGGTTGCCTCGCTAAGCGGGCAGATAATGCAAAGCATGTCGGACTCTTTCAGTACGGTATCAAGGTCGACCAGCTGTACGCCAACATCGGCTACATCTTCCGGCTTGAGGTACGGGTCATAGGCAATATGCTTCATTTCAAACGGCATAGCCATCTTGAACATCTCGTGGCCGATGTTGCCGACGCCTACCGCCCCCAGCGTTCTCTCCACCAGCCCCCAGCCCTGGTAATGCGACTGCTCGGCCCAGCGCCCGGCGCGAACCAGTTTATCTTTGGTGAGAAGACGCATGTTCAAAGCCAGGATAAAGGTCATATACACCACTGCCATCGGCCTTCTTACCGCATCGGGCGTGATAAACAGCATGATGCCAGCGTCGGTGACCGCCGGTACATCCAGCCTTTCGTAGCCCACCCCGCCCCGATGTGCAGAGATGAGCTGGTTATTTTCAGCCAGGCTCTGCTTCGTCCACAGTGGCCGGAAGGTGGCGATCATGTCAAAACCCTCTATCTGGTCCGGGGTTATTTCTTTCTTGAACTCAGGGATCATTTCATATTCGACATCGGGCATATCATCGAGCAACTTCAGACCCGGTCCGGGTATCCATAACTTTCCTTCTTCATCAAAGAAATC
Source organism: uncultured Dehalococcoidaceae bacterium (assembly GCA_964480145.1). Classification (GTDB taxonomy): domain Bacteria; phylum Chloroflexota; class Dehalococcoidia; order Dehalococcoidales; family RBG-16-60-22; genus E44-bin89. Next base: position 3,364 of record CAYZOI010000013.1, on the reverse strand, counting down.
CCTGGTGATTCCGATTCTGGCTTTTCTTCCCAAGACGATTGTCCTCCTTTATGTAAACCGCTTCTCTTCTATGTCTCCTTGACCAGCTGGCTTAAACCGAGTTCCTGCAGTTTTTTGGCACTTGGCCTGGTGGTGGTCAGGTCCCAGTCCATTGACTTCAGGTAATCCTTTATCATGGTGTCATCGTCAATGGTGGCATCGGCTAAAGGTCCCTTTTTCAGCGGCGGTTTGCCTACCGCTCTCGGGTTCATGAAGTACTTCAGCGGATTCAACCCTTCGCGCAGGTTAAAGAGATGGCGCAAGGTGCCGATACGCTCGCCGATATCCAGGCAGCTGTCCAGGGTATATTTCTGGCCGGTGACTGCGGTCAGAAAATCGGGAATAAACTGTGTCGGGTAAGTTGCATAGGCAAACAGGCAGATACCGGCAGAGTTAACTATGTGAAGCATATTGGTGGCTTTTTTCTGGAGTTCTCCGGTGTTGGTGAAGTCATATTTTTCCTCTCTCGGGTCAGTGAGGAAATCAACACCCATAAGCCAGGAGCGTCCGCCCTGCGTGTGCCTCCCGGGTGTGCCATCCATACGATAGGTCACTGAAAGAGCCGGGATAAATCTCGGGTCGTGGGCCGGCAGCTCCTGCCCCTGGACATGAACTGCGTACTGTTCCGCCCCTTTGCCGATTTTCTCAGCGGCATGCTTGACGCCATCGGACAGCAGCGCACCAATACCTTCACGTTTGGCTATTTTCTCCGTCAGGGCCACGATGGCATTACCATCACCCCAGCGCAGTTCCATACCGGTGTCGGCTTTGGTCAGGATGCCGTTCTCGTAGCACTCAATGGCGAAGCCAACGGCAACCCCCACGGAAATGGTATCGATACCATAAATATTGCATATGTCATTAAAGCGGATGATTGACTCCAGGTCATCATTAAGGCACAGTGTTCCTGCCATGCACAACGTCTCGTATTCAGGCTTATGGGAAACCTCAGCCCGACCCGCCTTAGATTTCATATGCCCGCCACAGCGGAGAGGACATTGCCAGCAGCCGTATTTTCTCTCCTGCTCGGCAATCACCACGTCGTCACTGATTCGCTTGGCATTGGGGAAATCTATCTCACCGGCGCCGGCCCAGTTTTTCACCGGGGAATCTCCGCACATGGCGCTTGTTTCGGTAAGCCCGGCGGTACCATATTTAATTAAAGTTTCTCCCAGGCCTTTAACCTGTTTCATCCATGTGCGCCTGAGTTGCATGGCTTTATCTCCATCTGCCATGGGCACTTTCTGGTTGCCTTTAACTGCGATAGCCTTGAGCTTTTTCGAGCCCATAACGGCGCCTACACCTGACCTGCCCGCAGCGCGCCCTTTCTCATTGATTATGGCGGCGAGAAGGCTTAATTGTTCGCCGGATGGACCAATGCAGGCGATGCTCGATTCCTTGCCATGGGCTTTCTTCAGAAGGTCTTCCGTTTCCAGACAGTCTTTACCCCATAGCTTGCCAGCGTCTTTCAGCTCTGGTTTGCCATTTTCGATATAGAGATAAACCGGTTTCTGGGAAGCACCGCTGAAGAAGACGCCGTCAAAACCGGCGAATTTCAAATACGGCCCAAAATCACCGCCGCAGTTAGCATCGCCCCAGGTACCGGTGAGAGGTGATTTGCAAACAACCACAAACCGGCCGCTGCACATTGTCGGGGTGCCGGTCAGCGGGCCGGTCAGGAAGCCCAGCATGTTATCCGGACCGAGGGGGTCAACCCGTGGCTTCATACGCTCGTAAAGAACCCTGGCTCCAATGCCATAGCCGCCCATGAAATCGCGGCATAGCTCCTCCTTGAGCTCCTCCTCTTTGCAAACCCCGCTCGATAAGTCGACAAAAAGTAACTTGCCCATATAGCCTCTGGTCATGGTTCCTCCTTATTATGGATAGAATTTCTAAAAAGAATAATTCTATGGACTGGCTTTTGTCAAATGGTAGACTTTACAGAAAGAAAAACGACTGCCTTGAAGCATGGCTGTGTTTTAAGGTAGAATTTAGCTTTAGGAGAGGTGTCCGAGAGGCTGATGGTGCCGCTCTCGAAAAGCGTGAGCGGCAGTACCCTCGAGTCCTTTCAGCTACGGTTTTGTACCATCCTGTGTTGAGGTAGACCCTGTTTTGTGCCTAACAGTACCCCCTTTTACTAATGCATACCAAACAATTTGTCGGCAAATTGTCGGCAAAACTCCGGGTCACCGAGAGCAGGTTGAGGCAGTTCGAGTCCTGTTTGGTAGACCGTGCATGTCAATAGGTAGAACTAAAACCTTCTCAAAAACCTTTGTCTTGGTCTATTAAAGTTCGACTCCCTACAGCCGGAGATGAGGTATCAATACGTAGAATATTTAAGGTGATGTTCGGGATTCGGGATATCTGTTTGTTATTAAATCACCCATCTAATGCACGATTTACAAGTGCATCAACAGAATGTTTCTCAAGCTCACATATCAAATTCATGTGAGGTGTCTCTAGAGTCTGCAAGGGGAAACAATAAAGTTGCTGCCTCCGCCCCGATAATACCCAATCACTAGCATAGAGAATAAATAACAAACCATTAGGAAGTGAAAGATTTCCTTGAGCACTGTCATAGCGAAGCTGATAAACCGCTTGTTCAACTTCAATATCCTCTAGGTCTTCATCATCATTCCAGAAAGCGATGATTGATGTCCCTCTACTTACTTGCTCAAGTTTCTCAATTATTCGACATTTAGTCTTTTTGATATCTCGCTCTAAATTTCCGTATGGTTCTAAAAATAACGTATCGTCCAAGAAATTCTCATCAGATAGGGAAATGTCCGGCGGGCCTGGGTACATTCGCCGAAAGTGCTTTACCTCAACAAATGCACTATAGTCGCCTCGTGATATTCGTAGGTCAGGACCCTTCTTTCCTAAAGGCTCTGCTTCAACCTGAAATCCAAGGCCAGCGAAGACCAGAGCATACTTAATTTCAGTTAAGTAGTCACACAATTGTTCTTTGTCAGGCGCTCCAGCAATAAGTTTGAATTTACTATCTGCACCCGGCATCTGTTGGAAACGCTCGAAGCAACTTTGCCAGAACTGAGCCTCTCTTTTTATGAGGAGTTGGGATACTTTCTGGAGAGCTTTATCCGAGATAGCACCTCCACCATTATTGAAAGACGTCATTTCGAAATAATTTGGTTAACCATCGGCTAATTTCCGTTAAGCTCCCATAAACAAAAAGTGGAGGTATCAATAGGTAGAACTTTTTCCACCACGTTTGCGATAGTCTACTAAATATGCTGGTTCAAGTCCAGTAACGTGGGCCATTCGGAACAGTCCCCGAACTTTTATTTGAGAAGAAAGGGCTGATTCC
>CAYZOI010000012.1:25501-28948 GCA_964480145.1 uncultured Dehalococcoidaceae bacterium | reverse complement strand
CGACATCAACTCTGCGGAAGGCCGGGTCGGAGCTGGTGCCGGGCATCAGGCTGATGGTGCCCGCGCAGGGGCAGAGGAATTTCGCCCCCGAGTAAATGAGAATGTCGCGGATGGGCAGTACCCAGTCCTTGGGGACTCCCTTTAGCGCTGGCTCATGGGTGAGGGACAGGTGTGTCTTCACCATCATCGTGGCATATTCGTCAAATTTAGTATCGGACTCAAATTGCTTGGCCTTTGCCTCAGCATCCGGTGTCCAGGAAACGCCAGCGGCACCGTAGACCACCTTGGCGATATTTTCCACGCGCTCCCTCAGCTTCATTTCTATGGGGTAGAGAAACTGGAAGTCATTCTGTTCTTCGCAGGCATCTATTACGGCATCGGCAAGCTCCAGAGCGCCGTCACCGCCGTTTGCCCAGTGTGAGGACACGGCGCAGCGTGCCCCGGCTTCCTCGGCGGCCTTCTTCACCACGGCGACCTCTTCCTTGGTGTCGGTGTGGAAAGAGTTTATACAGACCACCGGGTTGATGCCGGACTTGCGGATAACGCCGATGAGGTGCAGCATATTGGGCAACCCTTTCTCCACGAGCGACACGTTTTCCCTGGCGTATTCGTCAGGAAGTGGAATCCCGGCCACTACCTTGGGGCCGCCGCCGTGCATCTTCAGCGCGCGGATGGTGGTGGTGAGCACGGATACGTGTGGTTTGAGTCCGCTGTAGCGGCATTTTACGTTCCAGAATTTTTCAAAGCCGATGTCGGCGGCAAAGCCGCTCTCGGTGACGTGATAGTCAAACATCTTTAGGCCGATGCGGTCGCCGATGATGGAGGATTGCCCTACGGCGATATTGGCAAAGGGACCGGCGTGAACCATTACCGGCTGATACTCCGCCGAGGAGCAGAGGGTGGGGTTAATGGTGTTGCGCATCCAGGCGGTCATGGCACCGCCCACCTCTAAATCGCCAGTGGTAACCGGATTGCCTTTTTTATCATAGGCGACGGTGATATCATCCATTCTTTTGCGCAGGTCAGCCAGGTCTCTGACGATGGATAGCATGGCCATCAGCTCGGAACCCACGGCGATGCCGAACTTGGACTGCATGGTAAAGCCGTCCTTGCGACCGCCCAGACCGATGATGATGCTGCGCAGGCTCTGCGCGCAGAAGTCAATAATCCAGCCCATCTCCACCCTGGTGGGGTCAATGTCCAGCCGGCGCATCTTGGTGAGCCGTGCCAGCTGCTCGTCATCATAATTGCGCTCGTGCTGCATTCTGGCGGTGAGAGCTACCATTGCCAGGTTATGGGCGTTGATGATGTCATTTATGTCACCGGTGAGGCCCATGGAGAACTCGGTCATGGGGATGAGCAGCGCGTTACCGCCGCCGGCAGCGGTGCCCTTGATGTTCATTGTCGGGCCGCCGGAAGGCTGCCGGAGACAACCACCGACATTCTTACCTTTCTTGCCCAGGCCTTCTATCAGTCCCAGGGAGGTGGTGCTTTTACCTTCACCGAGTGGGGTGGGAGTTATCGCCGTAACCTCGATGTATTTACCGTCCGGTTTGTCCTTCAGACGCTCGATGATTTTCAGAAAGTCGAGCTTGGAGATTCTGCCGTAGGGAAGCATCTCGTCTTTCTCAAGGCCCAGTTGCTCCCGCCACTCCTCTGGAGTGGGCATGTTTGGCTCGGCTGCTTCGGCAATCTGCCAGTCCTTCATTTTGGTTGCATCGTACGCCACGGGAACCTCCTGTATTGTATTTTTAATTAGCCGATTTTATTTCAGGCCGGCGACCTCTTTCGTGGTCACCAGCCTCTGATAGATACTCTTCACCTCATTCATAACCGGCATACTGGCCTCGGCTAAAGGCTGGTTGGCCAGGTCGGCATCGACGATTGCCTGGTCGTATGGTATGAAGCCCAGGAATTCAAGGTCGGGCAGACTGGAAGTGAGGAAATCACGGTCGGATTGAGTTCGGACTTTGTTGCCCACGGCGGCGATATTTTCGAGGCCGATGTCTCTGGCCAGCACATTTATGGAGCGGGCGGTTTCCAGGCTCCGCCTCCCCGGTTCCACAACCACAATCAATTTATCAACAGCACCGGCGGTCGCTCTTCCCAGGTGCTCAATGCCTGCCTCCATATCCATAATGATGACATCGTTTCGAGCCAGAAGCAGGTGACTTATCAGTGCTTTGAGCAGCGTGTTTTCCGGGCAATAACAGCCGGTACCCCCTTTCTTGATTCGCCCCATAACCATCAGCCGGATACCGTCAAACTTCTGCCAGTACTTTTCCGGGAGGTCGTCGACTTTTGGATTAAGTTTGAAGTAGGCTCCTGAGCGCCCCGGCTGGGTCTCCGTCCGCTCGGCGATGAGGTCTTTCATTTCGGAAACGGGGACGATGTCTTCGGGATGAGCGAAGCCAAGGGTGGCGGCGAGATTGGCATCGGGGTCGGCGTCTATAGCGAGGACGGAATAGCCGGACGCAGCGAAGGTATGGGCGAGCAGGGATGTCAGCAGCGTTTTACCCACGCCGCCTTTACCGCTAATCGCAATTTTCATAACTTTATACGCAGTAGCTCTTGTATCTGATTGCTCTGGGAGAATATATTTGCTATGTTGGAGCCGATTTGTCCCGCCGCCTATTATACTATCTATTATTATCGGTGGCAAGGGTCAGCGATTTATTTTTAGCAAAACAGGGGTATCAAACCGCCAGCGTGGAAAGGCGCTTTATTCTTTTCAGCATATTGGGGTGCGTGGTGAAAATTTCCATTAACTTCTGAGATTTGCTCGGGTTCACTTCTTTCTGCCGCAGCGCCATGAGTTCATCGTAGTCAATGGTGCCACTCATACTCAGGTTAACCTGGGAAAGCTCGTGTCCGATTACTGCCTTGAGCTCCTCCTGGCTGAGCAACCCCATAATGCCTCCTATTACTATTTTATAGGATAAGCCGGGCGTCTCACAATCGGCGGCCCGTTATTTCCGCGCTGGAACTCGACAATCAATTTGTCTTTGGCTCGCTGAAAAACTAAAATAAGACAGTGTGGTCAGTATGACCTCTGTTTCTCCAATACCGGTAAGTAAGGGGGCAGAAAATGGCAAAGAAACTGTATCCCGTATGCGCTCGCTGCACCAGAGTAGTCTGCTTTCCGCAGATAAGATCAGATGAAGAACCACCCATCAATGATGCGCCTGCATTCTGTCCGATGAAGCTGATGCCCGATTTGATTGAAAAGGCAACCACCGAATATGACAAGCCGGAAGTGAGGGAGTTTGCCCGTCTGGCCTCGATACAGGAATTCGAGTGCTATGAGATTCTGCCGGAGGGCAGGCGCACCAAAATCCCACGGGTTGAGGAGCTTATTCAGTTTTCCCGAAAGTGCGGCTATAAAAGGCTTGGCATTGCCTTTTGTACCGGCCTGGCAAATGAAGCCCGCATCCTGACCGATATTCT
>CAYZOI010000012.1:3635-25491 GCA_964480145.1 uncultured Dehalococcoidaceae bacterium | reverse complement strand
GGCGACGCCCAAGGAAAGAATCGGCATCAAGGAAGAGGAAAAGATACGGGGGCCCGGCTGGCTGGAATCAATGTGCAGCCCCATTGTGCAGGCCGAGATACTGAACTCGGTCAAGGTCGACCTGGCCATCATGCTCGGCCTCTGCATCGGGCACGATACCTTATTTATAAAGTACTGTCGGGTGCCGATGACGGTGCTGGCGGTAAAAGACCGGGTCTTCGGACACAACCCGCTGGCGGCGCTTTACCTGGCCAATACCGGGTACTACGGCCGCCTGATGACCAAAGCCGAGGAATAGCAGTTAGTTTTCCGATAAGGAGGTGAATAAAGATGGCCATTCTTGAAATCAGCGTCATGCCGCTGGGCACCGGGACGCCTTCATTAAGCCGGTTTGTCGCCGGCGCGGTAAAGGTGCTTCAGGCGGAGAAGGACGTAAAATACGAAATGACCTCAATGGGTACCAACATCGAGGGAGACCTGGAGCAGCTCCTCGATTTGGCCCGGCGGATGCACCGTTCCGCTTTCGACGCCGGCGCCCAGCGGGTGGTGACCATCATGAAGATTGACGAGCGACGGGACCAGGTGGCAACCATACAGGGCAAAGTGGCATCGGTAGAACGGGAACTGGGGAAGGCCTGATAAATCCAATGGAGTTAGTTCACGTTCTTATTCTGCTGGGTACCGGGGTGTTTGTCGGCTTTGCTGGAGGCCTGCTCGGGGTAGGTGGTGGCTTCATCATGGCACCGATACAGTATTTCGTTTTCCTTGATATGGGGGTGATGCCTGATGACGCTATAAAACTGGCCTTCGGCACCAACCTGCTGGTCATACTGTTTGTTTCTCTGAGCGGGATGTGGCGCCATCATAAGCTGGGCGCGGTTAACTGGCGGGCAGCGGTTATCATGGGTATCTCCGGGCTGGGTTTTGCTTATGCCGGAGCTACTCTGGCTGTTCGCCTCCCCGGCGATGTGCTGAAAATCGCCTTCGGTGTTGTTGTACTCATCAGCGCCATTCGCATGCTTACCGCTCGAAATAGAGAGGTGGAGAGGGAGCCAGTGAGTAATCCTTGGCTGTTGTTCGCCTGGGCGGTTCCGCTAGGCCTGATAACCGGGATGCTGGGTATAGGTGGAGGAGTAGTGGCGGTGCCGATTCTGGTGCTGGCGCTTCGGTTCAAAATCCATAACGCCGTGGCTACCTCACTGGCCATAATTTTCTTCAAAAGCATCGGCGGTATCGTCGGCTATATTGTAAACGGGCTGGATGTTCAGGGGTTGCCGGACTATTCCCTCGGCTACGTCAATCTGGCTTCAGGTTTTCTGCTGATTATAAGCAGTTTCGCCCTGGTGCAGGTAGGTGCCATCGTCGCCCATAAACTGCCGGGAAATCGGCTGAGGCTTATTTTCATCCTCCTCATGTTCTACATCGGTCTGAAGATGCTCGGTGTGTTCGAATGGCTGGGCTGGCCGATATAATTATCCGGCGTTGAATTTTCCACTTCCTTGTGCTATAGTTATCAGCGCCATGGAGCTGGTGGATAAGTATTTGGGCATCGGCTCACCCCGGTGTTAGCTTGACATAATCGCATGGGTGGCGCTTTTAGCTTAGGCAGAATTTTCGGCATCCAGTTCCGCATCCACTACAGCTGGTTCATAATCTTCGTGCTGATTTCCGTTTCCCTCTCCTGGCAGTACTTTCCGTACGCCTATCCGGAATGGAGTTCACCGACCTACTGGCTCACCGGCATAGCGACCAGCTTGCTTTTCTTCGCCTCCGTGGTGGCTCATGAGCTGGCCCACAGTCTGGTCGGTCGGGCAAATGGTATTCCCATGAGAAGCATAACCCTGTTTCTCTTTGGCGGGGTGGCTCATATGGCGCGTGAAGCCTCGCGGCACGGGGCGGAGTTAAGGATGGCGCTGGCTGGCCCGCTGGCGAGCCTGGTCATTGGCGGCTTATTTTTCCTGCTCTACATTCTGCTGCAAAACGTCAACGAACCAATCGCTGCCCTATCGTTCTGGCTGGCACGGATAAACGCGGTGCTGGCTCTTTTCAACCTGATACCCGGCTTTCCCCTCGACGGCGGTCGCGTCTTTCGCTCCCTTCTGTGGCGCTTCACTGGCAATTACCAGCGCGCCACCCGTGTTGCGGTTGAGGTTGGACGGGGAGTCGGTTATCTTTTTATAGCCGCTGGCGTCATTCTGATGTTCATTTATCCGGGGAACTGGTTTAACGGCCTCTGGCTGGCATTTATCGGGCTGTTCCTGAGCTATATGGCCACCGCCAGTTACCGGCAGGCACAATGGCAGGCGGCACTACAGGGAATCAGGGTGGCTGACGTTATGGCGACCACCTGCCCGGTGATATCTCCCGATATGACCATCAGCCAGGTGGTTCAGGGCTATATCTTTACCAGCGGGCACCGGTGTTTCCTGGTCACCGACGGTGGAGAGCTGCGGGGCATACTGACTTTACGGAACATCAGGTCAGTCGAGCGGAAGGACTGGGACAATACATCAGTGGGCGACGCTATGACTCCGGCGGAGCGGCTAAAAGTAATCCAGCCTGATGAAGAAGTGCTGAGCGTAATCGAGCAAATGGAGGAGCATGGTATCAGCCAGATGCCGGTGGTGAGCGATGGCAGAGTCACGGGCATGATAGATCGCGACGACGTGCTCAGGCTTCTCTATACGCGTTCCAGACTCGGCATATAGTGTCCTTACCTTTCTATTCTATTGACTTTTAAGGTCGGCGTAGTAGAATGAGGACAACGCGGAGACTTACCGGTTCATCAGTGATAATCGTTCTCTTCAGTGCAGTGTATCTAGTGATGGTATCAGACAGGGAGAATTTGGATTGAAAGCGGTTGTTTTGGCGGCTGGTGAGGGCAGCCGGATGCGACCTCTTACTTATGCCAGGCCCAAGGTAATGCTGCCCATTGCCAACAGACCTATACTGGAACACCTGCTTATCGAAGTGAGTGCGGCTGGCATCAGTGAGTTCATCTTCGTGGTTGGCTATCATGACGAGGCGGTGCTTGAGTATTTCGGTGATGGCCAGAAATGGAACGTGCAGATTGACTACGTAAAACAGCGGCGGCAGCTGGGTACGGCGGATGCCTTGGGAATGGTGGCGGACCTGACGGCGGGTAATTTCCTGCTTATTAACGGCGATATGATTATCGGGCGCCGGGATATAGAGGAAATGGCGGCTAAGAAAGATACGACGATGACGGCAGTTGAAGTGAATGACACGCGGGGGCTGGGCGTTGTTGAAGTGGATGGTGGCAGGGTGGTCCGTATTTATGAGAAAGAGGAAAACCCGCCCTCGCGCCTGGCAAACGCTGGCCTGTACTTCATGACGCCGGAGATTCATAAAGCGATATCCCGGACTGGGAAATCGCCGCGCGGCGAGTATGAACTGACTGATTCTCTGGCCTTGATGATGGAGGCCGGGCACAATATTGCCTGTCATACCATAAGCCAGTGGCTGGACATCAGCTATCCCTGGGATTTGCTGACCGCAAATGAAACATTGATGGCCGGGTTAAAAGCGCAGAACTCGGGCGAGGTGGAGGCAAACGTGGTCGTGAAAGGACCCGTTTCCGTTGGTAAAAATACGGTCATTCGTTCTGGTTCATATATTATTGGGCCGGTGATAATCGGGGAGAACTGTGATATTGGTCCCAACTGCTATATCAGGCCCTGCACCGCCATCGGGGACAACTGTCATATCGGCCACGCGGTGGGAGTGAAGAACTGCATCATCATGAGAAACAGTAAACTTCCCCACCATAACTATGCCGGCGACAGCATCATCGGCGAGTCGTGTAATCTTGGCGCCGGCACCAAAATCGCCAACCTGAGACTGGACAAGAAGACGGTACTCGTTCAGGGTACTGATACCGGCCGGCGTAAGCTGGGCGCCATAATCGGGGATATGGTGGAAACGGGGATAAACGCCAGCATCAATGTCGGCAGTATGATTGGTGACCATACCTTTATCGGGCCGGGGGCGGTGGCGAGCGGGGTAATTTCGCCGGAATCCAGGATATTATGAGGAGGGGATGATGAGACAGGCAGTTATTCTGGCCGCTGGAGAGGGACAAAGACTGAGGCCATTCACGGTGAACCGGCCCAAGGTCATGCTGTCCATTGCCGATAAGCCTATTCTGCAGTATGTAATTGAGGCGCTGGCGCAGAAAGGTATTCGCGATATCGTGCTGGTGGTTGGCTACCACAAGGAGCAGGTGCTTGACTATTTCGGCTCCGGAGAACCTTTCGGGGTCGACCTGACGTATGTGACGCAGGAACGCCAGCTGGGCACGGCACATGCACTGACCCAGGCAAAAGGGGCCATCAAGGATAGTTTCCTGGTCCTGCCCGGAGATAACCTGATTACCGCGGAGACCATTGACCGGTTCGACGCCATCGAGCCGGAGGCAGTGCTGGTAAAGAAGGTGGACAACCCGATGCGATACGGCGTGGTGACGGTACAGCACGGAACGGTGAGCGAGATTATGGAGAAGCCGGAAGAAGCGGTCAGCAACCTGGTCAGCACCGGTATATATGCCTTCAGTCAGGCCATTTTCGACTTTGTTGAACCTCAACTGGACCTTCCTGACGTCGCCAACAGGATGATAAACCAGGGCCAAAGAATCAGGGCTGTGGAAACCGGGGGCGTATGGCTGGACGCGATTTACCCCTGGGACATCCTGAATCTCAATGCCGCCATCCTGCAACAGGCTCAGGCGAGCTCCGCCGGCACCATTGAAGCCGGTGTTTCGCTTAAGGGTCAGGTCTCCATCGGCGACGGTACGGTGATACGTTCCAATTCGTATATCGCGGGGCCGGTGGTTATCGGGGATGGCTGTGATATCGGGCCCGGCGTCTGCATCTTCCCGGCGACGAGCATCGGCAATAACGTGGTCGTTGCGCCGTTCACCGAGGTGAAAAACAGCGTCATCGGCAGCGACGTGAGCATCGGTCCGGGTAGCATCATAGAAGACTCGGTCATTGATAATAGCTGTGATATTAAAGGACAGTTCTCTGCGTGCCGCGGCCAGGAGGAAGTTGCCGTTAACCACGAACGCCATACCGTCAGCTTCGGGGCGATGCTCGGGGAGGGATGTGTGCTGGGTAACAGCGTGGTGGCACAGCCGGGTGTAATCGTCGGCAACTACAGCCAGGTACGGTCACTGAAACTGATAAGTGGAAGGCTACCGGACCGGAGTCTGGTGGTATAACTCAGGCTTAGGGGGAGATATCTGACAAGATGTGCGGCATCGTTGGCTATATCGGGGAAAGACAGGCAAAGCCCATCCTGCTGAACTGCTTGGCCCGGCTGGAATACCGCGGCTATGACTCCTGCGGTATTGCGGTGGCTGGTGGTAAATTGCAGGTGTACAAGGATGCGGTCAGGGTGGGGGCTCTGCAAGAGAAGTTGCCGCGCCGCCTCGAAGGGAAAATCGGTATCGGGCATACGCGATGGGCAACTCACGGAGGACCGTCCAAGGCAAACGCCCACCCGCACTGCGACTGCACCGGGAAAATCACCGTGGTGCACAACGGTATAATTTATAACTTCCAGCAGCTGCACCAGCAGCTCATCGAAGAGGGGCATACCTTCACTTCCGAAACGGACACCGAAGTCATTCCTCACCTTATCGAGAAATATTTTGCCGGCGACCTGGAGGAGGCGGTGGCGAGAGCACTGACTGAGATGGAAGGCTCCTACGCCATCGCGGTGCTCATGGACAGCAGGCCCGAGCTTATTGCCGCGAGGAAGGACAGCCCGTTGATTATCGGCATCGGTGATGGAGAAAACTTTATCGCCTCGGACGTGCCGGCGGTACTGGACCACACCAGTCGGGTCGTCTATCTGGAAGACGATGATATCGCTGTGGTTAGAAAAGAAGGCTTTCAGGTTAAAAGGAAAGGCAAGGTGGTTGACCGTCAGCCGCACCAGGTGACCTGGAGTGTGGGTGATGCGCAGAAGGGCGGCTACGAGCACTTCATGCTCAAGGAAATCCACGAGCAGCCGAAGGTGATACGGGATACCATCAGAGCCTACCTGACGGCTGATGAAACGATTTCTGACCGGGATATTTTTACGGATGGTGGTGAGAGGGAAATACTTATCCTTGCCTGTGGCACCTCCTATCATGCGGCACTGGTCGGGAAATATGTTCTGGAGCAACTATTCAGGGTTCCGGTCAGGACCGAGATAGCTTCCGAGTTTGGCTTTCTGGGGCAAACCTCGGCTCGAAGCCAGGCCATTGTCATCACCCAGTCCGGTGAGACAGCCGACGCACTGAAAGCCATCAAAAGGCTCAGGAGCGAAGGCTGCCCGGTAACCGTGATAACCAACGTCGTTGGCAGCTCCGCTACCCGCCTTGCCGACCAGGTCCTCTGCACGCAGGCGGGCCCGGAGATAAGCGTCGCCGCGACCAAGAGCTATACCGCGCAGCTGATGGCTCTGTACTGGATGGCCCTGCCCCTGGCTAGAATCGACCTGAGACGAAAAGACAGTCTCATTGCAGAGCTGAGGCAGTTGCCCGGCAGGGTGCAGCGTATACTGGACGACGAGGAAAAAATCGCACAGCATGCCGCGCAGATTGCCAGGTATGACCATGTCTTCTTCATCGGGCGCGGCATCAACTATCCGGTGGCGCTGGAAGGCGCATTGAAGCTGAAGGAGATATCCTATATTCACGCCGAGGGCTATGCGGCGGGAGAATTGAAGCACGGCCCATTTGCCTTGCTCAGCAATGAGGCACCGGTCGTGGCGATTGTAGCGCCGGATAATACCTATGATGCCATGCTGACCAGCATCAAGGAGATCAAGGCCAGAAACTCCCCGGTACTCGCCCTGGTTGAGGAAGGGGATGAGGGGGTTGAGGAAGTGGCCGATTCAGTGATTGCCGTGCCGAAGGTGGAGCCGCTGTTTTCACCGGTGGTAAATACCGTGGTGCTGCAGCTGCTGGCCTACTATGCAGCCAAAGAACGCGGCTGCCCCATCGATTTCCCGCGGAACCTGGCGAAGAGCGTAACCGTCGAGTAGCAGCGCTCCGGGCTACCACAGGGAAGCGGAACCCCCAATCACGTTGACTGAAAAATGCTGGTCAGGGCAGACTCGCCTGAGGGTTGAGATAGAAAAAGACTGAAGAAATGCCGAAAAAGCTGAAAAAAGGACTGCTTATCTTTGCCGGAACAGTATTCACCGCGCTAGGCATCATTGGTATCTTTGTTCCCATTCTGCCCACGACCCCCTTTCTGCTGCTGGCGGCTGCCTGTTATCTGCGCAGCTCACGCGGGTTATATAACTGGCTATTAAACAACAGATTTCTTGGCGCCTACGTGCGCAATTACCTGGAAGGAAGAGGCATGCCGCGGAAAATAAAAATTGCCACCATCCTCCTGCTGTGGATAACGATTGCCTGTTCCATCATTTTCGCGGTTCAGGCCCTGGTTATCAGGGTAATATTGCTTGTCGTAGCTGTTGGCGTGACGGTTCATATTATGCTTATAAAAACGACCCCGAAAGACCAGAATCAGAACAGGGTCAGCGACCGGTAATTGAAGTAAAAAGAAAAGCCCTGTTTTCATCAGGGCTGGTTTCATTCTCTGGTGGAGACGGGGGAGAGTCGAACTCCCCGTCCAGAAGAAGCGACCCAGAGTATGCTACAGGCATAGTCGGCTCTTTAATCTCATCCGGCTGACCTCTGCTGACCGAGTTCAGCCAGACCAGTCGATGTTTCTTACGCCGCCTTTATCGACGTCCGGCAGCGGCACCTCAACTTTTCGTCACCCAATCCCAACCCGTTGAGGAGGGGTCAGGTTGGATGTGCTACTTAATTAAGCAGCGTAAACGACTTCAGGTTCGCCGTTTAAATTTTTGCCACTTGTTTTATGAGGGTAGTGACACCTCAGCCTGCAACTCTGTAGCCTACGTCCCCTGTCGAAACCACGCGTCCCCATGACTGCGGCGAACTTGTCTCGAAACCTCCTTTAGCGGTTGTGCCTCTTTACCACCCGCCCGATTTCTCTTTCCACTTCGCGCCGGGTGATTGTCTCCCGCTTGTCGTAAAGCTTCTTGCCTTTGGCCAGGGCAATGGCCACCTTGGCCCGGCTGTCCTTCAGGTACAGCTTCGTCGGTACCAGAGTGAGGCCTTTTTCGGCCAGCTGCCCGGTAAAGCTGTCAATCTGCTTGCGGTGCAGGAGGAGCCGGCGCGGCCGGTTAGGCTCATGGCTCATATAGCTTCCGGCTTCATAGCGCGCGATGTGCGCATTCAGCAGCCACAGTTCACCGTTCTCGGGCCTGACATAGGCATCGCCCAGGCTCACCCTTCCTTCCCGGATTGACTTAATCTCCGTTCCCGTGAGGGCAATACCTGCCTCCAGGCTCTCCCCGATGTGGTAATTATGATATGCCTTACGATTGGTGGCTACCGTCTTAACTGCCATCTCCCCACCTATAAATTATATCACAGTATAACCTGCTTTTAATACGTGTGATTCTGTGGGAATTGGTATCTAGCCGTATAGCGGTTATAAAAATGGCGGAGAAGTTACCGTACTGGTCGGTTTAGCTCGGTCGGGCGGCATTATAAGCGCCCTGAACCTCACATCTCGTACTCTTCGGTGATTACGGCATCTTTCAAACGGCCCTTCAATCTGCGGGCAAATCCCAGCGCCTTGTCGAACGCCTGCAAATTCACCTCCAGCTTCGCGGGAGGCAGTCGGTTGGCAATCGCTCTGGTCAAAGCGCGGCGGTCGATGAGCGGACAGAAGGGTACCAGAGAGCCGAGGGCAGCAGTATTGATGGCACGTTCCTCGCCGACCTTCCGGGCTATTTCCCCGAAGGGAATTGAGACTGTTTTCTCCCAGAGAACTCGCTGTATCGCTTCTGAATCAATGATAACCAGACCGCCCTCTTTCATGTCCGGCAGGTTACGGTCGCAGGCTACCTGGGTGAGGGCAATGAGCACATCCAGTTCGGTGGACTGGGGAAAATCGACCTCCGTATCGCTCAGGATGACCTCGGAGATTGAGTTACCGCCCCTTGTCTCCGGACCATATTTCTGACTCTGCGCTACGTGAAGGTCCTGGATTATACCCGCCTCGGCCAGAATTATGCCGGCTAAAATGATACCCTGACCTCCAGCGCCGGCTATGCGGATTTCATACCTTTGACTTTTCAGGGAGGAGATTTTGATATTGCTCATAGTAATTTGGCCTTTCCCTATCCACCAGAGCCCCGATGACTATCTTTCCTTCCAATTCGGCTTCACTTTGCTGTTTCGCTTTCTCCACTGGAATGGCGTTCTCCTTCTGCCACTTCATCATTTCCACGGGCGACTTGAGCTCCAGAAAACGGCCGGCATGGGTGGGACACTGCGACACCACTTCGACTACGGAAAAACCCGGTTTCTTCAGCGCCATGCCCATGAGTCGCTCGAGGAGACGCGTGTGGTACACGGTGGAGCGGGCGACAAAGACCGCCCCGGCGGCCTCGGCCAGTCGACAGATATCGAAATCAGGCTCGATGTTACCGTAGGGCGATGACGTGGTTTTGGCCCCCTGCGGTGTGGTCGGCGAAGTCTGCCCCCCGGTCATCCCGTAGACGTTGTTGTTCAGGATGAAGCTTGTTATCTCAACATTGCGCCGGGCGGCGTGTATGAAGTGATTCCCGCCGATGGCAACGGCATCGCCATCACCCATCACCGTGAGTACCTTGAGGCGGGGATTGGCCAGCTTTATCCCGGTGGCGAAGGTGAGCGCTCTCCCGTGCGTGGTATGCAGCGTGTTGAAGTCAACATATACCGGAAGTCGGCCGGAGCAGCCGATGCCGGATATGAGGACGATGTCGTCTTTGCGGTATTCGCTCTGGTCGATGACCCGAATCAGGGCCTGCATAAAAATGCCGATACCGCAACCGGCGCACCATATGTGCGGGAATCTTTTGCTGGAGCGGAGATAATCGTGGACGAGGTGAGCCGTTTCCCTCATGGATAGATTTCCTCCAGTTTTTGCAGTATTTCCGGGGGGTTGATAGGTGTGCCGTCGACCTTGTTCAGGGTGAGCACCTCGCAGCGGCTCTGGTTGACCCTCTTTACCTCTCTGGAAATCTGCCCGACGTTCAGCTCCGGCACCAGTACTTTTTGCGAATTTTCCAGTATTCTGCTTACGGTGCGGCGCATGAAAGGCCAGAGTATTTTCAGCTTGATGAGCCCCACTTGAAGACCTTGCTCTCGTGCCTTCTGCACCGCCCGGTGTGCGGCGCGCGCCACGCAGCCGTAGGCGATTACCGTTACCTTGGCATCCTCAGTCTCGAATGAATCAAACCACTGCAGGCGGTCGTAGTCCTTGGAAATCTTGGTAAAGAGCCGGTGGATAAGCGGTTCCACTTCGTCGGTCCTAACGGTGGGATATCCCCTCACATCATGGTACAGCCCGGTCACGTGATAGCGGTAGCCATCTCCGAACGCAGGCATCGGTGGCACGCCGGTGCCCGGGTCGGCGTAGGGAATATACCATTCCGGTGGCACGGTGGGGTGGGGTCTTTCTTCGATTTCCAGGCTATCTTCGGCCGGCAGGATAACACCTTCCCTCATGTGGGCCACCATCTCATCAACGAGCAGGATGACGGGCGTGCGGTACCGTTCCGAGAGGTTGAAGGCCTGCACGGTGAGTTCGAAAAACTCGTAGACCGAGGAAGGGGCAAGGACAATAATGGGGTGGTCGCCGTGGGTACCCCAGCGGGCCTGCATGACATCGCCCTGGGAGGGCTGCGTGGGCAGACCACTGCTCGGCCCGCCCCGCATGACATCGACGATGACGCAGGGGACCTCAGTTATGCAGGCATAGCCGATATGCTCCTGCATCAGCGAGAACCCCGGCCCGCTCGTGGCGGTCATGCTTTTGCTGCCGGCAAGCGAGGCCCCGATAACCGCACCCAGGCTGGCAATCTCGTCTTCCATCTGAATAAAGATGCCGCCGGCCTCGGGCAATTTCCGGGCCATAATCTCCATGATTTCCGTTGCCGGCGTGATGGGATACCCGGCATAGAAACGGCAGCCGGCCATCAGCGCGCCAGCAGCGCAGGCCTCATTTCCCTGCAGTAGAACCTGTTTCTTTGCGGCTTTCTTCATCTGTATGTACCACGATGGCAAAATCGGGGCATCTCATTTCGCAGAGCAGGCAACCGGTGCATTTCTCAGGGGCTTTTACGATGGGATATGATAAATCATCGGCTTCAAGGACTTTATGAGGGCAAAAGGCAATGCAGATGCCACACTTCTTGCACCACCCCTGGTATATCTCAACCTTATTCATCCGACTGCCACAATATTATATATGATTGGGTGTGGGCGTACAAGTTTGGGTAGCGAAAAAGGGCGTAGGAATTTTTTTATCCAGCCTGATGGTTCCGATTTTGCTTTTTTCAGCGCATTTGTTAAAATGGGGGCATATGCTGGATAAAGAATTTGCCGGCAGACAGAAGAGCCACATACGTCATCGGCCCCCGCGAACTGCCGTTGCATTGTTTCAAAGCCCACCTTAAAACTCAGCATAAATGTATTTCCGGGCTCGGCCCGGATTTAGATTAAGGCGTTGGAATGCGGATTCAGATTTCCTCGCGGACGCTTCGAAGTGACTTCGTCAAAAAAGTAGCTGAAATCTCCGGACAGGACCTTCTTGCCTGTAACCAGTGTGGCAAATGCTCGGCTGGCTGCCCGATGTGCTTCGCCATGGATTTGCTGCCCAATCAGATTATTCGACTGGCACAGCTGGGGCTGGAAGAGGATATCGCGGCCGCAAATACAGTCTGGCTCTGTGCCTCCTGCCTCACCTGTACCGTTCGCTGTCCGCGCGGGGTTGACCTGGGCAGGGTGACGGAAGCGATAAGGCTCATCACTCTGAGGAAGAATATCGACTACGTGGGTGCGTCGAGCATTCCAAAAGAAACTGCCGGTGAACTTCCCCAGATAGCGCTGGTCAGCGGTTTCCGCAAACACACTGCCTGAGGAATGTTATGGACCTGAGTTATTATCCAGGGTGCACTTTGAAGACCAAGGCAAAGGACCTTGAGGACTCCGCCATTGCCTGCATGGATGTGCTGGGTATCAGGCTGGTCGAGCTTGAGCGCTGGAACTGCTGCGGCACCGTCTATTCGCTCGCCGAGGACGACCTTGCCCACCACCTGGCGCCAGTGCGCAATCTTATCCGTGCCAAAGAGCAGGGCGGCGACCGGGTGGGCACCCTGTGTTCTTTCTGCTACCATACGCTGAAGCGGGCAAATATGCTGATGCGAAATGATGATGAAAAAAGGAAGACCCTCAACGACTTCATGGAGGAAGAGGTTGACTACAGTGGGGAGGTGGAGGTCGTTCATCTTCTCGAGGTGCTCCGGGACGAAATCGGCTGGGAGAACATCGCGGCGAAGGTAAAAGTACCGCTGCAGGGCCTGAAAGTGGCGCCGTATTACGGCTGCACCCTGCTGCGGCCGCAGGAAGTGGCCATCGACCAGGTGGAGAAGCCAACCATTATGCACCGGCTGATGGAAACCCTGGGGGCCGAGGCCGTGGATTTTCCCTACGCTACCGAATGCTGCGGCTCATTTCAGGTTGTGGGTAACCCCGATTCTATTGCCCAGAGAGCCTGGGAGATATTGAGCTCGGCACTGAGGCGCGGCGCTGAAGCCCTGGTCGTAACGTGCCCCCTCTGTCACTTCAACCTGAGTCAAAGGCAGACCGAGTTAATACAGAAGTACAGCGATTTTCGCGGCCTGCCGGTTGTTTATTTCAGCCAGCTCCTGGCGATTGCTCTGGGAATTGATGAGAAGGTCTGCCATTTCGAGCTGAACTATGGTGAGCCGCTTTCTCTCCTCAAGAGCAAGAAGCTGGTTTCTTAGTTGATTAACTAAAAGAGCAATGGGAAGAATAGGGGTTTTTCTCTGCGATTGTCCTTTCAGCCCGCTGAATGCGGCTGATGCGGAAGAGCTGTTAGCGACGGTTCGCCGCCGCCCGGATGTCGCCTACGCCGGACTCCACCCTGATATATGCCTCAACCCGGCGCCGGAGAAAATAGCCGGGGTGATAGCGGAAAACGGGCTGGAGGGGGCGGTTTTCACCAGCTGTAGTTCCATGCTCCATAAGGACGCATTTGCCAGCCTGGCGTCTGCCGCCGGTCTGGCTCACAATAAGTTTGCCGTGGTTGATTTCAATGAGCAGACAGACGGCAAGGAAGCCTCGGAAAGTCTGGTTGAGGCTGTTGAACACCTGGCTGCGGAATCGACCGCAGTGCAGCCCGCGCTTGAAGTCAGCTTGCCAGTTACCAGAAAGGCATTGATTATTGGTGGCGGGGTGGCCGGCATACAGGCGGCCCTGGACATCGCCGATGCCGGTTATGAAGTCTACCTGGTGGAGAGAAACTCCAGCATCGGCGGGCACATGCTACAGTATGCGGAGGTCTTCCCCACGCTGGACTGCCCGCAGTGCATAATGACCCCCAAGATGGTGGAGGTCGGTCAGCACCCGAACATTAAACTTCGGACCTACTCAGAGGTGGAGCAGGTATCGGGGCAGGTGGGAAATTTCACCGTCCGCATCAGAAGAAAAGCAGCTTACGTGGACTGGGAAAAATGCACTGGCTGCGGAGATTGTGTCGGTGTCTGTCCTGTAGAAATATACAGCGAATACGAGCGCGGTATCGCCGCGCAAAAAGCAATTTACAAGCCCTTCGGTCAGGCGGTTCCCGCCGTTTTTACGGTGGAAAAGAGGGGAATCTCCCCTTGTCGTATTGCCTGCCCGGCCGGCGTTAACGCCCAGGGCTATATCGCTCTTATCTCTCAGGGTAAATTCCAGGAGGCTCTGGAGCTGGTGCGCCAGACGATGCCCTTTGCCGGGGTAATCGGGCGGGTCTGTACTCACCGCTGCGAAACAGACTGCGAAAGAAAGAATGTCGATGAGTCTATGGCCATTCGAACTCTAAAAAGATTCATTGCCGATTACGAGCTCAAGGCAGGCCGGGAAAAAGCCGTGCCTGTTGAAAAGACGAAGCAGGAGAAGATAGCCGTGGTTGGCTCCGGGCCGGCGGGCCTGGCCTGCGCCTACGACCTGGTCAGAAAGGGATACCCGGTGACCGTATTCGAGGCCATGCCAATGGCCGGCGGCCTGCTGCGCTACGGGATACCGGAATACCGGCTGCCGAGGAATGTGCTTGATAATGAGATTGATTATATTAAGGAACTCGGTGTTGAGGTAAAGACGGATAGCCCTGTGGCAGACCTGAAGCAGCTTTTTTTCAACGGGTATCAGGCCGTTTTCCTGGGTACCGGGGCCCGGGTGAGCCAGAAAATGGGCATTCCCGGCGAGGACACGCCGGGCGTAATGCACGCCATCGATTTCCTGAAGAGGGTCAATTCTGGAGATAAAGTCAGTCTGGGCCAGCGGGTGGCGGTCATTGGTGGGGGCAATGCGGCGGTGGATGCCGCCAGAACGGGCTGGCGTCTGGGTGCCGGCGAGGTGACCATCGTCTATCGCCGTTCCCGGGATGAAATGCCGGCTGAAGCCAGCGAGGTTGATGAGGCAGAGAAGGAGGGCATCAAACTCCACATTCTGGCCGCGCCGGTGAAAGTATTAAGCCAGGGTGGCAAAATGACCGGCATTGAGTGCCTTCGTATGGAGCTGGGTGAGCCTGATGCCAGCGGTCGCCGACGGCCGATGCCGGTCAAAGGCTCGGAGTTTACGCTGGACGTGGATAACTTGATTGTTGCCATCGGGCAGTCGGTGGACAAAGCGGGACTGCCCGGGGAACTTGCTTATACTGAGCGGGGCACCATATCCGCCGACCCGGTCACGCTGGAGACAAATATGGCCGGCATATTCGCCGGCGGTGATGCGGTCTCCGGCCCGGCGGATGTCATCGGGGCGATTGCTGCCGGTAAAGAAGCCGCGGAAAGCATCGACCGCTATTTGAGTGGCACGGACCTGCGTCAGGGAAGGCCCGAAAAGCGGGAGAAGGTCGAAGAAGTCTCCAAAGAAGGGGTGTCGCCGAAATCGAGAGCGGCGATGCTGATGCTTGACCTGAAACAGAGGGAAGGCTCTTTCGCTGAGGTGGAACTCAGCCTTGACGAAGGGACGGCTGTGGCGGAAGCCGGGCGCTGCCTGAACTGTGCCGGTTGCTGTGAATGCCGCTCCTGTGAAGTCGCCTGTGAAAGAAAAGCTATCGACCATGAGATGGTTGACAGTTATGAAGAGCTGGAAGTTGGCGCCATTGTCGTTGCCACCGGATTTGAACTGACCCCCAAGCAGGCAATCTCCGAGTTTGCCTCTGACCCTGACGTACTGGACGGGATTCAATTCGAGCGGGTTCTTGCTCCCGGTGGTGCCAACGCCGGGGTGGTGCTGAGGCCATCCGATGGCAGGTCACCCAAAGAGGTCGTGTTCATCTCGTGCGTGGGTTCCCGCGACCCCGAGCACGGCGTTCCCTATTGCTCTAGGGTGTGCTGCATGTACCTGGCGAAACAGGCCATGCTCTACAAGCACGCCGTCCCCGATGGGCAGGCGTATATTTTCTACATGGACACCAGGAGCACGGGGAAGGGCTACGAGGAATTTATCCAGCGCGCTGTTGAGGAGGACGGCGTATTGTACCTGAGGGGCAGGGTGTCCAGGGTGTTCCGTGACGGCGACAAACTAAAGGTCTGGGGAGCGGATACTCTGACCGGGAAGAAAATCGAGCTGTCCTGTGACATGGTGGTCCTGGCTATGGCCATGGTACCCAATCCAGCCGGTGTAGAGTTAATGCAGCGGCTCGACATAAATACCGATATCCACGGGTTTATCACCGAGGTTCATTACAAGTTACGGCCATTGGAGACCTCTATCCCCGGTATCTACACTGCGGGAACGGCCCAGGGCCCCAGGGACATCCCCGATTCAGTGGCCCAGGGGAGTGGGGCGGCCAGTAAAGTTCTCACGCTGTTTTCCGCCAGGGAACTGACGCCAGAGAAGGTGGAGGCGAGTTGAAAACTATAAGAATCGGGGTTTTTGTCTGCCACTGCGGCTTGAATATCGCCGGCTCGGTGGATGTGGAGCGGGTGGCGGAACAGATAAAAGACTACCCTGATGTAGCCCATACCGAGCATTATATTTACATGTGCTCCGACCCCGGCCAGGAGCTGGTGCGGAAGGCAATCAAGGAACAAGACCTGAACGGTATTGTCATGAGCAACTGCTCGCCCTCTCTGCATCAGAATACTTTTCGTAAACTGGCAGCGTCTGAGGGCGTTAATCCCTACCATTGCGAGATAGCCAACATCCGGGAACAGTGCAGCTGGCCCCATACTGCTGATAAGGAGATGGCCACGAAAAAAGCGGTTGCCATCATCAAGTCGGTAATCGAAAAGCTGCGTCGCAATATTTCTCTTACACCGCTGGTGGTCCCGCTGACCAAAAGAGTGCTGGTTATCGGGGCCGGGGTGGCAGGGATGCAGGCGGCAATGGACATCGCCGATAGCGGCTATGATGTGGTGCTGGTGGAAAAAAATCCCAGTATCGGTGGACATGCCGCGCAGTTATCAGGAACGTTTCCCATTGCCGGCCGCGTGTCCTGTATGGTTTCGCCTCTGATGGCAAAGGTGGCTTCACATCCCAACATCACGCTGTACGCCTATTCGGAGATAGATGATGTCTCTGGATACGTCGGCAATTTCCGGGTGACCATCAGGAGAAAAGCCGGCATGGTTGACGAGGGTAAATGTAACTACTGCGGGCTCTGTCTGGGAAGCTGCCCCGTCAAAGCGCCTTCCGAGTTTGACCGCGGTCTCTCGCAGCGCGGCGCCATATATGTTCCCTTCCCGGAGGCGCTTCCGCAGCGACCGGTAATCGACCGCGAGGCGTGTCTGCATTGCGATGGCGGTGAGTGTCGTGCCTGTCAGGACGTTTGCCCGAATGGGGCTATCGATTTCCGGCAGGAAGACGTGATATGCGAAGAAAAGGTTGGCGCCATCATCGTGGCCACGGGATATGAGCTTTTCCCGTGCAGCGGCCTTGCGGAATATGCCTCGGACCCGGACGTCATCGATGGTCTGCAGTTCGAAAGGCTGCTTTCACCTTCGGGGCCAACGTCGGGAGAGGTCAGGAGGCCGTCTGACGGGAAGATACCCGAGCAGGTGGTTTTCGTTCAGTGCGCCGGGCAGCGCGACCCGGAACACGGTGTCTCTTATTGCTCCCGGATATGCTGCATGTATGCGGCGAAACAGGCGCTGCTTTACCAGCAGGCCGTTCCGGATGGCCAGACATATGCTTTTTACATGGATATCCGCTCCGATGCCAAGGGCTACGAAGAATATATTCAGAAAGTGGTGGATGAGGGAAGAGTGCTCTATCTGAGGGGCAAGGTTTCCAAGATATTCCGGGACGGCGATAAGCTCAAGGTCTGGGGTGCGGATACCCTGACCGGGAAGAGCGTTGAAATCGCCGCCGACCTCGTAGTTCTGGCGACCGCCATGGTACCCAGTCCGGGAGCTAAAGAACTGGCGAGGAAGCTCAACATCATTTCCGACCAGCACGGCTTCATCACCGAAGCGCACATCAAGCTCAGGCCGGTGGAGACGCTCACCTCCGGTATCTATCTGGCGGGAACGGCGCAGTGGCCGAGAGACCTGCCCGATACCATCGCCTCGGCGAGCGGCGCGGCGAGCAAGATACTCTCTCTATTTTCTCGCAAGGAACTGCTCCACGAGCCGGTGGTGGCCGTTGTGGATGAAGAGGTGTGCCGCGGCTGCGGGCAGTGTGTTTCCATCTGTTCGTTTCAGGCAATCGAACTTGACCCGGTGAAAAAGGTGGCCCGGGTCAATGAAGCGGTATGTGACGGCTGCGGCGCCTGTGCGGTCGCCTGTCCTTCCAGTGCGATGCAGCATAAGAACTGGACTCCGAGGCAATTCTTCGAGATGATAGACATCGCCACGGCGGAATATGTATGAAAACAGGTATGAACGGGTAAAATGAACAGGTCAGGAGCGGTTCTGGTAATAGGCGCCGGGGTGGCGGGAATAAAGGCCTCACTGGATATGGCGGAGGCGGGGCATTCGGTCTACCTGTGTGAAAGAAAACCGAGCGCTGGAGGCACACTGGTCCAGATGGACAAGTGGTTTCCGGATAACCACTGTAATATGTGCCAGATACTCCCCACCCTGAACAGGGACAGGTCCTCCCAGAACTGCCTGCGACGCGGACTGGTCCACCCCAATGTCGAACTGCTGTTAAACGCGGAGGTAACCGAACTGCAGGGCGAGGCGGGTGATTTCAGGGCAACGGTAAGTACCAGGAGTACCGGTGTTGATGCTCAGCTATGCATTGGCTGCGGTCTCTGCACCGAAGTCTGCCCGGTTGAGGTGGAAAGCCAGTTTGACGAGGGGCTGGGTCAAAAGAAGGCCATCGATACATCAAATCCATACGTCACTCCCCGGCAGTATGCCGTAGACTGGGAGAAGTGCACCCGGTGCGGGGAATGCGTAAGCAAATGCCCGACCCAGTCTATTCGTCTGGAACAGGAAGAAAGCACCCGGCAGCTTCAGGTGGGTGCCATTATCGTATCGACCGGTTTTGAGGAATTTGACCCGCGTCTCGCCACGCAGTATGGCTATCGGCGTTATCCCAACGTAATAACGAGCATTGAACTGGAACGAATACTCAGTCCGGGCGGGCCTTCTGAAGGGGAGCTGGTTCGTTCCTCGGACGGCAGGGCGCCAGCGTCAATCGCCTTTCTACAGTGTATCGGCTCACGGGACAGCCGCCGCGACTACTGTTCCTCGGCGTGCTGCATGTTCGCGGTCAAGGAAGCCACGCTCATCAAAAAGACCTGGCCACAGACGGATGTCCATATCTTTTCCATGGATTTGAGGGCATTTGGCAAGGGGTACCATCGCTACTATGAGCGGGCCAGGGATGAGCTCGGCGTGAATTTCACCCGCTGCCGTGTCCCGGTGGTGAAAGAAGACCCGCAGACCCACAACCTCGTGCTTACCGTAGCCTCCGAGGACGGAGCACCGGCCAGGCACCAGTTTGAAATGGTCGTGCTATCCGTGGGCCAGACACCTTCCTCGCAGTTCCGCGAGTTCTGTCAGGTCCTGGGTGTGGAGACGGGCCGGTGGGGGTTCTGCCAGACGCAGCCGTTCTCTACAGTTGAAACGTCGCGGGAAGGAATATACGTTTGCGGCAGTGCCACCGGTCCCAAAGATATCGCTGATACTATCGTCGAAGCCGGTGCGGCGGCCGGCGGGGCATCGAAATGGCTCAGCTCACCGGCTGCCCGTAAGGCGGAAAAGAAAGAGGTGGAAGAGCGAGTCGAAGAGGAAGAGCCGAAAACCGCCGTTTTCCTGTGCGGCTGCGGCGGTGAAATCGGTTCGGCTCTTGACCTGGAACAGGTAGCCGATAACATCGGCAGATTGCCGGGCGTTACATATGTTGAGCAGGTTCCCTACCTTTGCTATGTTTCGACCCTGGAAACAATAAAAAAGCGGGTGAGGGAGCATAAGGTCAACCGACTGTTACTGGGTGCGTGCGCAGATATCAATAAACCCGTGCTCGATAAGCTAGCGGCACAGTCCGGACTCGACCCGGGCCTGATAAAAATGGTGAACCTCCGGGAAGATATTGTCTGGGTGCACCGTGACCAGCCGGATAAAGCTCTGGCCAAAGCGAAAAGCCTGCTGGCCATGGCCTTGGAGGACGTCAGGCAACAGGACTATCCGCCCGCCTCACTGACATCGGTGACACCCAGCGCCCTGGTCATCGGCGGCGGCATTGCCGGTATGATGGCGGCGCTGTCCATCGCTCAACATGAAATCGAGGTACACCTTGTCGAAAGGTCCCCGGAACTGGGCGGAAACCTGAAAGAAGTATTTTCCACGCTGGAAAGCGGCGATACCCGGCCGCTGCTCAGGGATGCCATAGAGCAGGTAGGCAATAACTCCCATATCCGTCTTCACCTGGAGTCGGGGGTGGCGGCAGTGAACGGCTATGCCGGCAATTTCAGCGTAAGTATCAAAGAGAAAGACGAGTCTCTCAAAACGCTTGAGGTTGGTGCGATAATCGTCGCCACCGGCGGCGATGAGTACCACACAACCGAATACCAGTACGGGCAAAGTAGTAAAGTAATAACCCAGCATGAACTGGAAAAGACTTTATCTGCCGGCGAGCTTGACCCGGGTGGGTTGAGCTCGGTGGTTATGATACAATGTGTCGGCTCCAGGGAAAAAGACCGGCCCTATTGCAGTCGTGTCTGCTGCTCACAGGTAATGAAGAATGCGTTAAAGTTGAAGGAAGCAAACCCGGAGATTGAGGTGAACGTTCTCTACCGGGACATGATGAGTTACGGCTTTAAAGAGGAGTATTACACCCGGGCGCGGGAAAAGGGCGTTCGCTTTATACACTATGAGCCTGACCGCAAGCCGGAGGTGAAACCGGATAAGGAACAATTAACCGTAGAGCTTGTTGAGCCGGTGGTGGGGGGAACGCTGGTGCTTGAGCCTGACCTTGTCGTCCTGAGCACGGGCGTTGCTCCCGGCGAAAACAGACCTCTGGCTGACATTTTAACAGTTCCTCTGGATGAAGACGGGTTTTTCCAGGAGGCGGAGGAAAAATTCCGCCCGGTTGATTTTCTGAGAGAGGGCATCTATGTCTGCGGGCTGGCGCACTCGCCGCGGGGGGTCGAGGAGACCATTGCCCAGGCCTGGGCCGCTGCCCGGGGAGCGGTATCGCTGCTGACTTCGAAACAACTGGAAGCCGGAAGAATTATTTCCGAGACGGTTCAGCGGCAGTGCCGTAAATGCGAGATGTGCATCGCGGTCTGTCCCTATGATGCCAGGGCCAGAGATGAGGAAACCAACGAGATTGTGGTACGGGAGGCGCTGTGCCAGGGCTGTGGCGCCTGTGTTGTGGCCTGCCCCAGCGGCGCCGCTAAAATCAGGGGGTTCAGGGACAGGCAGGTATTTTCGCTGATAGACGCCGCGTTCCAGTAATAAGGAGGTAGCAAAGTGGCCGAGGAAAACGAGTTTGAGCCGGTAATCGTGGGTTTCTTCTGTAACTGGTGTACGGCAACCGCCGCCGACCTCGCGGGCACGCTCAGGATGCAGTACCCGGCCAATATCCGTCCCATAAGGACCATGTGCAGCGGGTCGGTGGATCCGGTTTACATTTTGAGAGCGCTGCTCGGCGGGGCTGATGGCGTTATCGTAGGGGGATGTCCTCCCGGTGATTGCCACTATGTTTCCGGAAACTATAAAGCGAGAAGGAGAATGGCCATACTGAAGACCATGCTGGATACCCTGGGCCTTGAGGATGACAGGGTCTGGATAAGATGGATAAGCGCCGCCGAAGGCCCCAAATTTGCCCGGACCATGAATGAGGTTACCGAATCGATTAAGAAACTGGGGCCGAATCCTTTAGGCAAAGACTGGTCTATTTAAGGAAAAAAGATGGAGAAATACGCAACTATACCTACCGGAAACCAGGGGGCACTCGGGGCGATTCGGCAGTTCCTGGCCAGCCTCCTGGAGAAGAAGCTGGATGATGCGCTGCTGGTGCCGCTGGAACTGCCCACCGGAGATAATGTGGTGCCGACCATCGTAAGCAGCCCGGAGCAGGTTCAAGCGGCCAACCCGCTGGCCCCGGTGATGCCGGTGAACGCCGCCCGCCTCGTCTCCAGGATTACCATGGTATCACCCAGTCCGGACCGACTGGGCGTGGTGCTGCGTCCCTGCGAGCTCAGGGCGCTGGTCGAGCTGGTAAAGCTCAAGCAAGCATCGCTGGATAAACTGCTGCTGATTGGCATTGACTGCCATGGCACTTACT
>CAYZOI010000012.1:0-3625 GCA_964480145.1 uncultured Dehalococcoidaceae bacterium | reverse complement strand
GATGACTACGGAAAATTCGTCGGCGAGAGCTCATCACCAACCGAAGATTTCCTGAAACGGGTTCGAGAAGGCAAAGACGACCCTCTGCTCCGGAAAGCCTGCCGGATATGTGAATATCCTGTCCCCATGTGCGCTGACCTTACCCTCGGCCTGCTCGGCGCTAACCTTGATAAGGAGGTTTTGCTGGTAGCCAGTACACCGGAAGGAGAGCGGGTAATTCAGGAACTGGGCCTTGAGGAGGCAAAAGCCGCAGAGAGGGAGTCGGCCGTATCAGGGCTCATTGCGGAAAGGGCGAAGAAGAGGGAAGAGCTGCTGAAACAGACCCGGGAAGAGGTAAGGGGGCGGGATAAAATGATGGCCACCCTGGCCACCTGCATCAACTGCCACAACTGCAAAACGGCCTGCCCGCTCTGTTACTGCAAGGAATGTTTCTTCGACTCTCCGGTATTTGAATTCGAGGCCGAAAAATATCTGGGCTGGGCGAAGCGAAAGGGTGCCCTCCGTATGCCCAATGATACGTTGCTCTTTCACCTGACCCGACTCAACCACATGGTGGCTTCCTGTGTCGGCTGCGGACTATGCACCGAAGCCTGCCCTAACGATGTTCCCGTATCCGATATCTTCCGTCTGGTGGGATATGAGGTGCAGAAGCTCTTCGATTACGTGCCGGGCAGAAGCCTGGAGGAAGAAATGCCCGTGACCACATTCAAAGAGGAGGAACTGCCCGATATCGGGGTGTAGCCCTATGCACTATATCAATAAAGAAGGCAGAACGGAGATTGACCGACGTTTTGGCGAACAGGTAAAGGAAGCAAGCGGCGCTGAAATCGACCGCTGCTACCAGTGCCTCACCTGCAGCCTGGGCTGTCCGTCGGCTTTTGCTATGGACTATCTGCCACACCAGATTGTCCGGATGGTACAGCTGGGCCTCCGACAGGAGGTATTGACCAGTTCCACGATATGGGTCTGCGCCGACTGCCAGGCCTGCGCCTCCCGATGTCCGAATGAAGTTGACCTGGTGGGCATAATGGATGTCCTGCGTGAGACATCGCTGCGCGAGGGGCTGGCGAAAGAGCACGGCGTGGCTGATTTTCACCGTATTTTCCTGGGAAACATTGAGCGGTGGGGAAGACAGCACGAGCTGTCCTTGATTATAAAACTCAAACTTAAGACGAGGGACCTGTTCAGTGACTTGCCTTTGGGAATTAAGATGCTGAAGAAGGGTAAATTGAAGTTGCTCCCGGAGCGCTTCAAGGAAATAAAGAACGTGAGAGACATTTTTCGGAGAGCGGAAAAATGAGTCAGCCGACGGCGACAGGTTTGAGGTATGCTTATTATCCCGGCTGTTCTCTGGAGGCCACGGCCAGGGAATATGGCCAGTCGGTGCGCGCGGTCTGCTCCCACCTCGGGATTGAGCTGGCGGAGCTTCCCGACTGGAGCTGCTGCGGGGCGTCTTCCGGACACAGTACCAGCCGGCAACTGGCCAGAACCCTAGCGGGAAGGAACCTGGCGCTGGCCGAAGAGATGGAGATGGACATCGCGGTCGCCTGCCCGGCCTGTTATATCAGGCTGAGAAATGCACATCATGAGATGCAGAACGATGACCGGTTAAGAGAGGACCTCAGCAGCGTGATGTCCCTGTCCTATCAGGCCAAACATGGCGTCAGGCACCTGCTTGACATAATCGTCAACGAAATCGGCCTGGAGGACCTGAAGAGCAAAGTGGTGAAACCCCTGAAGGGCTTGAAGCTGGCCGCCTATTATGGCTGCTACCTGGTCAGACCTCCGGAACTGGTTGCCTTTGACGACCCGGAAAATCCGCAGTGCCTGGATGATTTGCTTGATACCCTGGGCGCCGAGGCCAGAGACTGGTCGGGCAAGGTGGACTGCTGCGGCGGCAGTCTGTCATTGAGCAAAAGGGAAATCGCCGGCCGACTGGTGAACGAACTTGCCGAGATGGCAGGGCGGGCTGGCGCGGAGGCAATAGTCACCGCCTGTCCGCTGTGCCACGCCAACCTGGAAATGCGGCAGACCGGCGCGGATGGGAAAAAGCTACCCGTCTTCTATTTCACCGAGCTCATCGGACTGGCCCTGGGAATAGCTGACGCCAGGTCCTGGCTGAAAAGGCATTTGATTTCACCTTCTGGTCTGCTGACCTCTCTCGGGTTATAATCGAACGGAGATTACTATGGCGGATAAAGAGCAAAAAAAGACCGGCAGCGAAAAAAATACGGAAACAGAGAAGACGAAGCTCATTCCGGTTTATGTGATGGGCAAAAGGTACCTGGTGCCGGAAACGCTCACCATCATGAAGGCGCTTGAGTACGCTGGCTACCGGTTTATTCGCGGCTGCGGCTGCCGGGGTGGCATTTGCGGTGCCTGCGCCACTGTCTACCGCAAGCCGGGAGATTACCATATCCGTGTCGGGCTGGCCTGCCAGACGGTGGTGGAGCCGGATATGTACCTGACGCAGATACCGTTTTACCCGGCGAATCGGGCCAGCTACGACTTTGAGAAACTTTCCGCCAATCCCGAGGAAATATTCAAACTGTACCCCGAGGTGTTTCGCTGCATCGCCTGTAATAGCTGCACCAAGGCTTGCCCGATGGACGTCGAGGTGATGGACGTTATCTCGGCGGTGAAGCAGGGCAATATCGAGAAGGCAGCCACCCTTTCCTTCAGCTGCATCCAGTGTGGCCTCTGCGTCAGCCGCTGCATGGGGGAATTACCTCAATATCACATTATGCAGCTGGCGCGGAGAATCTACGGGAGTAAAATTGCGCCGCGGGCTGAGCACCTGAATGAAGCGGTAGGCGCGGCGAAAAGCGAAGAGTGCCGGCAGACGCTGCAAGAGCTTATGAAGTCCGATGTCAAACAATTGAGGGAAATATACAGGGACCGGGAAATCGAGCCGGAAATGACTGATGAGGACTGGACGCCGGCCAGGCGTGATTACCTCTAGGAGGAGAGAATGCCATATATTGAAGAACTAAAAAGCCTCATCAGGGTGGTGGAGAAAACCAGGCCGGAGCGGCTGGCGCGGAAGAAACGGGGAGAGGAATTTCCCCGGATGTCTCTGGATGAGGCCGATGACATACTGAAAAAGTATCATCCCGATTATAAAGAAGAAGGGCGGCGGGAGCTGAAGGTGGGGCCGAGCAAGGGCTACCGGATTGCCCACGAGTTTGCCGATTTGCTGGAGGCAGGAAGCCGGGCAAATCCGGATTCTATCCAGCTTTCCCGCGTTGATATGGAGACCGATATCCTGATAATAGGTGGCGGTGGTGCCGGAACCGTGGCGGCCATGCTTGCCGAGCAAAACGGTGCCAGGGTTATACTGGCCACCAAGCTCCGTCACGGTGACGCCAATACCATGATGGCCGAGGGGGGCATTCAGGCGGCCACCAAAACGGAAAAAGACTCCCCGTGCGTCCATTATCTGGATACGGTTGGCGGCGGCCATTTTAAAAACGAGCCGGAACTGGCCCAGACGCTGGTCGCCGAGGCACCGGATGTAATCAAATGGCTGGAAAACCTCGGGGTGATGTTCTCCAAATTCCCCGATGGCCGGTTGCGCTCCATGCACGGCGGCGGAACCAGTCGGAAGCGGATGCATTTCTGCGGG
>CAYZOI010000011.1:0-29437 GCA_964480145.1 uncultured Dehalococcoidaceae bacterium | reverse complement strand
CTCGATATCCAAAAACGCCTCCTTAAATCTAATTAAATCTCCTCACTCAAAACTACGTTTTTAAACCCTTCTTCAGCTCTTCCAGTTTTGCCACCATGTCCTGCCGGGGTGGAGAAAAGACCTCTATCATGCGCAAACCTCTGTCAGAACTGTAGTTGCCGTGTTCAACATTGGAAGGTATGATGAGCACATCGCCTTCCTCAAGATGATATAGTTTTCCAGCAACTACGAAATCGCACGCACCGTCATTAACTATCACCATCTGCTCCGGCTCATGGCGGTGAGGAGTAATATAAATGTTCGGTTGCAGGGTAACAAAACTGACTGTCATCCTCTCTGAAGATACGATATAGTTTTTAGCACCCGCGGCAAGCTCCATTACTGGAGTATTGCGATAGCGGACAACGCTTTTATTGTATTCTTCCTGAGTAGCGTAGGGCTCTTTCTTTTCCATCTTGTAAGTAACCCGCCTTTCTCGGTTCTTCTAACGATGTCTTCTATACCTAATCATCAACCTTAAGCGACATGTTCCTCTCTTTGGCCCAACCTCCTTCGTAAGGCGACCGGTAAAAATGGTGTAACTTTACGTTGCTCATAAACCATTGGCCATCTATTTTTTCATATTCATCGATATAGAAACAACTTGAAAAGAAGCCCTGGCCATTGCTCAGGATTCCTGTGTTCATCCCGTACCAAGTCCCGTGTGCTTTATTGCCTTCAACGGTGATATCAGGCGCAACAATACGGTGACACGAAAATACCATGTGTTTTGGCATTCCGGCAAAGTATTTCATAATTGCTTCTCTTCCTTGAATCATCCCCCACGCTTCCCCGCCCCAGGCAGCGTCTTCCGTGAATAGCTCTGCCAGTTTTTCAACATTGAAGTTATCATCAATGTATTTAGCATACCGGACTTTGAGTTTCTTAATTTCCTCCAAATTTTCTAAGGCCTGAACTCTTTTTTCCAGCTCTTCTAATGTCATCTTGCCTCCATTCTGTCTCCAGTAATCTATTTTCCCTTTGGCGCCTGCATGAACTCAATCGAGATGCCGTCCGGCCCCCTGAGGAAGCAAACGCCCCAGCCCGGACCGGCCACACTCTCGCCACCCCAGTACGGTGGATTGACGAACTTTACTCCCTTAGCGCTGAGTTCATCATACATTTTTTGAATATCATCCACTATTAAAGCAATGTGGGGCACGCCGGGATTGCACGTTTTCAGGTCCAGCTTTGTTCCTCTGGGGTTGAGGTATTCAATCACCTCAAGATTATTGCCATCGGGGAGTTTGAATAGGCAGAGACGCAGTGATGCCCCCGGTATGCCCAGGATTATCTCCGGGCGTTCCCCGCTGGTCTCGCGCACCTCTGTCGCTTCCAGTCCCAAGAGGTCGTGAAAGAAGTGACGGGCTTCGTCCAAATTGCTTACCGTAAGACCAAAATGTTGTACAGATTTGACCATTTCTACCTCCTATATTTTTCTTCTGGCACGGTGCTTCGGCTCCTTCGGTGGCAGCGAGCGAGTGTATTTATAAGCACGCTCCAACCACTCCCGGAGTATAACCTCATTCTTGCCTAGCACTTCAGGCAGGGCAATATACTCTTTCATGAGCCGGCCGGGCATAGGTTCAAACGGTTTCGCCTGAGCGTGTTTGGTAAGGATTTCATTGCGATCTGATTCCGAAAGGCGAAGTATGATGGTGCGCTGATGAACGCCAGTGAACATGTTATTGTTTATAAAAAAGGTTGGAGAGCCGAACATGAACTTCCGGTCGCAATCATACTCTGCCAGTGATTTTTCAAGCAACCCTATCAGCTCCCTGTCAGCTTTCTCCCAGACCATGCTGTCCTCCTGTAAATTAAAACCAGCGATACGGCTCGTGGCTAAAACCTTTCAGATTATTTTAATCCGAATATTGTATAATAGGCAAGAAATTGCAAGTCAGCCTTGCGGGCAAGTTATATCAGTATGAAAGGAGCTGGATAAAGATGAAAACCTACCGCATCAGACCGCTTCTGCTGACGAGGATGGAAATTGACATGGGAATTCTTCTTTATCGCTACCGCTACGGAGAAAAGTTCATGTCGCCCGCTTACTGCTGGTACATCGAAGGTGCCGACAAACAAATCATAATCGATACCAGCACCGATGCCGAACTGGCAACCGCCTATCGGGGTTTTCCCGCGGAAAAGGTCATGTCCTTTGAAGAGGCGCTGGGCGGTCTGGGACTGAAGCCGGAAGATATTGACCTGGTTATTCAGACCCACCTCCACTGGGACCATTGCGCTAACACCGCCAAATGCACCAATGCCAGGGTACTGGTAAACGAAACAGAGCTGCATTTTGCCTTTTCTCCCCATCCGCTCACCGGCCTCAGCTACAAGAAAGACCTCCTCACGGACCTCAATTTCGTGCTGGTTGACGGCTACCATGAGGTCGCTCCCGGGATTGAAATCATACCCGCCCCCGGCCACTCACCGGGAACGCAGGCGGTGGCCATCAATACCGACCAGGGCAAAGCCATCATCACTGGTTTCTGCTGCGTAAAGGAAAATTTCTATCCGCCGGAAGAGCTGAAAAAGATGATGCCGGTGATAACGCCGGGGACACATACGGATGTTATGGCCGCCTACAACAGCACACTCCGCATTAAAGGGCTGGCAGATATATTAATACCGATACACGACCCGTCTTATGCCGACGTTACCAGCATTCCCTAGGCGCCGTCTTAAGTTAATAATTAAAAAGGCAGGTAAAAATGGGAGAGAGCACCGTACACAGATTGGAACCACACACCTTCTACTACACATTTGGCCCGAATGAGCCGGCTTTGACCGTGAAAAGCGGTGATGTCGTCGTGGCGCGGACGCGCGATGCCGGCGGCTTCAACGAGAAAATGGAGCCCATGCCGGAAGAAATGAAGCAGCGCAACGACGCCACGCTTCTCTGCGAGCGGAATCCCCAGGTCGGCCCGGTTTATATCGAGGAAGCCGAGCCCGGCGACGTACTGGCGATAACCATCCAGCAGATAAAGCTCAACCGCGAGCATGCCTGGTCAAGGCATCGTTCCCATTTTGGCAGCCTCACCGGAGAGGTCCCGGGCAAGCAACTCTTCCTCAACGAGCCGGTACCGGAGGCTAAATTCGACTGGCAGCTTGACCTGAAGAAGAATACCGGCATCCTGGAGCTGAAATCGAGTAAACAGAAGCGGGTTGAGATACCGCTGCACCCGTTTCTCGGCTCCATTGGCGTCGCTCCCCGCTTCGGTCGCGTCGAGACTTCGCTCGTGCCCGGTGAGTTCGGCGGCAATATGGACTGCATTGAGACCAGAGAGGGCTCGACACTTTACCTGCCGGTATGGGTGCGAGGCGCTTATTTCTCCTTCGGCGATGTTCACGCCGCCCAGGGTGATGGCGAACTCTGCGGCGTGGCGCTGGAAACAACCGCCGAGGTCGCCCTAAAGCTGGATGTTTTGAAAGGTAAAAGCATTGACTGGCCCCGAATCGAGGACGAGACGCATATTATGACCGCGGGCAGCGGCCAGCCGCTGATGGACTGCGTGCGCATTGCCGCGGTGGAGCTGGTCAAATGGCTGGTTGATGACTACGGGTTTGAAAAATGGGAAGCCTTTCAGGTTATATCACAGGCAGGCACAATGCGCATCGGCAACGTCGTCGACCCCAGTTACACCGTGGTCGCCAAGTTCCCGAAGAAATACCTCCCTGCTTGACTACCTGACTGGAGAAGACCATCATAAGCGCAACTTGACAAGACAACAGGCAAGGGAATAGGATTATTTTGCCCGTGCGAGACCTTTAAAGGAGGTAACATTGCAAATATGGCTGTTAAAACGGGATATTCACCGGACTTAATCAAGAAACTGGAAGACACGGCCAGACAGCTCCGCATTGATGTTGTTGAGATGACCCACTGCCGGGGTCAGGGCCACCCGGGAGGCTCGCTCTCACCGGCGGAGATTATGTCCGTCCTCTTTTTTTATCACCTGCGGCTCGACCCCGAGAAACCGCAGTGGGAAAACCGGGACCGCTTCATACTGAGCAAGGGCCATGCCTGTGCCATTCTGTATGCCGCGCTGGCCCACAGGGGATACATGCCGCTTGAAGAGCTTGAAACGTGGGGCTGTCTTGACAGCCGTCTGCAGGGACACCCTGACTGGCAAAAAACCCCCGGCGTTGATATGACGTCTGGTTGCCTGGGACATGGTATCAATATCGGCGCGGGCCTCTGCCTGGCGGCACATCTCAAAGGGCTCGATCATTACACCTACGTCCTCCTTGGCGACGGGGAACTGCAGACCGGTGTTCTGTGGGAAGGAGCCATGCTCGCCGCGAAATACAAATTATCCCGATTGATTGCCATCGTTGACTGCAATGGAGTACAGCTGGACGGTACAACGGAAGAGATTATGCCCCTCGAACCCCTGAAGAGCAAGTGGGAATCCTTCGGCTGGGCCGTTCTCGATATTAACGGCCACAGCGTTCCCGAAGTACTGGCAGCACTGGATAAAGCCCGTGCCAACGGTGACAGGCCTACGGTGATAATCGCCCATACGGTCAAAGGTAAGGGGGTTTCCTTCATGGAAGGGAAAGCCTCCTGGCACGGAAAGGGCATCAATGATGAAGAGTACCAGCAAGCAATGGAGGAATTAAATAAAAATGTTTAAGCTGGATAATACACGGCAAATATTCGGAGAGGCGCTGGCCGAATATGGCGTCGAAAATAAAAAGGTCGTTGTGGTGACGGCTGATGTTTCTAGCTCCGTTATGACCACTTTTTTCGCGCAGAAGAATCCGGAACGCTTCTTCAACGTTGGGATTGCCGAAGCCGGCATGGTGGATACTGCGGTTGGCTTCGCCCTGAGCGGCTTTATTCCCTTCGCCAACACCTTTGCCGCGCTCCTCCTGCGAGCCACGGAGCAAATCAGAACCTGTGTTGCCTACGCCAATACCAATGTCAAAATAGTCGGCAGTTTCGCCGGCCTTTCCGACGCCAAGGATGGCGCCACCCACCACTCCATCATGGACCTCGCCGTATTTCGCGCCATGCCGAATATGACCGTCATTGTGCCGTCGGACAGCATCGAGGCCAGGAAAATGATACCCCTGATGGCCGAGCTCGAAGGGCCGGCCTACATACGCATCAGCCGCGCCGAGATGCCCATCATCTTTGATGAAAACCACAAAGTGGAAATCGGCAAGGGGGTGATGGTGCGCGACGGAAACGATGTTTCCATCATCGCCAACGGTCACCTGCTCAGTCGTGCACTCGATGCCGCCGACAAGTTAAGCTCACAGGGAATAAAGGCAAGGGTGGTAAACATGCACACGATCAAGCCGCTGGATATGCCACTGTTGAGAAAGTGTGCCCAGGAAACGGGCGCCATTGTCACTGCGGAAGAGCACTCCATAATCGGTGGACTGGGCAGCGCCGTGGCCGAGACAATCGCGGGCGAAAACCCCGTGCCGGTGAAAAGAATAGGGGTCGCTGATAAATTCACCGAATCCTCTAAAGAGCTGGACCCCCTGCTCGACAAGTATGGTATGGCCGTTGACGATATTGTTAAGGCCGCTCAGCAGGCGGTAAAACAGAAATAGGACGAATTCATATCTGCCCTGTCGTTAGGGCGCGACATTGAATTCCAGCGTCTGCAGTGTGTCCGGGTCGACCACATCCCAGCAGACCATCCTGGCTTTTCCCTGCACCTCAGCCGCAATGTCCGCATAGCTCCGGTAACGGCCACGGCGCAGCGTGTGATTATCGAAGAACCACAGTCCGGCCCCGGGCACATTGAAAGCACAGACCGTGTGGCTCTTACGCACCGGCCTGAGCATAGCCGTAATCAACACCGGCCCTGACTCCGGCTGCCATTGTCTCAGCAATACCGCCGCCAGCACTGCAAAGCCATCGCAGTCGTCTCTCTTTTTCGCCCAGACCGTCTGCGGATAGCTGATGGCATCGAAGAGATGCAAAGGGCCATCCATAGTCCAGGTCACCTGCTTCAGCAGAACTTCGATTTGCTCCAGTGAATCGGCCACGGGCAAGGGCTGTTTTTCATATTTGGTCTCAAACTTTTTCCGCCGCCATCGTGACCAGCGATACCTTCCCTTCCGCAGCCAGAAAATGAGAAAACGATCCAGATAAGACATCAGCACGTATGCCTTAACAATGAGTAAAACAACCGCACCAGCCGCGATGAGCGCCCACATATAGCCGGTCATAGCCGGAGTCGGCGGCGGTGCCGGTTCAATAACGATTTCCGGCGGTGGTGGTGAAGGCGGGAGCACTATCGTTGGGAACGGGATTTCCTGGGGCGGCGCGGGCGGTATGGTGATAACCGGAGGCGGGGGGTGCTCAATGATTACGGGTGGGGTCACTTCGAGGGATTCAATATGAAAAGACCTGGGTTCAGAGCCGATGCGGAAGAAAGGTTCAGTAATCCACACTTTCCAGTAGTAGGTCGTTCCCGGCGTAAAATTAAATTTAGCCTCACCCTCGGCCTCCGGGCCGACGGGAAGAACCACCGGCGACTCATCGCTGGCTACTGTTATGCTGGCGACCCGCACTTCGAATTCTTCGTCCTGGGCGAGGGAGAATTCGTATTCAGTGGCATTTAACGTTCGCTTCCAGCGAAAAGTAATCCCCTCGGCAATTCCGGTCACCGGGTTAACCGGGCTTACATAGGCATCGTCCGGTTCCTGTAACACAAACCTTTCCATGACATCATCAATGTGATAAAGTCGATTGGTGCCATTGGTCTTTATCGCCCATAATTTCCCGTCGGAACTCAGTTTCAATGCCTGCGGCGAGGCATCGAAAATAACCTGGGGGTCTACAACATCGGTTTCGGCCGAGGTGGCTCTTGCTTCCCATCTCTTTGAAGAATGGGATGCGGTCGCCGGTAGCAGGCATTGCCACAGCGTGCTTTGCTTTTTCCCCGGGTTATATTCAAGAGCATAGAGCACATTGTTTTCAGCCACCAGACCGTAAATCCCACCGTCCAAGTTACCGTTAAAGATATCCGCCCAGCTGGTGCTGCTGCCTATCTTCCAGCGCATAACGTTCTGTCCCGGGCTGTCACTGGCGGCATAAATCAACCTGTTGGCAGTAAAATTTTCACTGGGAATAACCTGAACCCTGCCAGTGCTACTGCCGGGCAGCGCCGGAAGTCTTCCCCATGAAGAACCTCCATCCATGGAATATGCTACGCGATCGTCAGCACTGCCCACAAACACAACATCGATGCCCCCGCTGACAATCATGTGGCCGGTATCCTCGTCAAGCCCGGTGGAAACGGCCGTATCCCAGCTAAGACCACCAGAGCGCGTCCTGGTCACCTCTCCCTCTGTATCGAGCACATAGGCAATATCGGGGCTTTCCACCGTCAGGTCCTGGACGTTGAGCAGGCAGGTACCTGTCGACCACTCCCTTTCTCCTCCATCAGGGCTGTGATAAATGTTATGACCTCCTTTTTCGGCAAGGTAAACAACATCAGGCTCATCGGGAGCAAGCCTTATAATATAGTCAACCGTATCCTCCTGACTGAGCACACGCTGCCACGACGGCGTACCGCGCCAGAGACTGAAGTCATCGCCGTCATCACTTACCAGGTAAATGGTTTTGCTATCCTCGGAGACGGCAACATCGCGCAGGTTGCTTAACCTGGTATCAATCAGGCTGACGTCATTGAAAGCCAGACCGTTACTATTAGAGACCGCAAAGGCGCTTTCGCCGCCGGAAGTTCCCGCCACCACCACATCCCCCGCCCAGTCAATGACAACCCTGTTTTCTCCCCCCGGCCCCTTCATCGCGGAACTTGGCTTTAAAGTGGGCTTCTGGGCCAAGGGATTGGTGCTGCGATAGACCGTATTATCATCATAGGCAGCCGCGACCAGGACACTACCATCAAAGGCAATGGTGTGCATGTTAATCCCGGTTACCAGCGATTCGCAGACCGTATCCACGATGCGGTAGACCCCGCCGGCGACCTCATCGCCGTTCACCGTCAGGCCAAGAAAGGCAAGGCGACTGTCTTCCCTATCACCATCGTATTCCGGCGACAGGGCTATCGACGCTGAAGCAAGCTGGCCAGTTTCATCATATCCGAGCACGTCCACCGGATAGTCGGCAAATCCAGCTTGCTCATTCCACGTTTGCGAAATAAAGTGGAATATCTGGAGATTCACACGCCTATCACCGGTTTCAGCAACGGCTACCAGAGTGCTATCCTCCGGGAAATTCGGCGAAAAGGCCAGCGCTCTTATGGCCGCGCTACTGACCAAACCCGGCAGGAAACTAGTCTCCTGCCACTCCGGTTTCCCCGCCTCGATTTCACAGTACCAGACATTGCCCGCTCCACCAACCTCCTCCCCGGCAACTGCCAGATAATGCATCCCGTCATCGGCTACGGAAATGGCAATGTCATATATGCTGTCTGCGCTGTTACCCTCAATACCTTTGATTATGCCCGGAGAGCGCCAGGTTACGCCGCCATCGGTGGTGAAATAAACCGAGGGGACTATCTTCCTGGCCACCGCCGCCACATCGGCATCATCAAGCGCCACCGCCACGAGGTCGGCGGTAACGGGAACATTCTGCGCCACCCAGCTTAACCCGGTATCATTTGACCGGAATACGCTTTTTCCCGCTGTGCTGTCGCCCGGAGCTGCATATATGGTAAAGCCATCGGAGGCGACCGCCAGGTCACGGATATCAATGCCCGGCGGCCCCAGCTGGTAATCTTCTATGTCTGGAAGGGATACGGCCGACCACACTGGCGCTATTGCCGAAGCCGGTTGAGCCAATGACAACAGGCTGGCCACCAGCAGGACAACCAGCCCGGCAATTCTTAGAATCTTAAATCCCATCGCCCCAACGACCACCTGAATTACACCAATAATACGCTTGGGTCACTCTACCGTCGAATTTGCAACATCTCACGTGCCTCGTCCGGCGTAGCAATCTCCAGACTCAACTCGCGGGCAATGCGCGCTGTCCTCGCCACCAGTTCGGCGTTGTTCTTGGCCAGCTGACCCGGTGTGTAGTAGACGTTGTCTTCCAGGCCGACCCTCGGGTTCCCGCCGAGTAGCATAGCCATGGTGGTCAGCGTCAGCTCGGCTTCGCCACCAGCGGCGACATTGAAAACAGACCCCTCAGGCAGGCGTTCCACCAGCGCCACGAGGTTTTGCCAGGTGCCCCTGAGCGTCCCCTGCGCCGGTAAATTCAGGCCAATATCCAGAACGTAGGGCCTGTCCACCAGTCCCTTGCTTATCAGGTTCTCCGCCTCCTCAAGGCAGGTGAAGTTCAGGATGGCAATCGCCGGTTTTACGCCTAGTTCCTGGGCGCGCCGGGCGCTTTCCTCTATCTCTGACCTTTTATAAATAAATGGCGTCTCCACGCCCTTGACCGGCATTACCATCATAAATGTATTGAGTGAGGCCATCTCCGGTTTCAGCAACATCGGAGCGATACGCTCCTCATTGGGGAGCGTGGGGCCACCACCCGTACTCAGCTCAACAATCAAATCGCTGGAACTTTTAATGCCTTCGTGAATCTTCCGGAATATGTCCAGAGACATGGTATTGTTGCCGGACTTATCGCGGGCGTGGACATGTACGATGGCCGCACCGGCATCACGGCACTGCAATGCCTGTTCGATAATTTCCTCTGGCTGTTCGGGTAAATTAGGGTTGACTTCCTTGCCATGCCCGGCTCCGGTCAAAGCCGCGGTAATGATGATTTTTTGCATGTCTGAATGCGAGTTTCCTTTCTAGCTACGAACGATAGGCAATACTTTCAATCTCGACCACCATCTCGGGCTTGGCCAGCGCGGCAATGATAAGTGTCGAACGTGCTGGCAGGTCCCTGGTGAAATATGTCTTGTACACTTCATTCATACTGGAGAAATCCTCGGCTCTGGTCAGAAACACCGTTGCCTTGACCACGTCGTCCATTGAAGCGCCGGCCGCCTCCAGGACCCTCTTCATATTATCCAGCGTCCGTCGGGTCTGGGCTTCAACTCCCTCCAGTTTGTTACCCTGGCCATCGACATGACCGACCTGGCCGGAGACAAAAATATAGTCTCCCGCTTTGATTGCCGGTGAATAAGGAACGCCGGGAAGTGCTGTGGGTACCGTGATAACCTGCTTGGCCATGACATGCCTCCTTTTTAAATTTATCGATTATATCTTCTGGCCGGTACGAAATCCCTCGCTGATGGCGTCACGGATGGTCCGCGGCTCAACGCAGTCGCCAATGCTGTAGACTTCAGAGATTTTATCTTTAATAGCTTCATAGAGCGTGGTATCTGACACAGCCCCCGCAGCGAGCACCACGGTGTCCGCTTCTATCGTCCTTTCCTCACCATCCTTAGTGGTTATAATAACGCCCTCAGGGCTGACACTATTGTACTTGACCTCACGGAGCAGGGTAACACCCTTATCCAGAAGCCGGCTGAGGAAGAAAGCCCGGTTGCTGGGCCCGACACTCGTCGCCATCTCGGCACCGCGGCGCATCACGGTAACCTGTTTACCATGGTCTGCCAGAAATTCCGCCGTTTCACACCCCACCAGCTCGCCGCCAATTATGACCACCTGGTCGCCAACTTTGGCCTTCCCTTCCAGAA
Organism: uncultured Dehalococcoidaceae bacterium; assembly: GCA_964480145.1. GTDB lineage: Bacteria > Chloroflexota > Dehalococcoidia > Dehalococcoidales > RBG-16-60-22 > E44-bin89. The sequence goes on along the minus strand of CAYZOI010000011.1, from coordinate 18,797 downwards.
CATCTCCCGCCTCAACGACCCGGGTTTTATCCAGCCCGGGGATATCAGGGATGAGAGTCCTGACGCCAGTGGCCACCACAACCACATCCGGTTTGGATTCAGCCACGGCGGCCGCGGTGGCTTCTTTACCAGTCTGTATGCTGACGCCGGTTTTTTGCAGTTGCGTTTCCAGATATTTGGCCATGGGTGCGATTCTATCCTTGTATGGGGGTATCGCCGCCTGCACCAGCTGCCCGCCGAGGCGCGATTCTCTTTCCCACAGCGTTACCCTGTGGCCCCGCAGGGCAGCTACCCTCGCTGCTTCCATACCCGCTGGACCGCCGCCAATGACGAGGACATTCTTTGGCTTCGCCGCCGGCGTAATCTCGCTTTCCTTCTCACGTCCCAGAGTGGCATTTACGGAGCAGCGTATGCCAACCACCTCCGGATTGCGGATGTCATCGCGGCAGCCGTTACAAATTATGCAGGGGTTTATATCTTCCGCCTTGCCCGAAGCTACTTTATTGACCCATTCCGCATCCGCCAGCATCGCCTTGCCGATGGCGATAAGGTCCGCCTTGTCTTCTTTCAGCATCCGTTCGCCGTCCTCGGGCGTTATCCTGCCAACGGCAATTATCGGGATTGAGACCACCTTCTTTATCCCTTCGGCCAGTTCCTCAATAATCGCCGGGACAAAGGTGGCCGTGGCACGATTCGTCGGTGCCGCCGGCCCCCAGGATGACACGTGAATTGCGGCCAGGCCAGCGTCCTCCGCCATGCGCGCGGTTTTCTGAGCATCTTCCAGAGTTATCCCTTCAACGCCGTATTCCTTGCCGTCCAGGCGACACCACACCGGATAGTCCTCGCCCACGGCTTCTTTTACCGCGGCTATGACTTCCAGGAGAAAACGCGTCCGGTTGTTTACGTCTCCGCCATATTCATCTTTCCGTTTATTTGAAGTCGGCGACAGGAACTGGTCAATTAGATAGCCGTGCGCAGCATGGAGCTCCGCCCCATCGAATCCGAGCTTCTTGGCCCTGAGCGCGGCTTCGGCGAAGTAGGCTACCGTTTCGGCAATTTCCTCAACAGTCATTTCTCTGGGCGTTTCACCAGCCAGGCCGGGCAACGGCGAGGGAGCAACTGGTTGCAACCCGCTTACGGTTGATTTTGCCTCCCGGCCACCGTGGTGGAGCTGAACGGCAATCTTGGCTCCGTGCTTGTGCACGACGTCAACCAGCTCTTTCATTCCGGGAATAAATTTATCCTCGCTGATGCCGAGCTGGTTGACAAAAGCCCATCCCTGCCGGTGAACATAGGTCGCCTCAACGATAATCAACCCCGCGCCACCCCGGGCACGTGCCTCATAGTAGTTCTTGGTACGCTCGGTGACGAAGCCGTCATCAGAGGCGTATCTGGTGACCATCGGGGGCATGACAAACCGGTTTTTAAGCTCCATACGTCCGATGCGGAACGATTCCCAAAGTTTTCCGCTCATAGTTGCCTCACCTCTTTTACCTGCTGACAAAGGTATTATTCTATTTTGAAGGCAGCTGCGATGCCGCCCATTCAATACCCAACTCCCCAAGCCTGCCGGGCGTCGGCACACCGTTGGGCCAGCCCATCATATCATAGTAAGTCTCTTTGCCTTCCTCAAAAGCTTTGCGGTCAAGCGCTACCTTGAGCGGCCCGGAAGGTTGGGAGGCAAAGAAACGCTCTGGCATGGTATCATCTTTGGCCGTGAAACCCTCTCTCAGGTTGAAGACTCGCGCCATATTTACCGCCCGCTCGCCAACCTTTAACAGCTCGAAGAACGAGGTATCCCATCCGGTCACCGCCTTTACCAGCTGCGTTATCCGCTCAAAGCCAACAAAGCTCAGCGCCATGACAAAGTAGCAGCAGACCGCGCAGTTGAGGAAGTGCATGAATTCAGAGTAATACTTGAGAAGTCTAATTTTAGCCGGTGACAGGTCATCGGCCGCCATCGGCTCCAGTATGCCAATCGAATATACCATCTCCAGCATCGGGCCTATACTCGTGTAGACCGTGTCGTGGATATTCTGGCAGTGGTCGGCGCCGGTCGGCGATATAGCATAGCCGACCCCGAGGCCCTGCTTCAGGCGGGGTTCATGCATGGGCAGTTCCTGCCCCTTGATATGCATGGCGTATTCCTCAGCGGCGGGCCCGATTTTCTTTGCCACCCGCGCCACACCTTCAGCAAGCGTATCGCCGAAGCCCTGCCGCAGCGCAATCTGCTCGACCATCTGCAACATGGCTTCGGTATTGCCGAAGCGGAGCTCTATGCCTCCGGTATCCTTGGTACTGAGCAGCCCGTTTTCAAAACACTCCATAGCGAAAGCAATGGTCGCTCCGCAGGAGATGGTATCCAGTCCATAGGCATTGCACAGCTCATTTCCCTTTGAAATAGCCGGCAGGTCAGTTATACCACAGTCAGAGCCCAGGGCCGCAATCGTTTCATATTCAGGGCCGCCGTACTGCGGGTCGACCACATAGGGCTTGTCCACTTTTACCTCGCGCTTGCACTGTACCGGGCAGGCGAAGCAGGCTCTCCGCTTCACGAAAATGGTGTCCAGCATGGCCTGGCCGTCTATCTTATTGGCACCCTCAATGGAGCCAAGCTGGAAGTTGCGGGTCGGCAGACCTCCTGCCGGGTCAAGCGCAGCGACCACCCGTGCTGTGCCGAAGTCGTGCATTCCCTTATTGGTGATAGGCGTGTTATCCGCAATCCAGCGGGCTATCTCCTTGAATATTGCTGAGTCAGCGATTGACACGCGCTGTTTTCCACGCACGGCGATAGCCTTCAGCTTTTTGGAGCCCATCACCGCCCCCATACCGGTCCGGCCGGCGGCGGCATCAAGGTCATTCATAACGCTAGCAAATCTGACCAGGTTTTCTCCACCGGGACCGATATATGCCACCTTGACCTGCTGGTCGCCAAGCTCATCACGGATGGCGTTCTGGCACTCCAGCGTCTTCATCCCCCATAGATGGCGGGCATCTTTGAGTTCCGCTTTTTCATCCTGAATAGAAAGGTAGACCGGTTTTTCCGCCTTACCCTCCACGATTATGGCGTCAAAGCCGGCCATTTTCAGTTCGGCTCCCCAGTAACCGCCGGAATCAGCCTCCCCGAACCCACCGGTGAGCGGCGATTTGCCACCCACACTATGCCGACCGCAACCACCGGCCGGCACCCCGGTCAATGGACCGGCAGCAAAGATAAGTTTGTTGTCAGGACTCAGGGGCTCGACACCGGGTTTAATCTCCTTCAGCAGAAAATAGCCAACGAATCCTGAACCACCAAAATACTGGCGATAGAAATTTTCCGGATATTCTTCTGTCTTGATACGTCCTGAGGAAAGGTCTACTCTTAAAATCTTGCCGTTATACCCGTTTGGCATGCTTTACCTCCTCGTATGAAAATCTCGCCCATTAGTATACGGCATAGACCACAAACCCGCAACAAAATCCGGAAACAAAAACTGCTCAAATGCAACCGGGTTGGAAGTCGCGCTCAATCACTATGATATAATGTGAAGGTGACCTCAGAGGAGACCGTTATGTCAAATGTACTCAAGCTACCCCAGATAACCAGCGGCGGCAACTGGTTTGATGACGACGATAGAATCACATATTGCCGCCGATGGGATGAAGTCTTAAAGCTTCTTCAGGAAACGCATGGTGACAACGCCAGAGTTGCCATTTATCCCAACGCTGAGATACAGTATTAGTAGATAGCATTAAGAGAGGTGTTCACGATGCCAAACAAACTCAAACTGCCCCAACTCGCCTGGCATGGAATGAAAGAACTGGAACTGCCGCTCCCCGATAACTGGCAGGTTGAAATGGGCTATATGGCCGGTTACAACCGCCCCACCCTCAGTTTGGATCAGATAAGAGAATCGGTCACCGGCGACCTGATTGGCACACCGCCACTGCGGGAACTGGCTCAAGGAAAAAAAGAGGCGGTCATTATTTTCGATGATATGACCAGGGTAACCCGGGTGGCGGAAATCGTCCCTTTCGTGCTCGAAGAGTTGGCCGCCGCCGGCATTCCCGACAGTAATATACGATTTGTGGCCGCGCTGGGCTGCCACGGCGCCATGAACCGTATAGACTTTGTAAAGAAGCTCGGCGAGGAAACGCTGGCCCGCTTCCCGGTCTACAACCACAACCCCTACGCCAACTGCACGTACGTCGGCACGACCAGGACCTATGGCACCAAGGTCTATGTTAACGACGAGGTGATGAAGTGCGACCTTAAAATTGCCATCGGCTCGGTGGTGCCCCACCCCAGCACCGGCTTTGGCGGGGGCGGGAAAATCATCCTCCCCGGGGTAGCCTCATTTGAGACCATCGAATATAACCACCAGATGTTCCGCAAGGCTCAGCTGGCGAAAGGGCCTCAGTACACGGGCCACGGTGCCTACGAAGGCAACCTGGGACGCCTGGACATTGAGGAGGCGGGCGACCTGGCCAGCCTTGATGTCCTCATCAACTGTATAGTCAATATGTGGGGGGAAACGGTAGCCATATATGCCGGCGCGTTGCGACCAGCTTATGAAGAAGCGGTCAAGGAAGCCAAGCCGCACTACCTGACGCCAACACTGTCCGGTAAAGATATCGCCATTGCCAATGCTTTCGCCAAGGCGAATGAGGCCTGGATCGGCCTGCCAACGACCTATCCGGCGCTGAAACCTGAAGGTGGAGACGTCGTCGTTATCGCCAACCATCCTGAGGGGCAGGTAACGCACTACCTGCTGGGTCCATTCGGAGAAACAATCTGGGGTCCTCTGCGCAAGGAACGTCAAATCCCTTCTCATGTCAACCGCCTCATCGTCTACACGGAATACCCCGACCTCCAGAGTCGGACCTGGTTCGGCGGCGCGGCCAAGGCGCTGTTCTTACATCGCTGGGAGGACGTACTCAAGGTGCTTCAGGAAAGAAACGGCGATGGCGCGGCGGTGGCGGTCTATCCTAATGCCGAAATCCAGTACCGCCAGTAGACGTATTCTGAGGAGACGCGGGCTGAATTCCCGGGAATATTGTTACTCCACGTGTAGGTGCAGGAATGTCCGCGCCAGATAACCGATGAGAAAGGCCAGCGCCGCCACGCCGAGGCTGGCCAGCGCCATCTCCGAAAACCGTCTGCGGAAAGAAATCTCCCTGGCCACCGAGATATAGAAGCTGAAAATAAAGACCACTATAATAGCGTTGAAAACCATAACTCCCAGAGACAGATAGACATTGTCAAAAATAAGATAGGGGAAAAGCAGAAAGACAAAAGTGATGATATTGGCCACCCCACCGTAAAGAACCGCTTTTAAGGGACTGTGACCACCCCCACCCGATTTCGCTCCCAGATATTCGGTGCTGGCCACGGAAAGCACCATCGCCGCCCCGGTAATCAACCCGGCAAGCACAATTAACCCGGATTCAGGCAGGGCCAGCGTCAGGCCAGCCAGTACCCCGGTAAGCTCCACAATCGCCACATTCAGACCCCGCACCACGTCTGCCGCATAGCGGAGTCGTTCTTCGTCTATCAATCGGACAAGCTGTTGCTCGTGCTGATGCTCATCCCTGGCAATATCGGAAGCTGCCGGAACAAACTTGGCGAGCTCGGCATAGGCTACCTGCGCCTTTTCTTCCCCCTCCTCCATTAGTTTGATACCAAAGGTGAGGCCGAAGATACGTGAAATAAGGTAGTAAAGCCATATCTTCAGCCGGCTGGGGCCCTGTTTTTCGCCGGTGTATTGCTGCCACAGGTCATGGTGTCTCAGCTCATCCCTGGCGACGCGTCGGAGGACGTCCTGATTGTGAGGGTTTTTCACCGATTTCGCCAGCCTACCGTAGATGAAATGTTCGGTTATTTCACCCCTCTGCATGGCTAGAATCTTCGATTTTACTTCAGATGGCAACTCTGACATGGCTTTATAATACGCAATATAGATTTAATAGAAATCAGCGACTTTACCGCCTGCTACGGCAGCTCTTTGTTATGCTAAATAATTTACCGCGCTTCCTTCGCTTTATTACTTCCAGGGTCTGTCTTTCTCCTTCAGCGTATCAATAAGCGCATCGATAGTGATTGCCGCCAGGGTCAGCGTGGAAAAGTGACCCTGAGCACTCAATACCGTGGCCAGTTTGGCCACGACCTCATTGCTCGGGGCTTCCACAAGATTGACGAAGTCGTACTGGCCGAGCAGCGCATACTGGTCCAGGATTTTGACTCCCATATACTCCACTTCTTTATTGAATCCCCGCAATATCTCGGGGTCCTCCTGCAGCGCTTTGCGTCCCGCATCGGTAAGAGTGGTAAGCATCATGTATACTGGCATGACGTCCTCCTTTCACGCGAAATATTTAAGCGTATTATGTCGCTACGAACCGCCTTTGTCAATTCCTGCCCGCGTTTTTCCGACGGGCAAATTATGCTATCATTGGTGTAATATGTCGACAACGAAAAAGCTTCTCTCCGGGAATGAGGCTCTCGCTCTGGGAGCCTACCATGCTGGTGTCAGGGTGGCCACCGCCTATCCCGGAACCCCCAGCACCGAAATCCTGGAAGCCATCGCCCGCTTCGATGATGTCTACGCCGAGTGGTCAACCAACGAAAAGGTGGCGATGGAGGTGGCGCTGGGAGCGTCCTATGCCGGCGTACGCGCCATGGCATCGATGAAGCAGGTAGGGCTGAACGTGGCTCTGGACCCCTTCATGGCAGCCTCAACCACCGGCGTCGATGGCGGGCTGGTGGTTATCTGCGCCGATGACCCCGGGGCACACAGCTCACAGGGCGAGCAGGACAACCGTCACGTTGCCAGGCTGGCCAAGGTGCCCATACTCGAACCCGGCGACAGCCAGGAAGCTTATGACCTTCTGGCTCATGCCTTTGACATCAGCGAGCAGTTTGATACCCCGGTAATGGTGCGTACCACCACCCGCATTTCTCACTCCAAAACGGTGGTGGACGTTAAAAGAAGCCGCTCTTTACCTGCCCGTCAGCCGGAATTCAGGTACAATGCCGCCAAGTACGTCATGCTGCCGGCTCACGCCCGTGTACGGCACCCGTTAATGGAAGACCGACTCGTCAAGCTCGCTGAGTACGCCGAGACCTGTCCGCTCAACCAGGTTATTCCTGGCAGCCGGGAGCTCGGGGTGGTGACGAGCGGGGTGGCTTACCAGTACGCACGTGAGGTATTTCCAAGGGCTTCTTTTCTCAAGCTTGGCATGACATATCCTCTGCCCCGTAATCTTCTCCGGCAGTTTGCCAGACGGGTAAAAAACCTGATTGTGGTGGAAGAACTCGACCCGTTCCTCCAGGAAAACATGCAGGCAATGGGGATAGAGGTTATCGGCAAGGAGTTCATTCCCAGGGTTGGAGAACTGAACCCCGACATCATTTATGAAGCCGGCCAGAAAGCAGGCCTTATCCCTGATTCACCGCGCCGAAAAATAGAGACCGGCGCCGATTTGCCCAGGCGTCCTCCCCTTCTCTGCCCCGGCTGTCCCCACACCGGCATCTTCTCCGTGCTGAGCACCATCGGGCAGCGCGCCAAGCTTGCCAAAGCACAAGATAAGACACTGGCCGATTCACCGCTGATAATCACCGGCGATATTGGCTGCTACACGCTGGGCACATATCCTCCGCTCCTCGCCATGGACACCTGTGCCTGTATGGGCGCCAGCATCGGGGAGGCGCTGGGCCTGGGTAAGGCTGGCGTCAGCAAGAAAGTGGTGGCCGTCATCGGCGACTCAACATTCATGCACTCAGGCATCACCGGCATGGTGAACGGCGTCTACAACAAAGCGCAGATAACCCTGGTCATACTGGACAACGGCACCACCGCCATGACCGGGCACCAGGAACATCCCGGCACCGGCGTCTCGGCGCAGGGCAAAGAGATGCAGAAGGTGGAGCTGGAGCAGTTAGTGCGCGGCATTGGCGTGAAAGACTTGAGGGTCGTTGACGCCTTCAATATGAAAGAACTGAGGAGCAGCGTCAGAGGCGCTCTGGACAATCCCGGGCTTTCCGTAATCATCGTCCGCGGCGCCTGCGCAGTGCAGGTGCCGAAGCGCGGCGAACCCAGAGCCATTGATATGGAGAAATGCAACCTCTGCGGAACCTGCCTGCTGCTCGGCTGCTCGGCAATTCAGAAAACAGGCGAGCGGCTATACATTGAACCTTCACTGTGCGTTGGCGATACCTGTACCGTCTGTCAGCAGCTATGTCCCAGGCAGGCAATCGAACCGCAGTTAGAGATAGAGCCACAGTTGAGGCAATGAAATGAAACCAGTGAATTTACTGATTACCGGCGCCGGAGGCCAGGGGATTATCCTGGCCAGCGATATTATCGGCGAAACGGCCATCACCGCCGGATACGACGTAAAAAAAACCGACACCATTGGCATGGCCCAGCGCGGCGGCAGCGTGCTCAGCCACATGCGTATTGCCCAACAGGTATGGTCGCCGCTTATCCGACAGGGTGAGGTCGACCTGCTCCTCGCGCTGGAAAAACTGGAGGCAGCCCGGTGGGCCAGCTATCTCCGACCCGGCGGCATCGCCATCGTTAACAACCATGCCCTGCCTCCACTATCGGTAAGCCTGGGCAATGCCCGTTACCCCACCAATGATGAAATAAAGGGCATTTTGAGGCAGGTTACCGACCAGGTCTATTTCATTGAAGGCACCGAACGGGCGAAAGAGCTGGGTAATATCAGGTCGCTCAACATCTTTATGCTCGGCTGCGCCTCGCTCTTCCTGCCCTTCGAGGTCAGTACCTGGGAGGAGAGCATCAGCCAGCGTTTACCGGAGAAAGTCAGGCAGATAAACCTCACCGCTTTTGACCGCGGCAGAAAGGAATTTAAAGGTGTCCGTATCAGCAAGAGTTAAGGAAAGTATGGCCAGTGGCTCCTGGATACGCCGTATGTTTGAGGAAGGCGCCATTCTGAAAAAACAGTACGGAGAGGAAAATATCTTCGACCTCTCCCTGGGCAATCCGATTATGGAGCCGCCGGCCGAATTCTTCCGGGAACTGAAGGAGATCGCCGAGCATCCCACGCCCGGCATGCACCGTTATATGAGCAATGCCGGCTATGCCGAGACCAGGGCTACCGTAGCCGAACAACTGGCTCTGGAGATCGGTATAAAATTCACCGCTAATGATATCATTATGACCCACGGGGCGGCCGGTGCGTTGAATGTCGTCCTGAAAACGATACTCAACCATGGAGATGAGCTCATAATCTTTGCCCCCTACTTCGCCGAGTACGTCCACTATGTTGACAACCACTACGGAGTCTCCCGCATCCTGTCCACAGATGAGCAGTTTGCCCCCAGGGTAGACGAACTGGAGCAGGCCATCAACAAAAGAACGAGAGCCGTGCTCATCAATTCGCCGAACAACCCGTCCGGCGCAGTCTACAGTGAAGAGCGCTTGCGCGCCATCGGCGATGTTCTCCGCAAGAAGGAAGCTGAACTCGGAACGCATATCCTGCTCATCAGTGATGAAGCCTATCGCAAGCTCATCTACGACGGCATGGAGTACCCTTTCCCGGTGCATCACCACCGGAACAGCATAATCACCACGTCCCACTCGAAGGACCTGGCCCTGCCCGGGGAGCGAATCGGCTATATCGCCGTACATCCAGAATGCCGCGGACGGGAAGAGCTGGTCAACGGCTTCATCCACGTCAACCGGACGCTGGGATTCGTCAACGCCTCGGCCCTGATGCAGCACATCGTGCGCCACCTGCAGGGAGTCACCGTATCAATAGCCGAATACCAGCGAAAGAGAGATTTCCTTTACGATAACCTCTCCGCAATGGGTTACACGATGGTCAAACCCCAGGGGGCATTCTATCTGTTCCCCAAATCGCCGCTGGAAGATGACGTAGAATTTGTCCGGGAACTGCAGAAATTAAAAGTGCTGACCGTCCCCGGTCGAGGTTTTGGCACGCCGGGCTATTTCCGTATCGCCTACTGTGTGGAGGACGCGGTGCTCGAAGGTTCACTCAACGGCCTGCGCGAGGCAGCCCGGAAATTCGGGATTACCAAGTGAGAGTAATAGACAATGTCGGAACCGGAGAACGCAGCCACCAATAACGTATCCGAACTGCTGGCCGAGTCCAGGAATGAGCCAATCGCCTCTTTCCTGAACCTGCAGCTGCTGGAGCTTCAGCCGGGGTACGCTAAAGTGATGCTCAAAGTATTGCCCGAGTACGAGAATTTCAACGGGGTGACCTTCGGCGGCATCACCATGGCGGTGGCCGACCAGGCTTTCGGTTACGCGGTGAATTCAGTGAACCGTCCCAATGTAGCCTCACAGTTCAATATCCATTTCATCGCCCCGGCCAGGGCGGGCGACGAGCTCATTGCCGAGGGACGGGTGGTGAAGAGCGGCCGCAAGGTGAGCATCGCCGAGATGATGGTGACCAACCAGGACGGAAAGCTCATCGCCAAAGCCACCGGCACGACCATACCGCTGACCAGTACCCATTAAGAATCAACCGACCCCTGATACTTTCATTGACAGCCTATTTTTCCTTATGGTAAACTTCGTCCGTACTATGAGCCTGATTCACAAATGTTCGGGTAACGCGAAATTCGTCTTTACCGGGCGCACTGGGGTGCGCTTGGGGGGAAGCGAATATGCGTAGTTAATTTTTACTGGAAACAGTGTATATGGTATAAGATTACCTCCCCCAAGCGGGAGGTTTTTTATTAGGAAGAAATAACATGATAGCCGAAGTTCCGGATACCATCCCCAAATTAATCAAACGCAATTATGAGCGGTGGACCCAGAGAAACGCCATGGCCATGAAGAACTTCGGCGTCTGGCAGAGCTACAGCTGGCAGGAATACTATAACAAAGTGAAATATTTCTCCCTGGGTCTGCTCAGCCTCGGGATGGAATCGGGTGATGTCGTCTGCATCATCGGGGACAATGAGCCGGAGTGGTTCTGGGGCGAGTTTGCCACGCAGGCGGCTCAGGGAATCGTCACCGGAATATTCGTCGACTCCATCCCGTCCGAGGTTAAATACATCGCTGAGCAGTCGGGAGCCAGGTTCGCCATCGTCAATGACCAGGAGCAGGCGGACAAATTCCTTGAAATCAAAGAGGAGCTGCCGGAACTCAAAAAGGTCATATACTGGGACCCAAAGGGACTGAGGAACTACGATGACCCGATTCTGACCCCCTTCACCGAGGTCATCAAGCTGGGCCGGGAATACGAGCAAACGCATCAGGGGTTGTTCGAGCAGAATATAGAGCAGGGCAAAGGCAGCGATGTCGCCTTTCTATACTACACTTCCGGCACCACCGGCCTGCCCAAGGGAGCGGTGCTCACCCACCAGGCACTTATCACCACCGCCCGGGCTTTCGTCGACCGCTACCCGCTTGCCGAAGACGACGACCTGATTTCCAACTTCCCGGCGGCCTGGGTCGGCGATAGCTTTTTCGCCACCATCCCCCACCTCCTCAGCGGGGCAAGGCTCAACTTCCCCGAAGAACCGGAGACCATCGCCGAGGACACCCGGGAAGTCGGCCCCAACTTTGTCATCTACGGGCCCCGTCAGTGGGAGAGTCTGGTACGGGATATCCAGGTCAAGATGATTGACGCCCACCCGCTGAAACGCTTCGTCTATCACCTGTTCATGCCCGTGGGCTATAAAATGGCTGATTTCAACTTTGCCAATAAGAAGCCAAACCTGTTCTGGCGCCTGCTTTACGGCATTGCCTATTTCCTGCTTTTCCGCCCCCTGAAAGACCGGCTCGGCCTGAGCAATGTCAGGTTTGCCGTAACCGGTAGCTCGGTGCTCAGCCTGGACACCTTTCGCCTTATCCACGCCATTGGCATCGAGCTGCGCCAGAACTACGGCAGCACCGAAGCCGGCCTTATATCATCGCACGGCAAAGGTGGAATCAAATTCGAAAGCGTCGGGCGCCCGGCCATCGGCACGGAAGTACGCATTACCGATGAGGGCGAGCTTCTGGTCAGGAGCAATTGCCTGTTCAATGGCTATCACCAGGATGACAAGAAAACCACGGAAACGCTGGTTGACGGCTGGTGCCGCACCGGTGACGCGGTCAACATCGACGATGACGGCCACCTGCTGTTCATCGACCGTATGGACCACCTCGGGCAGCTGCGCTCCGGCATCAAGTATGCCCCCCAGTACGTCGAGGGCAGGCTAAGGTTCAGCCCCTACATCAAGGACGCCATGGTAATCGGCGGCAAGGACAAGGATTTTGTCTCCGCCATCATCAATATCGATTTCGGCATGGTCGGCAAATGGGCCGAGCGAAACCACCTCCCCTATACCACCTTCGTTGACCTCTCGCAGAAAGAGGAGGTGGCCGACCTCGTCCGCAAAGACCTGCTCAGGGTAAACGGTTACCTGCCGGAGCCGGCGAGGGTGCAGAGGTTCGTCCTCATGCACAAGGAGTTTGACGCCGACGAGGCAGAGCTGACCCGTACCCGAAAAATCAGACGCGAGTTCATGGAAGAGAGATATAAAGAGCTGATTGAATCAATGTATAGCGACGGCAATGAGATAGATATACAGGCCCCGGTAACCTACCGGGATGGACGGAAAGGCTCTGTAAGCACCAGTATCAAGGTAAGGGATATTTCCGAGAGAGGCATTATGTCAAATGACTGAGCTTTTGCAGTATACCATCACCGGCGTTTCTGTGGGCATGGTCTACGCGCTCATCGCCCTTGGCTTCGCCCTCATCTGGAAATCAAGCAGCGTGGCCAACCTTGCCCTGGGGCAGATTGTGCTCATATCCTCCTGGTTCACCTACGCTATGCTGGTGCAGGCCCAGTTCCCGCTCTGGCTGTCATTCCCGCTGGTCATCTTATTCGCCCTGGGTCTGGGCTGGACCATTGAGCGCCTCGCGCTGCGTCCCCTCATTGCCCAGCCGATTCTGGCACTCATTACGGTGACACTGGGCATAGGCTACTTCATCGAGGGCGTGGTCACCTTCATCTGGCCCTGGAGCGTCGATGCGCTGCCCCGCCTGTTCCCCAGGGAGGTTATCCACATCGGCACGGCGGTAGTTTCCCAGGAATATGTCTGGGTGGTCGGTATCTGCCTGGTGGTGTTTGTTCTCCTGACCCTGTTCTTCCGCTACCACAAGATGGGCGTTGCCATGAGAGCTACCGCCGACGACCAGATGGCGGTCCAGGCTTGCGGCATACCGGTGACCGCCGTTTTCTCCAGGTCATGGATGTTCGCCTGCGTGGTGGCCGCCATTGGCGGCATATTGATTTCCAGCATCGGCGGCATTACCCACGGGCTGGTGGAGACCGGCCTCAAGGCGTTCTCAGTGGTGATACTGGGCGGTCTTGACTCTTTCCTCGGCGCCATCATTGCCGGCCCGATTATCGGTCTCTGCGAGAGCCTTGGCGGTGGTTACCTCACTCCCTATCTGTGGGCTGGGGTGAAGGACATTATACCGTTTGTCATCATCATTATTGTCATGATAATCAAGCCCTACGGGCTGTTTGGAGAAGTGCGCATCGAGAGGATTTAAGCTATTTAGATGAGTTTATTAAGCTGCATGAGAAAATACACCTCGAAAAGGTTGTGCAATCAGGGGATATAGTATATGAGTCTACCAAGCGGCATACGAAATCATACCTACGCGCAGGACATGGCCATCCTGCGTACCAAGACACACTGGGCGCTCTTCATTGGCTTCCTGGTGCTCCTGTCCACTCTCCCTCTTTACGTGGGTAATTACTGGCTTGGCGTGGCCAACCTCATCGGCATTACACTTATCGCCGCCACCGGCCTGAATCTGCTGGTCGGCTACTGCGGGCAGTTGTCCATCGGCCACGCCGGCTTTATCGCCGTGGGCGCCTACACATCGGCAGTCCTAACCAATAGATTCGAGCTACCCTTTCTGGTGGGACTGCTCTGCGCCGGACTCATGGCTGGAATCATCGGGCTTATCTTCGGCCTGCCATCGGTGCGGGTTAAAGGCTTTTACCTGGCTATCACCACCATCGCCGCCCAGTTCATCATTATCTGGGTCATCAACCACTGGTCTGTAACCCACGGCTTTACGAACATGAGCGTACCTATAGCTAAAATCGGCGGCCTTGTCTTCAGCAGCGAGTCCAGTCAGTTTTACCTTATCATGAGCATCGCCGCTCTCTGCACGTTCTTTGCCAAGAACCTGGCACGGACACGGGTCGGCCGGGCTTTTATCGCCGTCAGGGATAACGACCTGGCAGCGGAAGTAATGGGCATCAACCTTCTGTACTACAAGTTACTGGCCTTTTTCATCGGCTGCTTCATGGCGGGAATCGCCGGCTCGCTGCTTGCCCACCACTGGGGCACCATGAATGGCGAGTTCTTCAGCCTCAAGGAGTCAATACTATACATCGGTATGATAATCATCGGTGGTCTGGGCACAACCCTGGGACCTATCCTCGGAGTGGTTTCCATCCGCCTGCTTGACCGAGTATTAACCGGGGAAATTGTTCCCTGGCTAGAGGGAACTATTGCGTTACCCGCCGGCTTCGCCACCGGGGTCACACCAATGCTATTTGGCCTGGTCATTGTTCTGTTCCTGATACTTGAGCCGAGGGGCATCGCCCATCGCTGGGCGCTGTTTAAATCGGCATATAGACTCTGGCCTTTCTCATACTAGCCTGAAAAAGGAGGTATAGGCTATAATGTAATATTCTGAGAAAGACATCCCGTAATACTGAAAGGAGGAAGTAAAATGAAAGACAAAAGACTATTGGTGGTAGCTGTAGTGGTCTGCCTGGCTTTGATTCTGGCAGTGCTACCAGTTCTCAGCGCCTGTGCCGGCCCCGGCGGAAAAACGATAAAGGTAGGCATGTCCACACCATCGACCGGCAAGGCAGCGGAAAAAGGCGCGCCCATGGGGCACGCCAACCTTGATGCCATCGAGTACGTTAACTCCGAGCTGGGCGGTGCCGGCGGATACGAAATCGAGGTGGTATGGCTGGATAATGCTTATGATGCTTCCAAAGTGGTCATCAATGTCAAGCAGTTCATGGATGAGGACTGCGTCCTGTTCACCACCGCTTCATCGGCAATGATGTCCGCCTCTATGGAAATCGCCAACCGCGCTGGTTTCCCGGGCATCGCTTCCTTTAACGCTCCGGTACTGCACCGTCCCCCACAGCACATTTACGGGCAAATGCCTGACTACGGCGACGACTGGGTAGCCTTCGCCAAATACTATATGGAGAATGTCTGGAAGGGATCCGGCAAGCCCAAGATGGCAATGCATCTGCTCAATAATTCCACCGGTTACGGAGCCCTTGATGCCTCCAAAGCCGCCGCTGAGGAGCTCGGTATCGAGATTATCTCCACCGATGAGCACAAGGCAGATACCACTTCGGAAATGGACTCCCTGACCCGAATCAAGGCGTCAAATCCTGATGTCCTCTACATCTCTAGCACGCCGGCACCGACCGCCGTCATCCTCAAGAACGCGGTTGACCTCGGTCTTTATCCTGACGTCACCGTTGGACTCGGTCACGCTGGCATCACCAAAGCGCTGGTGGACATCGCCGGGGCTGACGTCGTGGAAGGCGTCTACGGCGTGTTCCCTACCGTTAACTGGGGTGATAATGTTCCCGGTATGGCCAAGATGACAGAATACTGCCAGGAACTACACCCTGATGACTACGGTAATATGGACTACATTACTTCCTGGGCGCAGAGCTTAATCGTAGCTGAGATTCTGAGACTGGCAGTAGAAAATGTCGGCTATGACGTGCTGGCCAAAGGTGGTGAGGAAGCCTGGCAGGCAGTAGAAACCCAGGGCATTCAGAAGCTGAGCAACTTCGATGTTGGCGGGCTTCACGGCCCGGTAAGCTACAGCCCCGGAGATAACCGGCTATCGAAATCGGTCAGGCTCTTCCAGATACAGGGGGGCGAAATCGTGCCGGTAACCGACTGGATTTCAGCCCCCGTGGTTAAATACGAGGAATTCGACTGGTTCGGTCAGTAGTTAGAGTAGACAGGGGGGCGTCGCTAATGACGACGCCCCTCAAAGGAATAGCTCCCTATGCTCAAGCTGAACAATATTGAGGTTACCTACCTCAATGTGATAAGAGTGCTTCACGGGGTTTCCTTGAGCGTGGAAGATGGTGCCATCGTTACCCTACTTGGCGCCAACGGCGCCGGTAAAAGCACCACTCTCAAGGCAATCTCCGGGCTGCTTCACGTCGAGGAGGGTGAGGTAACCGACGGCAGCATCCTCTGGAACGATAACCGGATAGACCGGAAAGGCGCCGAAGAGATAGGTAAACTGGGCATCATTCAGGCGCTTGAGGGACGCCGTGTCTTTGGCCACCTGACCGCGGAGGAAAATCTGACGGTTGGTGCCTATCAGCGCCGCGACCGCTCTGCCGTGAAAAATGACCTTGAGATGGTCTATCATTATTTTCCCCGGCTCAGGGACCTGCGGCGCAATACCGCCGGCTACCTCTCCGGGGGAGAGCAACAGATGCTGGTCATAGGCCGGGCCATGATGGCCGCCCCCAAGCTGATGATGCTGGACGAACCGTCGCTCGGTCTGGCACCACTTCTTGTAGAAGAGATTTACGACATTATCAACCGTTTCAATATGGAGCAGAAAACATCGGTGCTGCTCGTCGAGCAGAACGTAAGGATAGCGCTCAGTATCGCCCATTACGGCTACGTCATGGAAAACGGCCGCATCGTCCTCGACGGGTCGGCCGATTTCCTCAGGAACAACGAGGACATAAAGGAATTTTACATGGGGCTTTCCGCCATGGGAGCGAAGAAGAGTTACCGCGAGGTAAAGCACTACAAGAGGCGCAAGCGATGGCTGTGAAGAATAAACCTGACGAATTCTTCGATGACCTCGAAACGATGTCGCTGGAGGCGCGAGAGAAATACCACAATGAGAAGCTCGCGCAGACAGTAGCCCACGCCTACCGCCACGCCCCGGCGGTGAAAGAACTGTTCGACCGAACCGGCATAAGCCCGGCACAGATTCAGACAACAAAGGACCTGGAAAAGCTTCCCATCACCAGAAAAACCGACCTCATCGAGCGACAGAAAGCTCATCCGCCATACGGCGGCTTCTCCACCATACCCCCGGAGGAGATTGACCGTGTCTTTACTTCTCCCGGTCCCGTCTATGAGCCAATCCAGCATGAAGGCATCCAGTGGTTTGCCAAGTCTTTCTGGGCCGCCGGCTTCAGGAAGGGAGACATAGTGGTGAATACCTTCACCTACCACCTGTCCCCCGCGGGCCTCCTGTTCCACGAAGCCATCCGGGACTGCGGCGCTACCGCCGTACCCACGGGCACCGGCAACACCGACATTCAAGTTCAGACCATGCACCACCTGCAGGCCACCGGATTCGTCGGTACGCCGAGCTTTCTGCTGACCGTGCTCCAGCGGGCGGAGGAAATGGGGTATGACATTAAAAAAGATTTCGACCTGAAACGCGCCTGGTTCACCGGCGAGATGCTGGCACCGTCACTGCGGAAAACGTTTGAGCAGGACTACAAAATAGACACCTATCAGGCCTATGCCGTCACCGAGAGCGGAGGTGCCCTCGCCTACGAGTGCCGTGAGAAATCGGGGATGCACCTCATGGATGAGTATTTCATCGAAATCGCTGACCCGGAGACGGGCAAGCAGCTTGGGCCGGGGGAAATCGGCGAAATCGTGGTGACGCCACTGCATAATCGAAACTGGGGTCTTATCCGCTTCGGCACCGGCGACCTTTCTTCATATACCGTTGAGCCGTGCCCCTGCGGGCGCACGGCAAACCGACTGATCGGCATTCTCGGCCGCGCCGGTGACGCGGTGAAGGTGAGGGGCATGTTTGTGGTTGCCCGCCAGGCAGAGCAGGTCTGTCTCGGATTCAAGCCGGTTGCCCGCTTTCAAATCGCGGTGACCCGCCGCGGGCAGCGCGATGAGATGGATCTTAAACTTGAGCTCAAACATGAACTGAACCGCGAAGAAAGACAGCAACTCTCCGCTGAGCTGAGTCAGCAGTTCCAGAATATCTGCCGGATAAAACCGGACAGAGTTGACTTTTTACCTCAGGGAACGATATCTGAAGAGCAGCCGAAAATCATTGATGAACGAACCTGGGAGTGAATCCGCTCACGGGTCAGCTTTTTTTCTCACCAAGGTAAGCCGCGATAACCTGGGGATTGGTCCTTATCTCATCAGGAGTGCCTTCCGCAATTTTCTGCCCGAAATCAAGCACCACGATTCTGTCCGCCAGGTCCATCACCACCCCCATATCATGCTCCACAAGGACTATGCAGTTCACGCCGTCACGGAGAACCGGTGACTCGGCATACGTTTCCCCCTGCCCCTCGAAAATGTCAATGATGAACCGGGCGATATCCTCTTTCTCCTCCAGGTTCATGCCGGCCATCGGCTCATCAAGCAGCAGCACTCTGGGTTCTATTGCCAGAGCCCGCCCCAGTTCCACGCGCTTGCGCATACCGTAGGGCAGCATGCCCACGACTTTTTTCCGAATCGGCTCGATTTCCAGAAAATCGATGATGTCCTCCACGGTCTTGCGATGTCTGATTTCCTCGTCATGCGCCGGGCCGAAATACAGGGCGCTGCTGAGGAAGTTTTGTTTCATCAGGACGTGTCTTGCCGCCATGATATTGTCCAGAGTGCTCAAACCGGTATAAAGCTCGATGTTCTGAAAGGTGCGCGCCAGACCCAGCTTTGCCGCCCGGTCCGGTCGGATGCGGGTTATTCGCCGCTCCTCAAAGTATATCTCACCTTTCTGCGGTTTGTAGAAGCC
>CAYZOI010000010.1:22147-30031 GCA_964480145.1 uncultured Dehalococcoidaceae bacterium | reverse complement strand
CCAATCGGAGAACATGAGGTTCTTCAGGGTATAGACGTAGTCTTCGGCGGTGACGGGAGAGCCGTCGCTCCACTTCAGGTCATCCCTGATGGTTATCGTGTAGGTCAGGCCGTCATCAGATATTTCCACCGGCTGGGCCAGATGACGCAGATGAACGTTCCAGTCGTTGTCATACGTGGCGAGGCTGTCGAAGCACATCCCCGCGTAGGAGTGCGACGTCGCATCTGCGGCCAGCAGCCAGTTCAGGGTCTCGGCATCGCCCCCGGATACCCCATCGATGAAGGTCCCCTTTACTTCAGGGTAGACTACCGGCGGTGTTGCCGGTGAAGCCGGTGCCGGTGCGGGGGCCGGTTCTGGCGATGGTGCTGGCGCTGGCGGTGTTGGTGCGGGCGCCGGTGCCGCACAGCTAACGGCCAGAGCCAATAGTATAAAAATGACGGAAAGGCTAATTATTCGCTTCATTTTTCATCTACCCCAACAAAAATGATATGGATTATCTCCCAGGGAACACGATGTTATTTAATAAGTATAATTTATAATTATGAATTAATCATTCTGGAAGTGCAAATTATTACAAATTATTAAATATTCAGGTAAAGCATACGGGCGCTCAACTTATCTCTATTGTTGACGCGCCGTAAGAATCCGATGTATCCTGACGTGGAATAAATATAAATACTTTTGCGGAGGCAGAATGAAGATTGTACGCTTTGAGTGGCAGGGTAAGGTGAACTGGGGCATTTTGGAAGGTGAGGCCATATTCGCGCTCGATGGCGACCTTTACGGCAAGTTCGACCTGGGGAAGGAAATGTGCCGATTGTCGGACGTCAGGCTGCTGGCGCCGGCGGAACCAACAACAGGTGTGGCCTGCGGGCGGAACTACATGGACCACATTAAGGAAATGGACTGGCCGGTGCCGGAGGAACCGAACCTGTTCTTCAAGCCGGCGAATACCGTAATCGGGCCAGCGGACGATATCATCTATCCTGCCATATCCACTGACCTCCGCTATGAAGCTGAATTGTGCCTGGTGATTAAAAAGCTGGCCAGGAACGTTCCGGAAGAGGAAGCGATGGACTATGTCCTGGGCTATACCTGTGGCAATGATGTCACGGCGATAGACTGGTTTATAAAGAGCCAGGGCCAAGACCTCGCCCGGACCAAGGCCTGTGATACCGCTGGCCCGCTCGGTCCCTGGCTGGTCACTGATATCGACCCGCACAATGTGGCCATCAAGGGAAGGGTAAACGGGGAGACGAGGCAGGACAGCCACACCAGCCTCATGATATTCAGCGTGCCGAGGCTCATTCGAGATATCACCGCGTTTCTGACCCTGCGTCCCGGTGACGTGGTCTGGACGGGAACGCCGAAAGGTGGCGCCAGCCCGGTCAAGATGGGTGATGTTATCGAAGTTGAAATCGAGGGAATAGGGGTGCTGAAGAATAAAATTGTCGCCCCAAAGTAAGCGCGATTAAGATTAATAGTTAAACAAAGGTCAGGAGCCTTCTCGGGTTTGCCATGATGATGGCATCGATTTGCTCCTGGGTTATGCCCCTCTGGCGCATCATCGGGACCACATAATTCAATATGTGCGCATAACCCCACCCGCCGTAACGCGCCCGTCTGGTCTTGCCGCAGATATCATGCGACATGACTATCTGGTTCAGGTAACCCTCCTCGATGTGCCGGCGGATTTCGTGGATACGCTGCGTGTCGTTGGGCAGGTCCATGTAGTCGTCCGCCGTCCAGTAGCTGGGGAAATGGCCCTCCCATCCCCAGAGGTCATATTCCAGGACACAGCCTTTTTGCAGCATCTGCGTGCGTCCCTCATGGTCACGAATGCGGGCGTCAATGTGGCAGATAATAACCCGGCTGAGGTCTGCCCCGGCCTGCTCGAGGATATCAACCACGTCAAACGGTGCTTTTCGATTTCGCCCCGGGTGCACGCTCAGGCAGGCGCCGGTCTTCTGCTGGGCCTTTGCTGCTGCCCTGAGTACTTTGTGTTCGTAGTCATGCAGGGGCCAGGAACAGCCAATCTCACCGATGAGCCCGGAGCGGATTCCGGTGCCGCCAACTCCAACGGTAATATCACTGATTATCTCTTCGGAAATCTCCTCCTCGGTCTTGGCGGCCATCTCCGCACCGAGGCTATTTGCGGTGTAATATCCTGAGCCCATGACCACATTCAGGCCGGTTGCCCGCGAGACACGGGCTATGCCTTTAGGGTCGCGGCCAATGCCGGTGATGGTGACATCAACGATTGTACCGCCGCCGGCCTTTTTGAAGAGCGTGGCCTCGTCAATGGCTTCCTGCTCATCCAGCAGGCGCATGTTATCCAGATTCTCGTAGGGATGATAGCGGAGCCAGCTGAGATTGTGCCAGTCCACCGGCTCATAGGCCAGAGCACGCTCGCTGGCGCCTTCAGGCTCGGTGAAAAGGCATTTGCCGTCAATAAAAAGGTGCTCATGGATAAGGGTGGCGCCGAGGTCTTCGCCCTCAATCACCCCCAGTACGGTCTGTACCTTTCCCGCAATCTCAGATATCGCCATAGTGCTCACTCCCTCCCGGGTGTATAGCAGTACGTTTTTAACGCCTTAAACTAAAGGACCCCGTGCTTGTTGTACGCGTCACGCAGCAGTGTCCCTTTGAGCAGTTCTTCACGCAGCTGGTCTTCCTTGCTCACTTTTTCCAGGGCCAGCGGTATGACCTCTTTTTCCATTTCTTTGGGGATGACTATCACGCCATCGATGTCGCCGAATATGATATCGCCGGGGTTTACCAGCACACCGCCGCAGTCCACCGGGCAGTTGTGGTCGATGACGATGCTTCTGCCCGCCGAATCAACCATGTATATTCCGGTGGCAAAGGTGGGGAATTTCATCTTGGTGATCTGTGCAACGTCTCTGACGGTACCGTCAACGACGATGCCGCGGGCGCCGCGGGCACGGGCGGCGGTGGCGAGCAGTTCCCCCCAGAAACAGGTGCGGGTGGAGCGCTGCGTGCAGACCACCATCACGTCGTTGGGCTTTAGAGAATCGACGGCGTCAATCTCCGGCCCATAGGGGTCGTCAATATACTTGTAGACATCTGCCGTGAGTACGGGATAGGCACGACCCACCACCGTGGCGCCTTCATACACGGGGCGGACATCGAGCCTCATCCCCTGATTTCGTGCGCCAAGGCTGTCTACGACGTCGGAAATAACGGACGTGTAGAGCTTGTCACGCATGGTATCAAACATCTCGGTATCGCTGGCAAAGTTAACCATTGTGGAACTCCTTTTCCAGAAATTATAAATAACGGTGTTGGCCGGTGCTATTTAATCATCTGTGCCGGCAGCCAGAGGATTAATTGAGGAAAGGCTATGCACAGGCCTAGGCCAATCATAATGAGGAAAACATAAGGTATGACGCCGCGGATGATATCGGCCGTGGTGACCCCCAGTTCAGGGGGCGCCGCACCACGGAGGAAGAAGATGGCGTAAGCGAAGGGAGGCGTCAGGAATGACATCTGAAGGTTAACGCAAATCATCATGGCAAGCCACAGCGTGTCGAAACCCAGGGCAGGACCGATGGGGGTAATGATGGGAATCATGATGAAGATGATGCCCAGCCAGTCGATAAACATACCCAGGAGGAAGACGATAAACATGATAAGGGCAAAGGCACCCCATTTCCCGCCGGGGGAGCTCAGAATAATATCCTCTACTACATTGCCACCGCCCAGGCCCAGGAAAACACCAACGAACATGAAAGCACATACCGCGACGAAGATTACCTTGCTGGTAACCTTCAGTGTCATGAATGCCGTCTCCCTGAGAGCTGTAAAGCTAAGCCGGCGGTAGGCAAGAGCCAGCAGCATGGCGGCAAAAGCACCCACCGCGGCGGCTTCCGTGGGTGGTGCTACCCCGAAGAAGATGCTGCCCAGCACGGACAGGACAAGGATTGCCGGCGGCACCAGAGAGGTAAGCAGCAGGCGCGTTTTCTTGAGAAAGGAGACCTTTCTTTCTTCAAGAGGCACTGGCGGCGCTTTATGTGGCCGGAATAGACAGTAAACGGCAATGTAGGTGCAGTATAAACCGGAGAGGACCAGGCCGGGGATAATTGCGGCCATGAACAGCTTGCCCACCGAAATCTCCGCCATTGGCCCGTAAAGAACCAGCATGATACTGGGAGGAATAAGTATACCCAAGGTACCGCCAGCACATACCGCACCAGAGGCCAGGGCTTTGTTGTAGCCTCGCTTCACCATGGCGGGAAGGGCAATAAGGGCCAGCATGGTAACCGAGGCACCGATTATGCCCACGCAGGCAGCCAGGACGGTGCCGATTAGCACGGTGCTTATGGCCAGACCGCCCCGGAAACCGCCCAGCCAGAGGTATAATGCCTCATACAAACGTTCGGCGATTCCCGAACGTTCCAGCATGATACCCATGAAAATAAACAGGGGGGCCGCCAGAATGACATAGTTTCGTATCAGGCCCCACATACGTGAGTAGAACAGGTCGGTTACCTGCGGTCCGCCCCAGGTCAGGTAGCCCACGACCAAGGCGAGGCCACCGATAACCGGGGCCAGCGGGAATCCGGTTATCACGCCGATCAATACGCCCAGCAGCAATATGATAGCAATCGTCTCTTGTGGGATATCAATCATAGGCTTTATTCCTGACCAGTTGGTAGAAATCGCGAATCAGGTGAGCTATGGTTTGAAAGGCCAACAGAAACAATGCGACCACCACCACGGTTCGAAATGGGCCGGCGGGCGGGTACCAGAAAGTCTCTGCCAGTACCTCGTCAATCCTCCAGGCGCGCAGCATGTAATAAATTCCAGTATCTATAAGTACATAGAGCAGCGGAAGCAAAAATAATACGGTACCGAGAACGTCGATAATGAGCCGGACTCTGGGCGAAAGATGCACGTAAATAACATCTACGCGGATATGATCGCGCATTCGGTGGACATAACACCAGCCCATAACATAGATAGTACCGCCGAGCATAGTGGCGGTCTCGTATGCCCATATCGTGGCGCCGCCAAAAACGTATCTCTCGGTAACGTCAAAGACAAGCACCAGAACCAGGGCAACGGTAAGCCAGCTTACTGCCTTTGCCGTCCATTCGCTGGTGGCGTCAATAACTCGCAGCGTTGCTCTCATAATTCAAATGACCTTTGGGTAATGATACAAGAAAAATGACTCATGTGCAAGGCATGGCGTGGTCAAATTTTGCCAATTTAGCTGCATATCAAGAAAATTGTGCATTTTATAACTATCTTTCAGGATGTGGCCCCCGCCCCGAAAACAGTCCCGGAGCGGGGGGCCAATGGTATGTCCTATCTGTAGTACGGGAACTGGAGCGTGTTGGTCTCACCCAGAGCTATCTTGTACTCATTTACTGAATTGTAGACCTTGCCAAAGAATGCATCTTCCGCTGACCGCTTGCCATAGAAATCCGCAGCAGCAGCTTCTATCTCCTTCTGGACTTCTAAAGACAGGGATATAATTTCCATGCCCATCGCTTTATGCTGTTCCACACCCCAGCTATCCCGGTCCGATTCAACCAGATGGTTTCTGAGGCACTCAGTCATGATGGCACTTTCAAGTATAACTTTAAAGCCATCGGGGAGTTTGTTAAAGGCATCCTTGTTGACGAGGGCGGGCATGAGTACGCCCGGTGCGTGGATGCCCGGGAACACGGCATATTTGGCGATTTCATTGAAGCCAAAGGGGACATTTACTGACGGCGAGCTGAATTCAAAGGCGTCAATCACTCCCCTTTGCATGGCCTCATAGATTTCACCACCGGGGAGGAAAATCACGGAGGCATCGAAGTACTCGGTGAGGACCTCTCCCCAGTCTCCCGCGGTGCGGAACTTCAGTCCCTTGAAGTCGGCCATTGTTTCCAGCGGTGAGTTGCTGTAGCCGAACATTTCCGCGCGTCCTATGGTCATTACGCCGACACTCATTACATTGTAATCCGTGAACAACTCCTGGATTAGATCCTGACCGCCTCCCTCAATATACCAGGTGATATGTGCCATAGGCGTCGGACCGGCGACAATGATGTTAAACAGACCGCCCGTGGAGAACTTGTCCATGTTATAGTGCATGCCGGTCTGTGCTATCTCAACAATACCGCGGTCCAGAGCGTCAAATTCTTTGGTCGCTGGCGCCACCGAGCCGCCCGGGAAGAACTCGATGACAAAATTCCCGCCGCTCATGGCCTCAACGTTCTTCGTCATGCGTATTATTGATTCACCCCAGGGATTTGTTTCCGGCAAATATGATGCCAACCGCCAGTAAACCTCCTCGGCCGGCTGTGCCGGAGCCGGGGCTGGTGCTGGGGATGGAGCTGGTGCTGGAGCTGGTGCTGGTGCTGGTGCTGGGGCTGGAGCCGGCGCTGGTGCCGGAGCCGGCGCTGGTGCCGCGCAACCAGCCGCCACCAAACCGGTCACCATGATGAATGCAATAATAAGCGATAATACTTTTCTCCTCATTTTTACCTCCTTTGATGGAATTAAATTCTATTTTGTTGCTTGCCAGTTAAACGCAATCACCCCCTTTTTCGACGATACTTTATTTTCAATAATATAAAAATCACTACGTAGAATTTATCGTTGTTATTCTACCACAAATTGTCAAGTATCTGGTGTTTATCGATATAAATATTTGTGACTTGCTTTATGACCGAAATTATCAACCAGGAGCCAAGGTAATGCTTAAAATGTAGGAAATAGTGATGGCTGGTTCGTTTCAAAGGCGATATATTTGTTAGTTAAGAGGTGAGGAGACATGATTGAGGTGTACCTGTATGGCAAGCTGCGGCGCTTTACCGACAACCTGGATCCGTCACGTGATTCAATAACCTATATCGCAACCAAAAAGGTAGATTCAATTGCCGGTATTATCTGGCGCATTGGCATATCTGATGATGAAGTTGGCCCCAATATATTCCTTAATGGCAGATACTCGCCGCAAAGCAGGAAGGTGAGTAATGGCGACCGACCGGGCATTTTCCCTGATGATATGCCGATGATAATGGCCTGACTCTTTTCAAGTGGCGTTCGGTGATTATTTATGACTGCGCTTCCCTTTGCCTGAATCCGTGATATCTGGTTCCTTAATATTGTTAAAGGTATCGGCGATTTCCGGGTCAAACTGAGTTCCTTTGTGGCGTACTATTTCATCACGCGCCGCGTCAGCACTCATTGACTTGCGATAGGGGCGCTCTGAGGTCATTGCTTCATAAGCGTCTGATATCGACAGAATCCGGGCGTCGAGCGGTATCTCGCCTTTTTGCAGTCCATCCGGGTATCCCTTGCCGTTGAAATGCTCGTGGTGGTTGCGGACCGCCTCAAGAATCTCTGTGACATCGACTATTGGGCTCAGGATGTGCTCTCCGATTACCGGATGGCGTTTAACCTGCTCGAATTCTGTCTCGGTCAGGCGACCGGGCTTGTTCAGCACCGATTCCTGAACACCTATCTTGCCGATGTCATGAAGCAGCCCCGCCAGCTTGAGTTTATCAATTTGACTCTGGGGCAGATTCAGAGCGCTGGCGATGGTCGCTGAGAGGTCGGACACCTTCTGGGAATGTCCGCTGGTGTAGGCATCCTTGGCTTCAAGAGCGTATACCAGAGCGGTGATGGCGTTGAGGAATGAGGCCCGAATTTTGTTCGCCTGCTCGGCGACTTTCTCCTCCAGGTGCTGCTGGTATTCCCTGTTCTCCAGTATCAGCCTTCTTTGCTCCAGTGCCCGCCCCACCCCGATGGTTATTTCATCCAGTTCAAAAGGCTTGATGACGTAATCGTAGGCACCCTGCTTCATGCACTGGATGGCGGTCTGCATATCGGCCGTCGCGGTGACCATGATAACTGAAATGTCGG
>CAYZOI010000010.1:0-22137 GCA_964480145.1 uncultured Dehalococcoidaceae bacterium | reverse complement strand
TTAGCCTGGTTATGCTGGACATCAAAATGCCGGGAAAATCGGGTATTAGCTCAACCCCCGATTTTCCCGGCATTTTGATGTCCAGCATAACCAGGCTAATATTTTTACGGCGCAGCTCATCCAGCGCCTGTGAGGCATTGGCTGCTTCAAGGCACTGATATCCCTCGCTTGTCAGCCGGTTATTGAGGAGCCGTCTTACTGACTCCTCATCATCAACGATTAATATTCCTTCCAATCTCGTTGCCATTTTATCAAAGCATTGCTTCTTGAACTATGCCGGTAAGCTCATCAATTGAGAACGGTTTACGTAATAGTGGGCGGCCGCTTTTTTCCAGGAATTTTTTAATGCTTCCGTCCATTGACGACCCGGTACAGAAAATAACCCTGGTCGCGAGTTGTGGGTGCGTTTCTAGCAGCCATTGATATAACTGCCTTCCACTCATTTCTGGTATCAAGATGTCTATCAGGCAGAGGTCATAGTTAATAAGATTGATCATTTTCTGTGCAGTAAGACAATCGGCGGCAATATATACGTCAAAACCTTTCGCTTCAAGTACTACGCGGCAGATAGTGCAAATGACTAACTCATCCTCAACAACCAGTATTTTCTTTTTGCCACCGGCAGTGCCAGACATGCTTACACCTCTGTCTCTGACTTTTATTTAACGGGCAGTTCCAAAGTAAACGTTGCTCCCTTTTCCAGTTCACTTTCCGTGTAGATCTGACCGCCATGTTCGGTGACTATGCCATGGCAGATGCTCAGGCCAAGACCGGTGCCTTTACCCACTTCTTTTGTGGTGAAAAACGGGTCAAACAGGTGTCTCATATTTTCCTCCCGGATGCCCGGGCCGTCATCGGCAAAGGAAACCCGGATAACATCGCCATCACTCTCGGTAGTAATAGTGAGAGTACCTCGGCCGTGGGCTTCAGTCATAAAGTGCTCCGCGTTGATGATAATATTAATGAAGACCTGCTGCAGCCGGAAAAGGTCGGCGGTGATTTTGGGCAGGTTGGGGTCAAGGTTGGCAACGGCTTCAATGTTGTGCACCTTCTGCTCGTAGGCGCGCAGGTCGAGAACTGACTTTATCGCCTGGTTGATGTCCACAGGTTCCTTGGTTGTCTCATGCCTGCGGGCAAAGGTGAGCAGGTTTCTCACTATCTGAGCGGTTCGTTGCGCCTCCCGGTTAATAATCTCCAGGTCCTCCTTTATTTCTTCAGCGATATTCTTTTTCAGCAACAGTTCGGAGAAGCCTATAATGCCGGTCAGCGGGTTATTGAGCTCGTGGGCAACACCTGAAGCCAGCTCGCCAATTGAAGCCAGCCTGTCGGTAACGACGAGCTGCTCCTCCATTTTCTTGCGCTCGCTTATGTTCCGGATATATCCCACATTGGCCGGCTTTCCTTTGTAACTGGAGTAGGCATACGTACCTTCAACGGGTACTCCACTTCCATCCTTTCTGATAATTGTCACCTCATAAAGTCCGGGAAGGACTTCGCCGTGCATCCTTTTCTCGTGCCTTTCCCTGGCCTCCTCACGGGCATCAGGGTGGACGAGGTCGAGCAGGGACATGTTTAACAACTCGTCTCTGGAGTAGCCGGTGATGAGAGCCCATTCGTCACTGGCGTAAACGTGCATGCCGCGTCCCCGTTCATCATCCTGAAGCATCACCACCGCTTCCCCGGTTCTTCCCCCCAGCTCCAGTAGAGCGCGATAATGTTCTTCAGACTCGCGCAGCGCCTCTTCCGCCTGCTTGCGTTCCGTGATATCCCGAATCACGGACAGGACAATCGTTCTGTCTTCCAGGTTTATGGTGCGGGCGGTTGATTCCACAGGAAAGACGCTGCCGTCCTTGCGTACATGTTCTGATTCAATAACGATAGCCCCTTTTTTTTTAACTCTCCTGAGCCTTTCCTCAACCGCACCGGCCATTTCCGGCGGCACCAGCTGCTTCACGTTCATATTGAGCATTTCCTCTTTTGAGTAGCCCCGGGTTCGGCAGGTCGCCTCATTCATGTAGAGGAGATTACCGTCCAGGTCGGTGGCGATGATGGAGTCGGTGGCTTCATTCAGGAGGTGCGCCCTGAGATGTAAGGCTTCCTCGGCCTTTTTCCGCTCGGTAATATCCCTGACCATGCTCTGCAGATACCGCTTTTTTCCGATGGTTATGGCCTTGGCGGAAAATTCAATATGCATAAGCTCCCCACCGGGCTTCTGAAATTCCAGTCCCTCAGATTCACCTCTTCCTTTTCTCCGTATTTCGAGGAACTTCTGCCTTGCTGCCGCTACTTTTTCCGGTGGGCGCAGTTCCCAAACCTTCATCTTGACGAGGTGTTCCAGATTTCTCCCGGTTTGACGCTCAAATTCTTGGTTACAATCAGCGATTTCGCCCGTATCGGCATCCACCAGCGCAATCCCGTATCGTGCTTCGGTGAAAATGGAGCGGTACTTTTCCTCACTCTCTATAAGCGCATTTTCCATATCCTTCTGCTCGGTAATGTCCTCGCCGGAGCTGAGTGTGCCAATGATATTGCCTTCGTCGTCTCCGAGCATACTGTTGTGCCAGGCAACAAGTTTTTCCTCGCCAGTTTTAGTCTTCACCGGATTTTCATAGTATTCAACTGGCCCCAGTTCTCTGGCAATTAATTTCTGAAAGACCTTGTGAACCTCTCTTCCCACGCTTTCCGGCAGAAAATTATCAAACCAGTTCCTGCCTATAATCTCCGATTCTTTATAGCCCAATATTTCGGCGCCTTTTTTATTGATGAGGCTGACATTGCCAGTCATGTCAAGAGCTACAATTATAACGCCGGCAATGTCAAGATAATGTTGAGCACGGTCCCGTTCGCGCTGTAAAGCCTCTTCTGTCTGCTTGCGCGTAACGACAACGCCTATACTTTGGGCAATACCTTCGTAATACTGGACTAGTTCAGATGTAAAGCGATTACGTTGAAAAGAATTGAGCTGAAGAAGTCCTAGGTTACCTTCTTCGGCTTTAAAAGGTATCAGCGCAACTGACTCATAACCCTCACCATTGCAGCGGTTCCTCGTCCTCGCTTGGCGGTCTTGCTCGGTGGTAGAAGCCAGTAGTTCAGTGGTACTGTTCGTCCAGAAACTACCTCCTTCGGTAAAGAAAGGTTTGGTGAGGTCAAAGCGGCCGCAAATTATGTTACCGCACATACATTCCAGAACAGGATTGCCCACTTCATCCCTAATCGGCTGTCCCGTCAAATCATGTTTGCATAAGTAGTTCTCTAACGGAACATGCCCCTCAATAAAACCGTTAGTCTCATAATAGGGGAAATCGTCTCCCTCTTTCAGCCGGATGCCTACGGCATCGCAGCCGCTGAAATCTTTAATGAGAAAGACTATTTCACGAATTATTTCTCTCTGGTCTCCAGGCTTATTGAGTATTTCCAAGAGTCTCAAAGAAAGTTCGTTTTGCAACTCCTCCCAACTGCGCTTTGTTTCCCCGGCTTCAAGGTCGGCGACGCGCTGGCGCAGTTTTTTCAGGTCAGCCAGTAGCGGCTTCTTTGATTTGTCTTCACTCATATCCCTGCCCACTACCACATATTTTTCTCGAACCATAGTACTAAAGTACTAGAGAAAAAACGTCATCTGGCACTGGTATAGGCCATCAAAACACCATCATTTGCCTGCTGACAGATAAACTATGAACTAAATCCGAGTGTCAGCTGTATTTACCGTATATCATTATAACAGACGTGTCAAGTGGGCAACAAAAATGACAACAGGCAAATCAGAAGCTTTGCGGGTCTAGTCCAGACTTTTTCTTACCTTGACGGTGGCAATAATGAGGGTGACCGCGGTCATGCCGGCGAGTATGGCGGCATCCTGCCACAGGTATTCTATGCCCACACCCTTCACCACGATACCGCGCAGAATACGCAGGTAATAAGTGAGAGGGATGACCGAGGCAATCCATTGTGCTGCCTTCGGCATTGATTCAATGGGAAAAATGAAGCCGCTGAGAAAGACGGTAGGCACCAGCACCATGAAGCTGGCCTGCATGGCCTGGAACTGGTTCTGTGAAATAGAGGAAATAAGGAGGCCGAGAGCCAGCGAGAAGGTGAGGAACAAAGAGGACAGTGCTAAAAGCAGCAGAAAATTACCGCGCATCGGCATGCCGAAGACGACGATGGCAGTGGTAACTACCAGGAGCAACTGGGTATAGCCGATTATGACATAGGGTATAAGTTTGCTCACGATAAGCTCTCCCCGGCGTAGAGGGGATATGTTGAGCTGCTCCATGGTCCCGCGTTCCCGCTCACGGACAATAGCTATGGAGGTCAGTATGATGGTGATGTTCTGCAAAAGTATGCCGACAAGCCCCGGCAGATAAAACACGGAGCTTTGCATGGCCGGGTTGTACCAGATCCGCGGCTGAAGTGAGATTGGCAGCTCTACCTCACTTAATTGACCTTTGCTCATGAACTCGGCGCCTTTGTTGGCGACGATGAGGTTGGCGTTGGCCAGCGATTGAATGCCGGCGCCCGGCTCTGACCCGTCCGTGAAAAACTGTACCGGGGCGGGCTCCCCGCGGTTAATATTTCTGGAGTATTCGGGCGGAATCACCAGTGCCCCCTTGGCGTCTCCTGATTCGATGCGGCTGGCGATTTCTTCATAATCGAAGGCGTAGTAGTCCACGTTAAAAAACTCCGTGTGATGAAAACTCTGAATGAGCTCGCGGCTTTCCACGGTGTTGCTGGCATCCCAGACCACGAGGGAAACATTTTCGATATCGGTTTTCACCACATAGCCCAGGATACACATCTGTATTATGGGCAGGGCAAATACCATTGCCATGGAGCGTCGGTCGCGCCTTAGCTGGATGAATTCCTTAACGATGACACTGAGCATTCGCTGCCACATGTCAGTCTCCTTTCTGCACCATCGAAATGGAATGGTTCCTTTCCTGCGCTTCCATCAGTGAGATGAACACGTCCTCCATGGAAAAAGGAATGTTCTTAATGCTGTGTACGGCAACCCCGCCGGACTCCAGGAGCCGTTTGATTTGCGGGGAGGCGGCGTGGGCTTCGTCGACAACGACGTGTATGGCGCTGCCGAACAGGCTTACCTGATGATAACGGGCATCGGTTGAGAGCATCGCCAGCGTCTGGGCGTAATCTGAGCTGGTGACCTCAAGAAGTTCACCCTTTATTAACTCCGTTTTAAGCTGGTGGGGACTGCCGAGGGCGATGAGTCGTCCCTGGTACATCAGGCCCAGCCGATGACAGTGCTCGGCTTCATCCATGTAGTGGGTGGTGATGAATATGGTCGTGCCCCGGTCTGACAGCTCCTGGATAAGCTCCCAGAATGCGCGTCGGGACAGCGGGTCGACCCCGTCCGTTGGCTCGTCCAGAAAAACCACCTCGGGGCTGTGGATGATGGTGCAGCCCAGGGCAAGCCGCTGTTTCCAGCCACCGGCGAGCTCCTTCGCCATAGCTTTCTCCTTGCCGCGCAGGCCGGCCATGTTCAGCGCCCATTCTTTTCTTTCTCTGAGCAACGCTGCCGGCAATGAGTAGAGATTACCGTAGAAAACGATGTTCTCCTCCACAGTGAGGTCATTGAAGAGAGAGAACTTCTGCGACATATAGCCGATTCTTGACTGCACGATGTCCGCCATTACAGACATGTCATCGCCCAGTATGAAGGCACTGCCCTCGGTCGGTCGCAGGAGGCCGGTAATCATGCGGATGGTGGTGGTCTTTCCTGAACCGTTGGGTCCGAGGAGGCCGAAGATTTCGCCGCGCCTGACGCTGAAGCTCGCGCGGTCAACGGCGGTGAAATCGCCGAATTTTTTGGTCAGTTCAGATACCTGGACCGCGGCTTCAGGTTGCTCCTTTTCTTCGGCCATAGAATTCACCGTATTTTCCGAGCCGCTCCAGCTATTCGGCTTGCCCTCCAGCCCGGTGAGTTGAGTGATAAAGACGTCTTCAAGTCCCGCGGCAATACGCCGCAGGTCAACAGTCGATATTGAATGTTCCTTCAGCAGACGGTCGATTTCAGTACGACGTTCCTCGGCCCGGTCAACCATGACATGGACGGTATCGCCAAATACCTGAGCTGTCTGCACAAATGGCAATTGAGATAGAACGGCGGCAACCTTGTTGACCTGGCTGGTCCTGATTTCCAGCAGCTCACCGGGAAACTGCGCTTTGATGTTCTGCGGCGTATCGCAGGCGATGACCTGTCCTTTATGCATGAAGGCGATGCGGTGGAACCTTTCCGCCTCGTCAAGGTAAGGGGTCGAGACCAGCACGGTAATACCTCTGGCCAGGAAGCCGGCGATAATACGCCAGAAGTCGCGGCGTGAGACCGGGTCGACGCCGGTGGTGGGCTCGTCGAGGAAAACGACCTCCGGCTCATGAATAAGGCTGCAGGCCAGCGCCAGCTTCTTCTGCATTCCGCCGG
Organism: uncultured Dehalococcoidaceae bacterium; assembly: GCA_964480145.1. GTDB lineage: Bacteria > Chloroflexota > Dehalococcoidia > Dehalococcoidales > RBG-16-60-22 > E44-bin89. Next base: position 15,704 of record CAYZOI010000010.1, on the reverse strand, counting down.
AAAGGTGCTCGGCGTGCCTTTTGCGGAAGGGTTCCAGGCGGCAGAATTGAAGCAACTCTTTTATCCGTCCTTCTCTCATCTCGCGCGGCATATTGCGCAGCTTGGCGAAAAAGGTCAAATTCTCCTCCACCGTCAGGGTAGGGTACAGGTTAAAATGTTCCGCAACATAGCCGATTTTATCCTTGATGCTGGCCGCATCCCTCACCGTGTCCATGCCGAGGACCCGGGCTTCACCGGCGGAAGGCAACGCCAGGGTGCACAGCATGCGTATGGTCGTCGTTTTGCCGGCACCATCGGCGCCAACAAGGCCAAACATCTCCCCGCGCTCGATGCGCAGGTCAAGACCACTTACGGCGGTAACGTTATCATATTTCTTCTGAAGCCCGATGGCTTCAATCGCCGGAGTATTCATGGTTATTCCTCTTCCGGGCCGGTCAGTATTCGCGCATCCGCGGGCATACCCGGCTTCAGTTTCTGCTCCGGGTTGGCCAGGCTGATTTTAACGGCAAAGACCATCTTTTCCCGCTCATCTTTCAGCTGGATATTCTTGGGGGTGAACAGCGCATTCGGCGATATGTAGACAATGGTGCCGGAGAAGCTTTCATCGGGATATGAGTCAACAGATATCTGCGCTGGCTGTCCCAGCTTGACCAGGCCGATTTTACGTTCCGGAACATAGGCGGTCAGCGTTACTTTGTCCAGCTCGATGATGGACAGTACCGGGAGGCCCGGCTGGGCGATTTCTCCCGCTTCTGCGTAGCGGGAAGCGACCACACCGGACGCAGGTGAAACCATGGTGAGCCTGTCGAGCTGCACATTGATTACATCGAGAGAGGCTTCAGCCTGCTCGACCTGTAGCTCGGCAGCCTCCGCGGCGACCATGGCTGCCTGATAGGCAGTATAGGCACTATCTACCGCAGCGTTGAGTTCCTGTGGGTTATCTCTTATGGTCAGCAGGTTCTTAAGTGCCTTCTGCGCCGTGACCACGCGGAGCTCGGCGGTGGGTACACTCCATAGCTCTTCCAACGCTTTCTGGTAAGCTAGAGACAGTTGGGCCATCTCCAGCTCGCCTTCCGCGGGATAGACTTCCTTTCTCATTGTATATATGCTGAACCAATCGAGGCTTTTTAAGACCTCCAGGTTTTCGAGAATCTTTTCCGCAGTATCGTATCGAACCTCAGCTGACGGCACCCGCAGGTCGCTTTCAATTTCTTTTTCCCGCAGCAGATTCAATTCCGCCGTTTCCAACTCTCCCTGGGCAGCGATAATCCTGGCTTCCAGTTCCAGCGGGTTGCGTTGCACTTCAAGGGCATTCTGCCAGGCCTTTTCCGCGCCGTCCTGTACTATTACGGCCTGCTCCAGATAGGCACGGGCCAGGTTTGAGTTTGCTTCCGCCCGTCTTTTCTGGGCCAGAAGCAGCGATTCATCCAGCCTGACCAGGATGGCGCCTGCCGCGACAGGGTCGCCTTCGTCGGCAGCGATTTCAACAATGCGACCGCTTGTCTCGGCAGAAATGGTAACGTCTCTGGCCTCGATAAATCCCGAAGTAAGGATAGTTCCATCAGGTTCTGCCGGTGAGCGACCGAGTGCCCACCAGAGCCCACCGCCAACCACCACAATCACAAGCAGGACAACCAGCAGCCTTATCTTTTTCCGTTTCATAGTGTCCTCCTTCTCTTGTCTCTTATTTAGGGCGAAGCCCCTTCAGAAAGATGTCAACCACTTCTTGCGCATAAAGCTCCTGTGCGGGCAGACCTGCGCGAAACGGCAGGAAGATTTCGCGTCCTATTAGATAGATAACAAACGCTCCCAGGAAAAACCTGGCACTGCTCTGGGTATCATGAGGCCGTAGTATGCCCATATCGATTTGGTGTTCGAGGTAGGTAATAACAAAATTGAGCACCAGGACTATCTTCTCGGCAAGGTTATTGGCTGTCTCAGGTACTCGGGGTGCTTCCGATAAGCAGATACGGAAAAGTTGCCTTGCTTCCGGATTATCAAAAGTGCTTAAGTAGGCCTTGGCTATCAGGAGCAGCATGTCCTCAGGAGGGTCGTCGATTCGCTCCCAGAAATTTGGGAGCTGAGTCAAGACTGGCGATAGCTCTTCTACCATAGCCAGAAAGAGCTTCTTTTTGTTTTCGAAGTACCAGTAGACCAGAGACGGCGACTTCAAGCCTGCCTCAGAGGCGATTTTCTTGATGGTAGTTCTATGAAAGCCTTCTTTAGCAAAGGCCCGGCGCGCTGCGGCTAAGATCTGTTGACGGCGCTCCATTTTTATACCCCATCCCTACTGATAGAATATAAGTTCAATAATAAATATATATAATATAGAATGAATTGTCAATAAACTTTATCCTTTAATATTGAATAGTTATTCAAAATTTTGTCGTAAAGACTTAATCTCCGCTTTCACCTGCGGATTGAACGGTTAAAGTGGGGGCTGTGGGCTGGGGGGCATAAAAGGTAAGTAATTACCCGCTATTTATGACCCCCTCTTTTTTCAAGCGGGAGATATCCTCATCAGCATATTTGAGCAGGTTCTTCAGGATTTCTTCGGTGTGTTCTCCCAGCAGAGGGGCTGGTGCGTAAACCTCGCCCGGCGTTTCCGAAAGGTGAATCGGGGAACCGGCTATCTTTATCCGGCCCATTTGCGGCTGGTCAATATCCACCAGCATATCCCGGTGTTCGATACAGGGGTCTTCACATATCTGCTTGATATTATTTATCGGGGAGTGGGGAATGGATTCCCTTTCCAGAATTCGGCTCCAGTCACGGGTGGTCTTTTCTACCATCTCCTTTTCCACGATTTCAATCAATGCTTTCCTGTTCCTGGAACGGAGCGAATTGGTCTTGAATTCGGGATGTTGGCTTAAATCCTCTCGACCAATAGCGGCGCAAAACCGTTTCCAGATGCTATCGTTGCCGATGGCGATGACCATCCAGCCATCCCTGGTGGGTATGGATTGAAAGGGGGCGATGCTGGGATGAGCGGAGCCGAGCGGTTTCGGTATCCGGTGGCCAACCGTGTGCTGGACGACGGCGTTTTCCATTACTGAGAACAGGCCGTCCACCATTGAACCATCGTAGTACTGGCCTCGGCCGGTTTTTTCACGGTGTATCAGGGCAGCCAGGATGCCGATGGCGGCCTGATGGCCGGCGAAAATGTCACCCACGGATGCCCCGGCCCGGCAGGGCGCTCCATCTTCGGGACCCGTGATGCTCATGAATCCGCTGTACGCCTGTGCGATAATGTCATAGGCCGGGAGAGAACTGTATTCCGGTGGTGTGTCGTGGCCGAACCCTGATATGGAGGCATAGATGATGGCCGGGTTTATTCGCTGGATTTCTTCCCAGGTAAATCCCAGGTCCGACATGGTGGTAGGCCGGTAATTTTCAATGATGACGTCGGAAATAGCGATTAGCTCACGGAGAAGTTGCTTGCCCTTTTCCTGCTTGAGGTCCAGGACCATGCTTTTCTTGTTTCGGTTGAGGCTGGCGAAATAGGCGCTGCGGTTTCTGCCCGGTTCACCGGCGAAAGGGCCAAACTCACGGGCATCATCACCGTGCGGTGGCTCAATATGGACAACCTCAGCACCGAGGTCGGCCAGTATCATGGTCGCTACCGGCCCCGCCAGAACGTGCGTCAGGTCGACGATGCGTATACCTTCCAGAGCGCTCGCCATTTCACACTCCTTTGCTCCAGGTACTAATAATCGGTTGCCCGCTTCAAAAACACGGCTCCTGCAGGTATATCTGAATGGGGTCGGTGTGGCGCAGGGTTTCCACCTTGGTCATGGTGCCGGAAGCGATATCCAGCACCAGCTTGAGGAGCTTTTCACCGGCTTTTTCGATTGAGTCCGTTCCTTCGATGACCGTTCCGGAGTAAAAATCAACGCTGGTTGGCGCCATGGCCAGAGTCTTGGGATTGGCCGTTGTCCACAGGAGTGGGGCAACTACCGCCGTTGAAGTGTACAGCAGGTCATTGCCCACCAACCCCCCGCCACCAAGCTGAAATATGACCAGCTGCGCCCCTGAGGCGGCGTAGCCGGCGAAAATGGAACCCATGCTCATCCAGTTGTCCACGAAATACAGCCCTTTTCCTTCCGGTCTTTCCCCGTATTTGAGCACAGCCTGTATCGGCGCTGAACCTGACTTGTGGATGGCACCCAGCGACTTCTCTTCCAGCGAGGATAAACCTCCGGCGATATTGGAAGGCACCGGGTTGACGGTACGAATGTCATCGCCGGTTGCCTTGGCACGGACCTCTGTCCTGTCGGCCGCCTCAAGGATCTGCCTGGACACTTCATCATTAATGCCGCGTTTGGCCAGGATGTGTTCGGCGCCGATAATCTCCGTGGTCTCACCGAAAAAAGCAGTACCACCGGCAGCGACGATGCGGTTGAAGAGGTTGCCGACAACAGGGTTGCCGGCAATGCCGGAGGTCGTATCCGAGTGACCGCATTTCACACCTACGGCCAGATGGCTTAAGTCGAAAGGCTGACGCCTGATACGAGAAGCGTCAAGCACCATCTCTCGCGCCAGCTGGATTCCTTTCTCAAATGCTCTGAGCGTGCTTCCTTCTTTGACCGCATCAAGTATTTCCACGCGCTTGCCGGACCTGGCAATTTCCTCGGCAAGGCGAGCAGGCTTTAATTCCGGGTACCCGGAGCCTACCCCCTGCGTGTGAATGATAACTGAAGCCACGTTGGGATTCCGACCCATTCCGATGAGGGTTCGGGCGATGGTCTCACGGTCGTGGCTGGTACGACCGCTGCCTGCGTCCGGGGTGAGCATTGTTCTTGTGCCATCAACGAAGTCACAGATTTTGGCGGCCAAGAACCCCCAGGGAATTACCAGTACATAGTTGCGACTTCCGGCCGAACCGTCCGGCCTTGCGTAGCCCATGAAGTTCATCTGACTTCTCCTTTCGCTAAATCTCCTCTACCCCGTCCGCCTTCCAGGTTGTGGACGTGGACCATATCGCCCTGTTTGATGTCACTCGAGGCGATACCGATTGTTTCACCGTACTTGATAATGGCAGCACCTCTGGCGATATCGGACACGGCGATTTTGAAACCGAAAGCTATGCTTTCTCCAGCGTTAACGGTACTGGTATCACTGCCGAGACGAATCAGCACCTCGGTTCCGGGCGCCACGTCCTCAAGCAACGTGGCCACGTTGTCCTTTTCTGATAGCATCAGCGCACCTCTTGCTGTCATTGAGCACCTCCTTTTCTATACTGTTTAACTGGATTCACGGCGCATATTAACCTGGGAAATATTAAAAATAAGCAGAACGGCCACAAACGCAAGCCCGGTATAGGCAAACCAGACACTATGGTAGCTGCCCCAGTTGTCGTAAACCCATCCTGCGACCGGGGGCCCGACGATAGCACCTATGGCGTTGATACCAACGATAAAGCCAAAAATACTGCCAAAATTCGCCCGCCCGAAATACTCTGACACCATTGAGGGTCTGACCGCTGTGGAACCGCCGTAGCCGAGGCCAAAAAGAAAAAGGAAAGGGACGAGCAGCCAGGGGCCAGCCGACTGGGCGTAACCAAAGAAGAGCAAACCAGCCGCCATCATAGAAAACGCGGTGGCAACTATCCGCCGTCGGTCAAACTTGTCTGCCAGCCAGCCAAAACCGAGGCGGCCGAATATACTCATTATCGGCACCGCCATGGCCATCAGGCTGGCTCGAGACCTGATAACACCAATGCTGCTGAGATAGGGCATGATATGGGTTATTACCGTGCTGATTAGCAGGGCGTGAACCATGAAAGTGGCGGCTATACGCCAAAAAGTGACCGTCTTGAATGCCTGCGTGGTTCTGATGTGCAGCTCTGTGGTTTGAGGTTCGGCGATGCTTGTGCCTGGCGAAACGGGAATATCTTTTCGGCCGTCGGGCTGGTAACCATACTGTTCAGGTCGGTGGCGGGATACAAAAGTGAGGGGCAAGACTATAGCCACCATACCGGCGGCCAGAATGGCCATGGTCGTTCTCCAGTCAAGAGTATCAATGAGTTTAACGATTAAAGGCACAATCAGCCCACTGAAACCATAGCCGGACATGGCGATACCGCTGGCAATGCCTACCTTTAAACGGAACCAGTTGGCGACGGCAGTCATCAGCACGGTCACGGTGGTGGCGCTCATACCCAGGGAGATGAGGGCGAAGGCACCGTAAAACGTAGCGAGAGACGTGGTTCGGCTGAGCATGAACAGTCCCAGCGCGGTGATAAGCGCCCCGCCGAAGATAAGACGGCGTGGGCCCAGACGGTCGGTCAGCATCCCGGCAATTGGAGCAAACAGGCCGAGCTCTAGGCCGCGCAGGGAAGCCGCCAGGGAAATCTGCGTGTAACTCCAGCCCATGTCATTGGCGATTGGTTCAAAGATAGCCGTAAAGCCGTAAAAAACGACGCCACCGACGTAAAATGCGATGAGGAAAGCAGCGCCTACTATCCACCACCCGTAAAATATCCTGGAGGGTTTCCAATTAAAGAACATGGTTGAATAATTGTATCACCAAAATCCTCAGTTGAGAAAAAGGCTTCAGGATAGTTATACCATAATCGCTGCTCTGGCGGCGAAAAAGAGCAGTAAAAGCGCCACAGGCCCTGCGGCCTGCCGGAAAGCAAATCCGCCCCTCGCTTTTACCAACACCAACGCGGCAAAAGAGATTATTTAGGCCACGGGTGCCTGGCGATCTCCTTCTCGTTAAGCTCAATACCGATGCCCGGCTTTTTCGGCAGGTAGAGGTAACCGTCTCTTATATCCGGCAGCTCGGTGGTGATATCGTCGCGCCAGGGAACGCTGTCAACGTCCGTCTCCATAATCTTGAAGTTGGGTATGGAGGTGCAGAAATGAGCGTTCACGAATGTTGAAAGGTGGGTGTAGTAATTGTGTGGTGCCGTCACCATCTCGTACGTGTCGGCCAGGGCGGCCACGCGGCGCGATTCAATATATCCGTTCCAGGGCAGGTCAATCATGCAGACGTCCATGGCGTGCTTTTCCAGGTAGGGGAGATAGCCTTTCATGTTATATACACTTTCCCCGGAACAGATGGGCACTTTGCTAGATTCCTTGACCTGGAGGAGCGCCTCTGGGTCGTATATATCCATTTCCAGCCACATCAGGTTATACGGCTCCACGACCCTGGCAATCTGAATGAAGCCGTCCGTCTTGAAATTGAAATTCAGGTCCAGGCAGAGGTCAACTTTATCTCCCACCGCTTTGCGGAAGGTGCTCATCAGCCGGTCAATGGTTTTCAGTATGCCGGTATCTGTATTCTGTTCCATTGCCCACAGCATACGGGGCGGCTCTCCGGGCGTAAGTATGTTTGTCTTGAGCGCGGTATAGCCACTGGCCGCCACTTCTTCGCCCAGGCAGGCGATATCATCATACGTTTTCAAAGCTGGCTTATTGGGGTAAAGCTCGGGGTTGCGGACACGGTAGGTGCCGCAATGAGACCAGTAAATGCGTATCTTATCGTTAATCGGGCCGCCGAAGAGTTCGTAGAGCGGGACGTTCAGCGCCTTGGCCTTGATGTCCCATAGGGCGATTTCAATACCGGCAATGGCTTTCTGGGCGATGCCGCCGGGATTATGTTGGAAGCGGTGGCCCATCTCGCGGTAGAGCCTCTCCACGGCCCGCGGGTCCTTGCCAATGAGGCGTGGCTCCAGGTCCTTAACACAGCCGGCGACGCCAAACGCGGAGCTGTTATCAGTGCATTCACCGTAGCCGACCAGCCCTTCGTCAGTTTCCACCTTGACGAAGGTAAAAGCCCGCCATCCCCCATCGCAGAAAATGGGAGTTACTTTGGTAATCTTCATTCTTTAATCCTCCAGAATAGCCGATATTATACGCTTGCGTTTACCTGAATTGTCGACATTTTTCTTCCAGGGCACTGAGCAACTGGTCAAAAGAATCCTGGAACGCCTTCACGCCATCCACCTGCAATTGCTCGGTAACGGCATCTAGATCAATGCCGACTTTTCTCAGGCCACTCAAAACCTGCTCCGCTTCCGCCACGTCTTCATTCAGCGCGTCTTTGACCTTGCCGTGGTCGAGGAAATGCTCCATAGTGTCCGTGGGCAGGGTATTCACCGTATCCGGGCCCATCAGTTCTTCAACGTATTTCACGTCTGAGAAGTCAGGGTTCTTGGAGCTGGTGCTTCCCCAGAGTACCCGTTGCAGGCGGGCGCCGCGCTTTTTCTGTTGCATAAACTCTTCGCCGGAGAAGACTTCCTTGAAGCGACGGTAGACAAGTTTGGAGTTGGCCACCGCCGCTTTACCCCGCAGTGCCAGCGCTTCTTCGGTACCGAGCTTTTCCAGCTCTTTGTCCACGTACGTGTCCACGCGGCTGACAAAAAAGGAAGCCACCGAGGTTATCTGCCGCGGGTTGGCACAGCGGGCAATCCCCTGAAGGTAGGCGCGGGCGACGGCTTCATAATGTGCCATGGAAAACATAAGCGTGATATTGATATTGATACCTTCGGCAAAGAGCTTTTCAACGGCTGGGATACCGGGTGGGGTGGCGGGAATTTTCATCATCAGGTTGGGCCGGTCCACCAACCGCCAGAGGCGGCGCACCTCGTTGACCGTTCCTCCCGTGTCATAGGCCAGTTCGGGCGTTGGCTCCAGGCTGACCAGCCCGTCCATGCCATCGCTGGCATCATAAACGGGGCGGAACACCTCGGCGGCCATCTGGATATCCTCCACGGTAAGGCGGTCATAGATATCCATGACGCTGGCGTCAGGCCTGGATTTCATAATAGACTTTATCGCTTCATCGTAGTCCTGACCCTGCGTGACCGCTTTGTGGAAAATGGTGGGGTTGCTGGTCAGGCCACTCACTCCGCTATCAACCAGCTGCTTGAGCTGACCGCTGGTAATCAGCCCCCGCTGAATGTAATCAAGCCATAAAGACTGGCCCACCTTCCGGACTTCTTTTAGTTTTTCCATTAGCCGCCTCCTTGAGCAGAACGCTGTCGCCGAAATCAGAACCTTTATGCGTCTAAGCCACTCTCTTTATTATGCCGTATTTCAGGAAAATGAGAAAAACGAACAGGTAGCAGATGGCACCGAGTAGCAATGCCTGGGCGAAACCAAGGCTGATGGCGATGACAATAGTTAATGCTGAGCCCAGTACTGACCCCACGCCGTTCAACCCCCACATCCAGGGGATATATCTATCCATCTCCGTTTCTTTCAGAGCCCTGATGCCAAGCGGGAACGGAAAGCCCATCAAGAATCCCAGGGGTATCAGCATGAGCACCATGACCAGCAAACGCAGTGCCAGATTGAGCCCCAGCAGCTGGTTGAAAATAAGGGGAATGAGAAAGATGTAAACGATTGATAATAGGGCAATACAGATAGCCGCCGTCGCTACTCCCTTGAATAGCTCATTACGGGTCAGGCGGCCGCTGTACAGGCTGCCCAGGCCGGCGCCGGTCAGCAGTGAGAACAGAAGGACGGCCATTGACAGTACCGGCTGGCCGAGGTAGAGGATAAACCTCTGGATTAAGGAGATTTCAATGAGCATAAAACCGATGCCGATAAGCACAAACAGGAACACGGATTGAACCAGTTTATCTTTTGTGCCCTGGCGTCCACTAGGCTTGCCGCGAACGCGGGAAGAGCGCAGTTGCCAGTACATAGGCGGCACAGCAAGCACGAGCAGCAGCAGGGCGAATGAAAGCCAGAAAACCAGTGACACCGGTTGCGGCAGACCCACGTCAATCTTATAGAAGAACGGGCTGTTATCGGTAACGGTGGTGAAATCCAGGCCCATCCCCCGGGCCATTTTCTTGATTTCATTAAAGCTCAGCTCACCACTGGCGAGGTCTTTGAGTGTCGGGTTAACCGTTCCCTCATCATCGAGGTGCGGGAAGTAAGACAGGGTGGGTTCATAACCCAGCTGGACCATTTTCTCGTGTCGGGCAAGCGCCTCTTCGGGTGCAAACGGCGTCTTTTTCAGGACAAAGAACGGGTAAACGTGTTCCCCCGAGCTCAGACCGAGCATGTAAATCTGCTTGAGTGCGTCGGTGTTGCTGAGTCCTCTTTGTTCAAGTGACGCCAGCGATATGGAGAGCAGTCGCCAGGCGGTGAAATCGTCGTGGGTCACCACCATGAGTCGCCCTTCATCGGTCAGGTGGTCCAGATAATCATGGATGGACTCCGTGGTGAACAGGAAATTTTCCGTCAGGGAGTAGCCTTCAAGGCTGCGGCTGGTCTGGGTAACCGGCAGGCTGAGCATGATAATGTCGTATTTGCCGGTCTGGCGCTTGAGGAAATTCCGGCCTTCATCGACGATTACCTTAACCCCGGGAAAATCGGTGAAGATACCGCCATTATACTGGCCGTATTCCCGCACCATCTCCACGAGGTCGGGATTAACCTCAACGGCGGTGATATCGCCAACGCCACCCATCAGTGCCAGCAGCACGTCACGGCCACCACCCGGCCCGATGATGAGGGCAGTATCTCTTTCGTCTTCGGCGAGAAAGTAGAAAGGGAAATAACCGGAAAATATGGTCTTCAAGTTTTGAACGGCGGTGTCCGGGTTTTCAAGGTTGCCGTTGAACTGGTACATCGGTGCCGTGGCGGTGCCGTCAAGATAAATCTCCATCTGTGCCGGATACTCGGTGTACTCTACCAAGTCGGTCCGCCCGAAAGCGCTCCATCTTGTTTCTATTATCTGCGCTGAGGAGGATTTTTCATACAGGGCGCGGTGAATATCCTTGTTGGGATTTTTCGCGATAATCGGGATATCGCTCAGATAGGCGCCGGATATATTCGTGATGAAAAGGATGGCGGCGACTGTGAAACTGGCTGCCGGCAGGGCTGTCCGCCAGGAGATTTTCTTGAGTAGTCTGCCGGCGAAGAGGAGTGCGGCCGCCGCTGTGGCGACGCCGAGGAAAAAGCTGGTGTTGATGGCGCCGAAAGCGTCGAGGAATAAAATTATGCCCAGCGAGCCTAGTGCCGCGCCAATCAGGTCGGCACCGTAAACCCGGGCACTTATCTCGGGGAAAGTGCGGAATACCTCAGCCAGAAAAATGCCGGTGAAGAAGAAGGGGAAGAACAGCAGGATGCAGTAGAACAGGATGCTGTTCAGCGCGCTGTCCAGGTAGCCAATCTGAACCATCAGTATTACTGAAATCGGTATTGCCAGTGATATGAAGCTGGCTAAAAGCGCCAGCGTGCCAAACCTTTTCTCTGGAGCGGGCACATGTGGTCGGAACAGGTAAACAAATATGCCACCGAGCCCCAGTCCCAGCAAGGCCAGGGAAACGATGGCGAATACGTAGTGGTAGAGAATAAGTATGGAGAGCAATCTGGAAAGGGTAATCTCGAAAGCCAGCATGCTGAACGAGATGAGGAAAACCCCGATTAACAAAGTCCACAGTGTTCCTCCGGGCAGGCTTTCGCCGGCAGGGGTGGTGGTGGCTGGTGCCATATTATTGCGTCTTTTCATGTCTTCTGGCTTAAAAAGATTATAGCACACTGTTTGTTTTAATAGCTTTGGTTTCTATCGATTACGGGTGGAAAGCATATCAGGGAAAAAGCTGACACGACGGTGGTTATACTTTATAATAGGCATTAACCTGCAAATTAAACCGGAGAATATGAAGGAGGAAGCAATGTCGGAAGCGCGATTTAAAGTTATGATGGCGGAAAGCAGCTCCTGGGTTCCGGCGTCACTGAAAAACCTGGATGTGGAAACTGAGGAGCTTGCCAAGGTCGGTGCCGAGGTGGTGACTGCGGATTGCAGTACGGAAGACGAGGTAATTGAGGCGGCGAAAGATGCTGATGCTTTGCTGGTGATTTTTGCCCCGATAACGCGCAAGGTCCTGTCATCCCTGCCGAAGCTGAAGGTGGTCGTCCGCTATGGTGTTGGCTACGATACGATTGATGTAGATGCTGCCGCCGACAATGGTGTACTGGCCGTCAACATACCTGATTTCTGCCTTGAGGAGGTAGCTGACCATGCCTTGGCCCTGCTGCTGTCCTGTGCCCGGCGTCTGGTCTGGTCAACGGGAGGGCTGAAACAGGGGCGATGGGGTGAGGTCCAGATGGGGACCCTGAAGAACCCGTCTCTGTTTGAACAAACGATGGGGGTGGTTGGCTGCGGTAATATCGGGAGCCGGATAGTGCGCCGGGCGAAGAGTTTCGGCCTGAAAACAATCGCCTGCGACCCCTATCTGGATAAGTCAGCCGCCGACAAGCATGGAGTAGCGCTGGTCAGCCTTTCCGAACTGCTGAAGGAATCGGATTACGTCTGCCTGCAGACTCCTCTGAATCAGGAAACCCATCACATGATTGGTGAGAAAGAATTAAAGCAGATGAAACCCACCGCTTATCTGATAAATACGGCACGGGGAGCGGTGGTTGATGAGGCGGCGCTTATCAAAGCCCTGCAGGAGAATTGGATTGCCGGTGCCGGGCTGGATGTCTTTGAGAAGGAACCGATTGAGCTGGATAACCCGCTGCTCAAGCTGGATAACGTCGTGCTCACTCCTCACTACGCCGTGCACACAACTACGGCCATGAAGCGGCTAAGATTGAGCGTGGCACAGGAAGCCGCCAGAGTGCTTACCGGCAAGTGGCCGCGCCACTGGGTGAACAAAGGGGTGAAGCCCAAGGTTGACCTGGTTAAAGAAGATTAAGGAAATACTTTCTCTTTAATCAAGGGGTGGGCGGAGGTCCACCTTCAGAACGGACTCGCCCCATCTGGCTATGGCCAGGAGGCGGTCTTCGGCTCTGGGAGGGCCGGCCAGTTGAATGGCAAGGGGAAGCCCGTTTTTACTTAACCCCGATGGCAGGCTGATGGATGGTACGCCCATGATGGACCAGTGAGCCTGCATCACCGGGCTGCCGGTTGAAGACAGGCCGTGGGGCGCTGGCCCCGGTATCCCGGGTGTAATCAGGGCATCGAACTGGTGCAGCAGAGGCTCCATCTCGGAATACTGCTGGAGGCGCACCTGGAGCGCCATTTCATACTCGGCGGTGTCTATCGCCTGGCCATCCTCGATCAGTTTCCGTATGCCGTCCCGATATTTATCCCCGTGCTTGGCAAAGGACTCCCGGTGGCTCGCGGCTGCCTCGGCCGCCATGATGGTGCGGGCATTGTCAATCATGGTAGCGAAGCCGGGAGGTGGAACTGCTTCATCGATTACGGCGCCGGCCTGCCTCAAGCGGGCAACGATATCATCCGTGTGCCGGCGCATTTCTTCGTCGGCGTAGTCATAGAAAAAAGTGCGCACCAGTCCCAGCCGTGGTGGCGACTGCCTTTCCAGGGACGCCAGGCAGTCGGGAACCGGCTCCTTTAGCGAGAGGGCATCGCTGGGGTCGTGGCCGGCAATGGCCTGGAAAACGAGCGCCGCGTCCGCCACCGTGCGTGCCAGTATACCAACGTGGTCGAGGGTGGGACTCACCGGCACGACGCCATAGACGCTGATTCTACCATACTGGGGCTTGAAACCGACGACGCCGTTATAGGCGGCGGGCCGCAGCACCGAGCCCATCGTCTGGCTACCCAGAGCGGCCGGACACATACCGGCGGCAACGCCGGCGCCCGACCCGCTACTTGAGCCTCCCGGGGTGTGCTCTATGTTCCAGGCGTTGCGGGTGGGTGCGGGGTCAAAGTAGGCAAATTCGGTGGTGTGCGTCTTGCCCAGGACGATGGCACCCGCTTCTCTAAGACGGGCAACCGATGTGGCATCATAATCAGGAATGAAACCGGCCCAGGCCTTGGAACCGGCTTCAGTTGGTAAACCGGCAGTGTAATAAATATCCTTGATGCCGACCGGTATGCCGTGGAGGGCACTGCGCCGCTGGCCTTTCGCCAGTTCCTGGTCGAGCTGGCGCGCAGTAGCCAGGGCACCCTCACGGTCAACCAGTGCCCAAGCTTTTATTTTGCCGTCCAGGGCGTCAATTCTATCCAGACAGGAGTCGACCAGTTGCGACGGTGTCAGGTCGCCGGAAGCAATTGCGGAAGCTGATTCAGTAACAGTCAGTGAATACGGTTGCTTAGTCGATGACATCTCGAGCCCCTTTCAATATAGTAATCGAATTAATATCCACCATGACAGTGTCAGTTTTACCGGTGCGGAATGTCATACCTTTCGCCTTTTTGCCGGGCTTTCTGGTGGTTCACTGACTTCCATCGGTATGGAAAAGCTAAAGGTACTGCCCTTGCCTTTTTCGCTCTGCACCCATATCTGGCCGCCGTGCAACTCCACCAGCTTCTTGGAGAGGCTCAACCCCAGCCCCAGTCCGCCGAGGCGGGCCCTTTCCTCTTCCAGCTGCTGATAAGGCTCAAAGAGTCTCTCCTGCTCTGCCTTATCTATGCCGCGGCCGGTATCCTGCACTTCGACGACCAGGGAAGACCCGCCTGTTCTGGCTCTAACGGTGACGCTGCCTCCAGCCGGGGTGAACTTGAAGGCATTATTGAGCAGGTTGAGCACGACCTGACGCAGGCGGTCTTCATCGGCCTGGATGACAGGCAGTGAAGGAGGCAACTCGGCATTTAACAAAAGATTGTTCTTGCGGGCCAGTGGTTTAACACTGTCCACAAGGCTGCGGAGCAATTGGCCGGAATCAATCGATTCAGGATTGAGGTGAAGCATTCCCACCTCACCGCGAGCCAGGTCAAGCAGTTCATCAATCCGCTGGTTCAGGTTGTGAGCGCCATGGTTTATATTCTGTGCCAGCTCCCATAACGTACCGCCTTCCTTGACTTCTTCAAGCATAAGCTCACTGGAGGCAAGCACCGGGGTAATCGGAGTTTTGAGCTCGTGCACGAGGGCGTGGGTGAACTCCACTCTTTTATTGATTTCCACTTCCAGGTCCTGCCGCAGTGTCTGCTCTTGTTTAAATAGTTCCCGCAACTCCGCTTCTGATTGTTCCAGAGCTCCCAGCATACCGTTAATGGTGGCGCCGAGCTTTGACAGTTCATCTGCCCCGGGCACTAATACGCGCGCTGAAACTTTACCGCTGGTCCCGATGTCGCTGACGCTTTTGCTCAAGTAGAAAAGACGGGAAAGGACCTGCTTCTCCAGCAGCAGGAGGGTTACCAGGCCAAAGGCCAGGCTGACACCGATAATGGTCAGGATGAGATAGAAAAGGGTGGACTGCCCCTGGTGGTAGATGTCTCTGGGCGCATCCACTCTGAGCACCAAAGCAGGGAGACCACTGATGTCTTCAATGAATGTGTAGCCGGCAATAGACTGTTCCCCAAGGGGCTGGACGAAAACCGGAGACGCTGCCGAGAGGGAGGAACGAGCGGCGGAAACGTCGGGAGGACCCCGAGGGTCGTTAAAAGCATAAGCGGTTATGGAGAGAAGCGTGATTTCAGCCAGTTCATCAACCCTGGCCGCATCGAAGTACCTTCCCATTATCATTGTCCCCCGAATAGGGCCCTCATCTTCACTGGTGAGAATGGGGTTGGAAGCAATCAGCACGGGACCTTGGGGAAGAATGATGATGCCGGTATAACTGGTTTCGGTGTCCTGATGGGTAACCAGAAAATCATGGCCGGCCAGATATTCAGGAATGCTTTGCGGCAGCGGTATCTCCTCCTCTTTCTCCAGGTCAAACGCCTTGCCGAAAACGATTTGTCTCGAAGTGTCCATATAGAGCATCAGATTCAGGCTCAGTGCAGTGAACGTGCTGTCAGTTAGGTTTGACCTGATGTACTCC
>CAYZOI010000009.1:12886-30955 GCA_964480145.1 uncultured Dehalococcoidaceae bacterium | reverse complement strand
TCCCCTCCCGGGGTTCTTTTCACCTTTCCCTCACGGTACTTGTTCACTATCGGTCATCAAGGGTATTTAGCCTTGCCCTGTGGTCAGGGCAGATTCCCACAAGATTCCTCGTGTCCCGTGGTACTCAAGAACAGACAAGGAGCCTCCCCCTTTCGTTTACCGGACTATCACCGTCTGTGGCGGCTCTTTCCAGAGACCTTCAACTAAAGTTCGGTTGGTAACTCCTTGACCTATTTCGCGTTCGGTCCTACCTGTCTTACAACCCCCGATAAGCATAGGCCGCGAAGCCACTTAGCTTACCAGGTTTGGGCTTTTCCCTTTTCGTTCGCCACTACTCAGGGAATAATTTCCTTTCCTCAGGGTACTGAGATGTTTCACTTCCCCTGCTTACCTCCACCCAGCCTATGTGTTCAGCTGGGGGTACTCAGGTTTTACCTGAGTGAGTTGCCCCATTCGGGAATCCCCGGCTAGGCTTGCTAGACAGCTCACCGGGGCTTATCGCAGCCATGCTACGCCCTTCATCGGCCCTTGATGCCAAGGCATCCACCGTATGCCCTTACCCGCTTGACCTGCTTCAGATTTAATATTAGACCTCGTATTCAATTTTTAAGGTGCGGCGCACAAAGTAAGGCGGCTTGGTGACGAGCACCAAGCCGCCTGCTTGGTTCCCTCTTCACCGATAAACCATACTATTTGTACAGCATAATCATTGCCATATAACACTATACTCTTCTCTCATTATATTGTCAATACAGAAAAATCATTATTTTAAGGGCTCTTTCCGTTACCGGCTTCGATTATGCTATAATTCGGGCGTAGACAAACGCACTAGGCGCGAAACCCAACAAAATATTACCGCAAGAAGTGAACTAGACAGGTTAATGCTGAAACATAAATTGGCCGAACTTCTAACCAAGGCAGCCACTGAAGCACAGAAGTCAGGCAAGCTCCCCCCAATCACTCTGCCTGAAGCCATCATGGAGCGCCCGCAGAAACCGGAACATGGCGATTATGCCTCCAGCCTGCCATTGAAACTGGCCCGCGTCACCGGCAGCAATCCCCTCACCATCGCCAATGATATCGCTGCCTTTTTCGCCCGTACTGCCGAGATTGAGCGGGTGGTCGTGGCACCGCCGGGATTCATCAATTTCATCCTGAGTGCCGACTGGCTGACCGAACAGGTAAATTCAATTCTGGAGGCTGGCGAATCGTACGGCAATATTGAAATTGGCCGTGATAAGCGGGTGCAGATCGAGTTTGTCAGCGTGAACCCCACCGGGCCGCTTCACGTCGGGCACGGGCGCGGCGCAATTCTGGGCAGCACGCTGTCCAACGCCCTTATCGCTGCCGGCTATCAGGTGGAGAAGGAATATTACATCAATGACGCCGGCAATCAGATTGATGCCTTCTGTCGCTCGCTTTATGCCCGCTACCAGCAACGCTTTGGGAATGAAGCCGAAATGCCCGAAGATGGCTACTTCGGACAGTACATGGTTGACCTGGCCGGGGAGATAGCCGACCAGAAAGGCGATGAATTCCTCGGCCTTCCCGAAGCCGAGGCAATCGATAAGCTGGGACAGGTTGGGCTGGAAAAAATGATCGGTCAAATAAAAGCTGACCTTGAGCTGCTGGGCGTGACCTTTGACGTCTGGTTCAGCGAACGCAGCCTTCATCAAAATGGCCAGTATGATGATGTCATGGCATTCCTGAAGCAAGGGGGCCATATCAGTGAGAAGGAAGGGGCAACCTGGTTTATCTCAACGGCACTGGGCGAAGACAAAGACAACGTGGTGATACGCAGCGACGGCTCCCCCACCTACTTCGCCACTGACATCGCCTATCATTATGATAAGTTCCTGAAACGCAAATTTGATACCGTGATTAATATATGGGGCGCCGACCATATGGGGCACGTCTCACGGATGAAAGCCGTGGTTGGCGCGCTGGGCATTGACCCGGAACAGCTCAAGGTCATCATCTCGCAGATGGTCACGCTGCGCCGCGGCGGTGAGATAGTGCGCATCTCCAAACGCAGCGGTGATATCGTCACCTTACGCGAACTTGTCGAGGAAGTGGGCACCGATGTCTGCCGCTTTTTCTTCCTGTCCCGCTCCGCCGACAGCCAGATGGACTTCGACCTGGAACTGGCCAAAAAACAGTCGGCAGACAACCCGGTGTACTACGTACAGTACGCACATGCCCGCATCGCCAGCATCCTGCGTCTGGCACAGGAAAAAGGCATCGATTACGGTGACGGCAATACCTCGCTGCTGACCACGGAGCCCGAACTCACCCTCATACGCAAGATGCTCCTGCTGCCCGAGCTTATGGAGACGATTGTCACCACCCTGGAGCCTCACCACCTCACCTACTACGCCCAGGACCTGGCCACCGTTTTTCACAGCTTCTACAAGCAGTGCCGGGTGGTTTCGGATGACGAGGCGCTCACCAGAGCGCGACTCAAGCTGGTTGAGGCGGCCAAAACCGTGCTCAGCCGCACACTGCACCTCATGGGAATGACCGCACCGGAACGGATGTAAACCTAGATTAACCTGACGATAATCTTCCCCAGCAGCGGTCCGACAAAGTAACGCATAAAGGGCAGAAAGAGCGGGGAGAAATATCGGGTGAGTTCCTGCCGGTAGTCATCAAGGTAGTCGGCAAACGTTTTGCGCTGATACTGCAACAGCAATTGAGAGTTGTCGGTATCATACCAGTCAAGGTAGTAGGGCTCTTTGGTGAATTTATCCGCCGGAGGCATGGGCAACCCCAACACCTTGAGAATGGCACCAATCATGTCCTTGTAGAGCATACGCTGGCCGGGGCCACCGCTGATGACAAGCGTTTTGCCCTTCACCAGCTCAAAATCCCTCACCGCATTGAGTATCGCCCGGGCGGTATCATCGGCATGGCAGAACTCGATTCGATTCTCCAGCGGGACGGTGAGCATGCGCTTCATATCACTCACTCTGAAGATGAGGTACATGGTTACCGTCAGGCGCAGGATAGCATAGTCAATTCCCGCCTCTTTTATCAGGTTTTCGGCCTGAAACTTGGTCTCGGCGTATGTTCCCTGCGGGTCAGGGGTATTTTTCTCCGAGCTGATGGGCTTGGTGGCTTTAGGGGAAGGCCCGAACACCGCCGCCGAAGACGTAAACACCAGCGGCAAATTGCCGCCCTTCTCTTTTATCACTTCAATGATATTGCGCGTGCCTTCCACATTCACCCGATGAGCCAGTTCCTTGTTCTCGTAGGCCAGAGGCGGTAAAACGGCAGCCATGTGAACGACGGCATTAACATATTCCATGGCCAGCCCGACCGATTCTTTCCGGGCAACATCTCCCCAGAAGATTTCCGCCCCCCGGGGCAGCTCCTTGACGGCCCTCCGGTTGCGCGCCGTGTTCAGGTCAAAAACACGCACCCGATACCCGTTCTCCATAAAAGCCCGGCAAACGGTGAGACCTACACGGCCAGCGCCGCCCGTAATCAATACCCATCCGCTACTACGACTCATACTTCATCCGTTTCTTCACTCTTTCGCCAGCGGAGCCAGAGCGCCACAGCCGTTACCAGCACAGCTACCACGGCGGCATAGATTTCCACATAAACGACGGTCAGAAGGCCCGAGTGAAACAACACGGCGCTGTAGTTCAACAGGCTGTGCAGGAAAGCAGCCAGCAGGTAGAACTGCCAGCCCCACCCCTTCGCCAGACCATAACCTGCCAGTCCCGATACCGCGATATGAAAGGCTACGGCAAAGAACCTCTCCCAGAAGCCAGCCAGCGCCATATAACCACCGGTCTGCACCAGCTCCCATGTCCAACCGGCGGCTAAAATGGTGTTATGCGCCCACATGGCCTCAAAAACACCCAGGCCAAACCCGGCTGCCGCCCCGATGACCAGTCCCGTGTGCGGTGTCAGTGTCCGGTTCTCACCCAGCCACCAGAGAACCACCGGCACGAGCTTTGACCCTTCCTGAACCAGCCCGCTGAGGAGTACCTGGGGTATCCCGGCCAGCAGAATCCAGCGCATAAGCACTTCCTGGCTCCAGAAATTTCCCAGCGCCTGCCCGGCCAGTATCTGGAGGGGAATCTGAATAAAGCTGACTGCCGCCAGAGACAGGATAGCGCTGATGAACAAAACCGCCCAGAGCCACGGTTCTTTGAAGAGCGGCGGCCAATAACCGACCAGCCAGATGGCGCCAAAGGCGAAAGCCAGACCAATCCCCACCAGGCTGGGATTGGCAAACCAGGAGACAAAGAAGCCAACCATTTGCTCTACCATGACAAACTCCTCTGATTAAATTACCCTGTCCTCTTTCTTCGCTCTGGCATCAAGCATCATGCCAACAGCTACGCCAATGCCAATACCGATTGGTATGCCGCCACCGACATTACCCATCCCGGCGCCGATGGCCACCCCGATACCGGTGCCGATGGAGGTCCAGATGCCAACATAATGCCCCTTGGGAACCAGCTTGTGCTGGCCCTGCAGGTGCCGCACCGTTTGCTTGAGCCGCTTCCCGTATTTTTTCCGTCGCTCGTTATCGGCGAGGTGAATCATGTTGCCCAGGTCGTTCACATAGGCTGTGATTTCCTGCTGAAAGAGCTGGCATTCACCGCATTCGTCATAAAACTCAGCCACCCTTCTGGTCAACCGCGTGAGCAGGTCGAGCTGAAATCTTTTCTGCTCTTTCTTGCTCAGGCTACCCTGGTATGGGCTGAGTTTCTGTACCGTCTCTTCATGCCAGCGATTGCGAAATTCCATGGCTTCCTTTCTAGAATTTTATAAGGTAACCCTCCCCTTTTATTCCCCTCCCTTGGGAGGAGCTTCTCCCTTTCTTAAAGGGAGAGTGAGAGGGATTTCAAATCCCCCTTTATCCCCCTTTTTCAAAGGGGGAGGTACTGGGAAGAGGGGCTTCGCCCCTCTTGGACTCCCTTTTATATATTTTAAATATTCGGCTTCCTCTTATGCCACTCGGTGGATTGCTCGTAGGCATGGGCGGCTTTTAAAATGGTTTCCTCGCCGAAGGGCTTGCTGATAATCTGCATGCCGATGGGCAGGCCGTTGGCGAAGCCCGCCGGAATGGAAATTGCGGGCAGCCCGGCGATATTCACGGGCATGGTGCAGACGTCGCTGAGGTACATCTGGAGCGGGTCGTCTACCTTCTCCCCTATTTTGAACGGGACGGTGGGGGAGGTGGGAGTTACCAGAGCATCGTATTTCTCAAATGCCTGGTCGAACTCACGTCGTATCAGCGTTCTGACTTTCTGCGCCTTCAGGTAGTAAGCGTCGTAGTAACCGGCCGACAGCGCATACGTGCCGAGCATGATACGCCTTTTAACCTCGGCGCCAAAGCCGTGCTGTCGGGTCTTTTCCAGCGACTCCCACATGCTCGGCGCCTGATAAGAAAAGCCGTACTTGACGCCATCATAACGGGCCAGGTTGGCGGAAGCCTCCGAGGGGGCAATGATGTAATAAACGGCGAGGGCATACGGGGTATGCGGCAGCGACACTTCCCAGTCAACCTCCGCTCCCAGTTTTTCAAGCTGTCCGATGGCCGTCTTTATGGCGGTTGCCACCTCCGCCTGCATACCATCAACAAAGTATTCTTTAGGCACGCCGATGCGCATGCCCTTGAGGTCGGTATTCAAGCACTGCGTGTAATCCGGCACCGGCTCGGGCGCTGACGTGGAATCCCGACTATCGTAACCGGCGATGGCGTTCATCACCAGCGCGCAGTCGGTAACATCCCGGGTGAGCGGGCCAATCTGGTCGAGCGAGCTGGCAAAAGCCACCAGGCCGTAACGGCTGACCCGGCCATAGGTCGGCTTGAAGCCAACGACACTGCAGAAACCGGCCGGCTGACGTATGCTGCCGCCGGTATCCGAGCCCAGAGCATAGACAGTCTCTCCAGCGGCAACCCCTGCCGCCGAGCCGCCGCTGCTGCCGCCGGGAACCCGACTCAAGTCCCAGGGATTATGGGTAACGAACAGCGCCGAGTTCTCCGTTGATGAGCCCATGGCAAACTCGTCCATGTTCGCCTTGCCGATAATCACCGCGTTACCGGCCTTCAGTTTCTCGACAACGGTGGCATCGTACGGAGGCACCAGGTTTTCCAGTATCCTGGAGGCACAGGTGGTCCTGACCCCCCTGGTACACATAACGTCTTTGATTAAGACCGGAATGCCGGCGAGGGGACCGGCATTGTCATCTGCCAGGAGACGGTCGGCTGCCTCCGCCTGTTTCAGCGCCAGCTCATCGGTCACGGTGACAAAGGCTTGAACTTCAGGCTCAATCTTTGAGATACGGTCAAGATACGCCCGGGTCAACTCCACCGATGAGAGCTGCCGGCCTTTAAGCAATTCACGAGCCTGGTGAATGGTTAATTCGGCAAGGTTGTCTGGCAAAACTCTCTCCGGCAATGATATTATTCCAGAACTGCCCGCACTTTGAAGCGGTCCCCTTCCCGACGGGGGGCGTTGGCCAGGATATCCTCGGGGGCAAGGGAGGGAGTTACCTCATCGTCTCGCATCACATTCTGCAGCGCGAGCGGTTGGGCGGTGGGCGGGACATCCGTGGTGTCTACCTGCTGCAGAATTTCAAAGTTCTCCAGAATATTGGACAGCTGCTCTCTGAATTTATCGACATCCTCTTCGGTCAGCCCCAGGCGGGCAAGGCGGGCAATGTGCAGCACTTCTTCACGAGTCAGCTTCATTCCTGAGCTCCGGGTTGAATCTATCGGCCAATTATACCACTCACCTTCGCCACCCCGCAAATAAGACAGAACGGTCGTAATTTCCCGACAAAGGCTATATAATTGGAAGAAGGGTAAGGTTTTACCCAACCAAGGAGGCAGTGAAAATGGCCGAGCGGGTAATGATATTCATCGACGGGAGCAACATGTACCACTCGTTGAAGAATATATTCGGTCGGACTGACGTTGACATGGGCAGGTTCTGCCACAAGCTCCTGAATCGCCGTCAGTTAATCCGGATTTATTACTACAACGCCAAGGTGGGCAAGAGGGAGGAACCGGAACGCTACCGGCACCAGCAGGCGTTTTTCGCCGGGGTAAATGCCGTACCGTATATTGAGCTGCGCCTGGGACGACTGGTCTACAACAACTGGCCGAGCGTGCCCCCGTACGAGAAAGGCATTGATGTCCAGCTGACCACGGATATGCTGACCCACAGCTTCAAGAACAACTACGACGTGGTGATTCTCGTTGCCGGTGACAGCGACTATGTTGGCGCCCTTCAGGCGGTGAAGGATAACGGCAAGCATGTTGAAGTGGCTTTGTTCGGTAAAAGAGGCACGTCCTGGCTGCTGCGAAACGTAGCCGATAGAGTAGTCACCCTGAACAAGCAATTCATGAGAGGCTGCTGGAAATCATAATATGGCATGAACCGGTAAGGAGGAGGCAGAGCCCAGGGATTGGAAATCAGCCTCAGGGAACGCCTTGCCCGAGAAGAAGGCACTATCATCAAAGACTGGGGCGGCAGATTACCCGTCGCCCTAGTTTATCCCAACTCATATTATATCGGCATGTCCAATCTGGGTCTGCACGCTCTCTACTCCCTGCTCAACAGGCACCGCGACATCGTATGCGAGCGGGTTTTCTGGGAAAGGGATAACCAGGAACGGAAAACTCTTCCGGTATCAATTGAATCAAGGCGACCGCTTTCCGATTTCAAAGCAGTGGCTTTTACCATCTCTTATGAGGTCGACTATTTCAACGTTGTGTCCATACTGAAAGCCAGTGGCATCCCGCCATTTTCAGTCGACCGCGATGAAAGCCATCCGCTGGTTATCGCCGGCGGGCCCTGCATCACCGCCAACCCCATGCCGCTGGCCCCATTCTTCGACGGCTTCGGCATCGGGGAGGCAGAAAAACTACTGCCCGGCCTGCTGCCACTAATAACCGATAACATAAATGGGAAACGCGAGGAGCTTCTGAAGTCGCTGGCTTCCGTGCCCGGCATGTATGTCCCCTTGATACCACCAGTGACCCCCGTAACCCGCCAGCGGGCAGAAGACCTTGATGACTTCCCGGTCAGTTCGGTCATACTAACCGGAGACACCGAGCTGGGCGACCTGTACCTGATTGAGGTGGAACGGGGTTGCCCCTGGCGCTGCCGGTTCTGCCTGGTCAGCAACGTCTTCAAACCGATGCGCTTCCGCTCCGTCGACACGCTGCTCGCACAGGCAGAGGAAGGCCTCCATCACCGAAAGCGCCTGGGCCTGGTGGGGCCGGCGGTTTCTGACTATCCTCACCTTGAAGAACTGCTGACCGGCCTGCGCCGGATGGGAGCCCAGTTCTCCATGAGCTCAATGCGTGCCAGTAATCTCCCGGACCGCATAATTGCTGATATCGTTGGCGGGGGCGCCCGGACGATAACTCTTGCCCCTGAGGCTGGTTCGGAACGCCTGCGCCAGGTTATCGACAAGGGCATCTGCGAAGCCGATATTACCGGTGCGGTTGAAAGGCTGGCCAGCCACGGCGTAAAGCGGCTTAAGCTGTACTTCATGGTCGGCCTGCCCACAGAGACAGATGAGGACATAGCCGAAATTGCCAGGCTGGCCCTCCAGTGCAAAGGCATTTTTGACCGGCAATCAAAAGTTGCCCGCCTCTCGCTCAACATCGCCCCGTTTGTCCCCAAGGCCGGCACGCCGTTTCAGCGACTGCCCATGGCGCCAGTGGAGACGCTGAGGCAGCGGATTACCCGATTAAAAAGCAGCCTGGCACCCAGGGGCATCCAGCTGAAGTGTGAAAGCCCGGCGTGGAGTCAGGTCCAGGCAGTGCTCGCCCGCGGTGATACGAGCGTCGCCCGGGTACTGAATGATATCGAGGAAAGTTCGCTCGCCGGCTGGCGAAAGGCAGTGGCTAAATGCCAGCTGGATGCTGACTTTTACGCTCATCAGAAATGGAGTGAGAGCCAGATATTGCCCTGGGCGATAATAGATACCGAACCCAACAAGGCATCAGAATAGAAAACTTGCCAGAAACCGGCTGAATATGGTAGAATATCATTTGAGCACACGGGATAAACCATAAATCTGGCTCTCCCTCTTTTTATGTTTTCATCATCATTAAGTGTGTATAAACGCGTGCGCAATCTGGCGCAGGAATAGAAAGGAGCAGCTAATTTTGGCACAAGACAAGTCACCACTCATGGAAACTCTGATAAAAATCCAGGACACCACTGCCAACCCGGCACCTCTTGGCCTGATGGGTTTCGGGATGACCACGGTTCTCCTGAACCTGCACAATGCCGGGCTCTACTCTCTCGGCACCATGATACTGGCCATGGGCATATTTTACGGGGGTATCTCTCAGGTCATTGCCGCCATCATGGAATTCAAAAAGAACAACACTTTCGGCTTGACCGCCTTCGGCTCTTTTGGACTTTTCTGGTTCACACTGGCGTTCCTGATTATCATGCCCGCTATGGGATGGGGCAATGTGCCGGAAACCCCGGCAATGGTAGCCTATCTGGTGATGTGGGGCATCTTCACCGGTGTCATGTTCATCGGGACACTGAAGTTAAATCGGGCGCTCCAGGTCGTCTTCGCCTCACTGACCATACTGTTCTTCCTGCTGGCGATTGGAGACGGCACCGGCAGCGTTATCATAACCAGGATTGCCGGCATTGAGGGCATCTTCTGCGGTCTTTCGGCGATATATGCCGCGCTGGCTCAGGTACTGAACAGCGTTTACGGCAGGACAGTAGCACCACTCGGCGTGGTGAAGTAACCTGAAACTGGGTTTAACTCAGCAGGAAAAAGCGGGTGAAAAGTTCCGTTCACCGCTATGACTGCTGCACCCACCTGACCGCGTTCCGGAATATCGGAAAGCCATCACCGTACTGCTTCGCGCCCAGCCTGGTCCACTGCGGGTGCTGGGTGCCCCTTATGTGCCGCTCGGGATGGGGCATCAGGGCAAAGATACGCCCTGAAGAATCACAGATGCCGGCAATATTGCCCACGGAGCCATTGGGGTTGTGGGGATATCCAGCCTCAACATCGCCCTGCTCATCAGTGTAACGGGCGACGACGTTTATATCCGGCAGAATCTCCGGAGCGGCCACAAACTTACCCTCGCCGTGCGCCACCGGAATATACATGCTCTCTATTCCGTTGGTGAAGACGCACGGGCTCTCTTTATTTACCGCCAGGTTCACCCACCGGCACTCGAATTTGCCCGAATCATTGGCTGCCAGCGTTACCTGTGAATGTCCGTCACTGTGCGGGTCAGGTAAAAACCCGGCTTTGACCAGCACCTGAAAGCCATTGCATATGCCCAGAATGAGCCCGCCGGCCTCAAAGAAACGCCTGATGTCCTCCCCCAGTTTGAGCTGAAGCTCGTTGGCCAGCACTTTACCGGCAGCGATGTCATCGCCATAGGTGAAACCGCCGGGAATGACCAGTATCTGGTAATCGGCAAGCTTCCGTTCATGGCTGATGATTCGGTTGACATGGACCAGGTCCACCTCTGAACCGGCCTGTTCAAAGGCAAAGACGGTCTCAGCATCGCAGTTGGTTCCCGGAGCCCGCAGCACGATTGTCTTAACCATCCATCACCACCTGAGCGGCTTCTGCCAGGCCTCCTTTAATTCATCTATGGAGATGGAGACAACGCTATCGCCTTTCCGACCGTGAACCTCAAGCCTTGTTTCACTGCTTACCCGGCCAATCATAGCCAGGGGACAGCCTGCCATTTCTTTCTCAAATTTGTCCTTCTTATCCGGTGACACCTCAACGATGAACCGGCTGTTCGACTCTGAAAAGAGGATGAAGTCGTCACGGTCTATCGGCTCACCTAAAGGCACCTCTTCCAGGTTTACGCTCGCCCCCAGTCCACCGGCAAAGGCCATCTCCGCCACCGCCACGCCGATACCCCCCTCGCTGCAGTCGTGGCAGGCCCTGACCAGCCCCTTCCCGGTGGCCGTGCTCAGTCTTTCCATAAGATTTTTGCTCTGCTGCGGCTCGACCTCTGGTACGCTGTTGCCGACCAGGCCCTTTGTCTTCAGATATTCCGAGCCGCCGAGCTCACACCGGGTGCTGCCCACGACGTAGATGAAATCGCCGGCCTGCTTGAAGTCCATTGATATTGCCCGGCTCACATCGTCCATAACCCCTATAGCCGAAACGAGCAGTGTATGCGGGATGGATATGGTCTTCCCTTCATACTCAAACTCATTGTTCAGGCTGTCCTTGCCCGAAATAAACGGAGTCCCGTAGACAACGGACATATCGTAGCAGGCCTGAGCAGTGCGGATGAGCGCTCCCAGCATATCGGGTCGATTTACGTCGCCCCAGCAGAAGTTGTCCAGCAGCGCCACCCGGTTCAGGTCGCCGCCTACGGCAATTATCTGCCGCAGGGCTTCATCAATCGCCGAGGCAGCCATCCAGTAAGGGTCGACATCGGCATAGCCGGGGTTGATGCCATTGGCGATGATTACACCCTTCGGTGAGCCGGGTACCGGCTGAATAATGGCCGCATCACCGGGCCCGTCATTATGCTTCCCCACCAGCGGCTTGAGGACGCTGCCTCCCTGCACTTCGTGGTCATACTGGCGGACGACCCACTCCTTGCTGCATACGTTCCACGAACCCAGTATCCTCAGCAGTGACTCGCCAAGGTCAGATGGTTCCGCGAAATCGGGTTCGGGGTGGCGGGGTGGCTCCCAGACCGCCTCTCTTCTCAACTGCGGGATACCGCCATGCAGAAACTCCATTTCCAGGTCGCAGACTGTTTCCCCACCGTATAAAAGTTGCAGCCGGCGGTCGTCGGTGAACTCACCGATAACGGTCGCGTCCACGTCTTCACCGGCAAAGAGCGTCAGCAGCTCATCGGTTTGCTCCGGCGGCACGGCCAGAATCATCCTTTCCTGAGACTCCGAAATCCATATCTCCGCATAAGAGAGCCCGGCGTATTTCAGCGGCACCTTTTCCAGGTCGACACGGACACCGGTCTCCTCCCCCATCTCCCCCACCGCCGAGGAAAGACCTCCCCCACCACAATCAGTGATGCGCACATACAGACCGCGGTCGCGGGCCTGGAGGAGAACATCTATCATCTTCTTTTCCACAATGGGATTGCCGATTTGCACCGAACTTGAGGAAGTGGCCGTTGACACCTCGGTGAGCTGCTCCGAGGCGAAGGTAACCCCGTGAACGCCGTCCCTTCCCGTCCGGCCACCAACGAGGACGACCTTATCGCCCGGTTTATGTTTGCCTTGACGGGCGATTTCCACGGGCAGCAGGCCCAGCGTGCCGCAGTACACCAGCGGGTTGGCCACGTAGCGCTCGTCAAAGAGAACGGCACCATTGAGCGTCGGTATGCCGAGCCGGTTGGCGTAATCGGCCACCCCGGACCGCACCCCCTTGAACATGCGGCGGGGGTGCAGCACACCCTGAGGTAATCTATCATAGGGCAAATCAGGAGGGCCAAAACAGAAGACATCGGTGTTGGCGATTGGCTTTGCCCCCAGTCCGGTGCCAAGCGGGTCGCGAATCACACCGCCAATTCCGGTGGCAGCGCCTCCGTACGGCTCCACCGCCGAGGGGTGGTTGTGCGTTTCCACCTTGAAACAGAGCGCCCATCGGCCGTCAAAATCAATCACGCCGGCGTTATCCACGAAAACGGAAAGGCACCAGGGCTTGTTTAGCTCACGAGTCGCCTTCATCACGGTGCTCTTCAGCAGGTTATCCACCACCCGGCCACCGAGCGTGAATCTGCCCCTGAATGTCTTGTGGACGCAGTGCTCCGACCACGTCTGGGCCAGTGTCTCTAGCTCAACATCGGTCGGGTTCCGACCCTGCTTCTGATAATAAGCAAGAATGGCTTGAAACTCATCAGCCGTGAACCCGAACTGCTTTTGCAGCACGGCACGGTCAGATGTCAGGATATCGACGGTTTCCAGCTTGAAATGATACTTTGGATTCTCCGGGAAGCTCATCTGTTCCCATTCCACGACGTGCTGTATGATTGGGTTCACCAGCAGCCGGCTGCAAATAACCCCCAGCTGTTCATCGGTTAACTGTCCTTCGATAAGATACCGCTTCGAAGTCCTGACCGTTTTGACCCCTTCCACTTTAAGGTCACGAATCGCCTTCAGGACACTATCCTCAACAGGGTCGATAACCCCGGCATTATAGGCGACCTCAACAGTATGATACCCGGATTCATCAACCTGCCCGGCCGGTGTACCCTGTCGATAACTGTAAAGCTGTGTAACGGGGTCGGCAAGGAGGCTTCGCCCGAGCATATCCAGAGCTTCCGGACTGAGTTCAGCATCCAGCCAGTAGATATCCACGACGCGTACATCAGATACGGTGGCAATGCCAAGGTCCTGCATATCTTTGACCAGACCCTGCCCCCGGGCGTCAGGCAGATGACTTTTCAGACGGACTTCCAAGCGATGCATTTAACTATTACTCTATTACCTGGAGATTAAAAAGAGGGGCATACGCCCCTCCTGAACATTCAAAATAATCGTTTTTCTTCACCTGCTTCATGTACCGAGTAATTCGCTGACTACTTCGTTGATTTCGCGACCGTCCGCCCGACCCTTAAGCTGCGCCATAAGCTTGGGCATTACCTTGCCCTTATCACCGAGGCCTTTAGCTTCCACCTCCGCTATCACCTTTTGAACGGCTTCAACAATCTCATCCCGGGTCAGTTGCTGCGGCAAGTATCCCTGAAGTATGGCTAGTTCCGCCTCTTCCTTATCAACAAGGTCCTGACGGTTTCCCTGTTTGAAGGCTTCTATGCTCTCGCGTCGCTGCCTGACCTCCTTGGCGATAATGCCGAGGATATCGCTATCCTCCAGCTTCGCTTGCCGGGCAATTTCAGCGTTTTTAATTGCCGCCATCAGCATCCTGATGACACTCCGCTTCAGGGTATCACCGCTCCTCATTGCCTGTTTGAGGTCATCAGACAGCTTCTGTTTCAGATTTGCTTCTCCCATATTGCCCTCATCAACGGACTATCTTCTCATTGCTCCGGCGACACTGCGTCTTCTAACCGCTCTTTTTCGCTTGCGCCTGACGCTTGGCTTCTCATAGTGCTCCCGACGGCGTACTTCGGACAAAATGCCGGTCTGCTGGACACGGCGGTTGAACCTTTTGAGCAGATTCTCAAAGCTCTCGTTATCGCCCGTCATTACCTGGGCCAAATAACACCAGCCTCCTTCCGAAACAAGAGTATACTCTATTTACCAATTATTAAAGAAGGTGACCATGCTTTAATATCCACACCACACCACAGCACCATCACATTTTAGTAAGTAGTTAAGACCGATGTCAAGAAAGAGCAATAATCTCCACCGGCGAATGTTAATGAAATTTAATCACTATTTTAATGACATTTTAATCTTGCCATTATAGAATAAGTATGAAAGGATATGGACAAATGGCTCTAACTCAGCTATATTGACAATTGCCATTTGGCGAATTAAAATAAGAGCAAATCGAGGAGTGCAGACATGCCACGAGTAAATAATGATCTCGGTAGAATAATAAAGCAGCAGAGAATCACCATTCCGCTGACCTTGCAGGAACTCGCCGCTACTTCAGGCGTATCTTCATCTCATCTGGGGCGCATTGAAAGGGGCGAGCGCTTCCCTTCGGCTCACATCCTGCGAAGAGTTGCCCGGCCGCTGGGCTTTGACGAGGATGAGCTCTTCACCCTCGCCGGTTTCCTGTCGCCACACACTTCCGGAGTAGCCGAAGAGAGAAGCACAGCGTACGGCAGCCCACGCCTGGACCCGTATGTCGCCAAGATATTAGCCGAAGAGCCAGTTGAGATTCAGCGAGCGGTCATTGGTATTCTCAACACGTTAAAACTCGTTGCCAAGGCAATGAGCAAAGAAACTGATTGATAGCCTTTGCCCATAGCGGTATAATTAGATTTACCAACGACGGTAGATATGGAAGACCGCGAACAGATAAGCAATAAGGAAAGCAAAAAGATCGGCTTTGGCGATGCCACTGTCCATGAGTTGAAAACGCTGCTTACCGCCATCATTGTTTCCGCCGAACTTCTGGTCGAAGAGCTCCAATCAACTCATGGAAGCATGCCGCTGAGACTTACCCCGAATATCAGGGCCAGTTCTTTTATCTCCTTGCCTTCTTTGGTAAACTGCCTGATTATTTCCCGATTCCGTATCATTTTCAGCCAGTGCTGCCTTCCGCCGGGTTGCTCGTAGACGCACTGCGGAAAGGGGCAATTGAGACACGAAACAGCAAGGTCACACCCCTCGTCCCGGTAACGGCAGAATTCCGGCGGTAAATCACGCTCAACTCCGTAAAGCTCTTCAATGGAATACTCGGCTTCCATGGCCCTGTGTCTGTTCACTCCGGCCCTGCGGCCCGTTTCAAAAATCAAGCAACCAGAATTTAGCACATTTGTTCTATTTCAGTCAATGGGCTTTTGTCGTTTTCTCCTTGACAGTTGATAGTGGGCTTGTTAGTATCATAGTAGAGGAATTGCGCACGGATTGGTTTCCAGAACCTGATTTTGCCCTTTTTAACCGGCGCTTTAGCTCTTAAGCACAAGGTTTGAAACAGGTATTATAAATGGCGCAGAAACGAGACTACTACGAAGTTCTGGGCATACCAAGGGATGCTGCTGCGGGAGAGGTCAAAAAGGCGTTCCGTCGGCTCGCTTTTAAGCACCACCCCGACCACAACCGTGATGACGGGGCGGAAGCGAAGTTCAAGGAACTAAACGAGGCTTTCGAGGTACTTTCTGACCCCGATAAGCGCGCCCGCTATGACCAGTTCGGCCACACTGATGGCAACGGCTTTTTCGGTCGTGGCTTTGAGGGTTTTGATTTCGGCGGCTTTGGCGATATCTTTGACACTTTCTTCAGCGGCATGACGTACGCCACCCGCAATGCCCCGCAGCGAGGCACGGACCTGCATTATGAAGAAACCATCTCGCTGGAAGAAGCCGCTTTCGGCTGTGATACAGAAATCGAAGTAAAACGCACCGAGCTATGCACTGATTGTCACGGTACGGGCGCCAAACCGGGCAGTCACCCGGTTCGCTGCTCGGACTGCAATGGCACCGGCCAGGTGCGCCGTGTCCAGCGCAGCCTCTTCGGCAGTTTCATTAACTCTACCGTGTGCAATCGCTGCCAGGGGGAGGGACAGGTCATATCCGAGCCGTGTCCGCAGTGCAAGGGAAAGGGGCGGGAAAAACAGAAGCGCCGAATTTCGGTCAGGGTTCCGGCCGGCATACAGGATGGCACCCAGATACGCCTCAGCGGTGAGGGAGATGTGGGCTTGAGGGGCGGCTCCTCAGGTGACCTCTATGTGACCATCGGTGTGCTGGAACACGAACTTTTCGTGAGGGATGGCGACGACATCATTTACGAGCTGCCAGTGAACTTTGTGCAGGCGGCGCTCGGCGATGAGATTGAAATACCCACCCTTTACGGCAATAACAAAATCCCCATCCCTTCCGGGAGCCAGACAGGAAGAGAGTTCCACCTGAAGAACAAGGGCATTCCTCACCTGCGACGGAACGGACATGGCGACCAGATAGTAAAGCTGCGGGTGGTGACGCCGGAATCGCTGACCAAAGAGCAGCGCAAGCTCTTTGAGGAACTTTCTGGCACTCTTGGTCCAGCAAAAAAGGACGGTAGAAAGCCCGGCTCCTGAGAGCCAGGGCCAGCTACGTATAAAGGTCTGATTACCGGCTGTTCTGCGGTGGCTTATGACGCTTGAATAAAGAGAACAGTCGCCAGCGTTTTCCGGATAATTCGTGCCTGACATTCGCGCCCATCATCTCCGCCGCCACCTCACGCGGGTCAGCATCTTCGTAGAGAACCTGGTATATTCTTTCCGTAATCGGCATTTCCAAACCGAGTTTATCCGCCAGGTTGCGGGCAACGAGCGTGGTGGTCACTCCCTCGGCAACACCACTCATGTTGCTCAATATCTCCGTCACCGCCCGACCTTTGGTCAGTTCCACGCCGACGTAGTGGTTGCGACTTAACGGGCTGGCACAGGTGGTGATGACATCGCCCAATCCGGCCAGCCCCGAGAAGGTAAGCGGGTTTGCCCCCATGGCAACACCAAGCGCTGTAATCTCCGTCAGTCCCCGCGTCATGAAGGCGGCCTTGGCATTGTCGCCATAGCCCAGCCCATCGGCAATACCGGCACCGAGAGCGATGATATTCTTGAGTGCCCCACCCAGCTCTACACCGACAACGTCCGTATTGGTAAAAACACAGAGGTTCGATGTGGTGAGCACTCTCTGCGCCTGCCTCGCCACCGAGCCACCTTCGGCAGCAGCTACTGTAGCTGCCGGCCGGCCACATAAAATCTCTCTGGCCAGGTTGGGACCCGATATCACACAGATGTTGGAGTGAAAACGGTGGTTTATCTCCTCGGCAATTACCTGTGACATACGCAGGCCACTGCCAATCTCCAGTCCCTTGGCAGCGCTGATCACGAGCATCGATTTACCAATGTGACCGGCTATCAACCTGATATTCTGCCGCATTGACTGGGAGGGCACCACCAGAATCACCGCCCTCGCCTCATCAAGGGCTTCTTCAACCTTATGAGTGATGAGAACTTTGGGCGGGAAGGTTACATCTGGTGTCTCATCCGGGTCGGGCCCGCTCTTCTGTAACTTCCGGGCTTCCTTTTCGGTGCGAGCCCACAAACCAACATCTATTCCCTTCTCCGCCAGGATGACAGCTAAAGTAATGCCCCATATGGTAGTACCAATGATACCGACTTTGAGCATACCTTATTTTAGCTTAATTGCGGGCATTTAGGAAGGTCTTGGTTTTTGAACCTGAAATTGGCGGCCTACCTCACGTCTTGGCCCGTTCCCCAATCCGGCGCTCCGTACCCATCAGCAGCCGACTGATATTGTCGCGGTGAACGACGATGATGAAGACGGCACCGACGAGCGAATAAACCAGATACTCGATGGGAAACCCGTTAAGTATAGTAAGAGGAATCAGTATGGCATAGGCCGCGACCGCCCCCGATATCGAACCTAGCGACGCGGATCTGGTCAGGCACGCGACAAGAAGCAGG
>CAYZOI010000009.1:0-12876 GCA_964480145.1 uncultured Dehalococcoidaceae bacterium | reverse complement strand
GCCACCGAACAGCGCTGCCGCCGGACACAAAGCCAGCAATCCACCAAAGAAGGTCGCCACACCTCTGCCCCCCTTGAAGTGAAGAAACACCGACCACTTGTGGCCGGCAATCGCCGCTAGTGCTGCCAGTACCTGAGCACTTATGGAAAGCCACCAGGGGCTCGCGCTGCCGGTCAATACATATTCACCGTTGAATATCAGGGCGGCAATCACCACCGCCAGAAAGCCCTTGAGAATGTCTAAAACGAGAACCGCGCCGGCCGCTTTTTTCCCGGCCACCCTTAACACGTTGGTGGCACCGATCTTGCCGCTTCCGTAGCTGGTAACGTCTACTTTGGCGCTTCGCCGCGCTATCAGCACGCCAAAGGGAATGGCACCAAGAAAATAACCAATAAGAGCCACGGCGACCAATTTAGCAGCAATCATGGCTCCTCCCCTCTTGTCCTGAAAATCAGACGAAGCGGTGTTCCGGTGAAACCAAATGCCTGACGCAATCTGCTCTCCAGATAACGGTGATATGAAAAGTGTACCAGTTTAGCATCATTGACGAAAAAAACAAAGGTCGGCGGGTTCACTTCCGCCTGGGTCGCGTAAAAGATTTTCAGCCGCTTGTGCCCCTTACGCGGCAGTATATGGGCCGCTACCGCCCGCTGAACAACGTTATTAACCTCAGCAGTGGCCAGCCTCTTTCCTCTCTGCTCGTAGACCTGACGCGCTTCCGGTATTATACAGTCCACGCCATCTCCGTATTTCGCCGAGGTGTAGACTACAGGCGCATAGGCCATAAACTTCAGCTGACTTCTAAGATACCGGCCCCACTCGCCCAGGTCTTTATTATCCACCAGGTCCCACTTATTGATCACCACCACCACCCCTTTGGCCGCCTGCTGGATAAAGCCAGCGATATGCATGTCCTGAGCGGTTACTATCTCCATAGCATCCAGTACCAGCAAGGCAACGTCCGCCCGGTCAATTGCCCGCAGAGCACGGAGTACACTGTATTGCTCCACTCCCCTCTCAATCCGCCCCCGCTTCCGTATACCGGCCGTATCAATAAGTAACACGCTTTGCCCATCAAAGTCAACTACCGTATCAGTGGCATCACGGGTAGTTCCCGGAGCATCATCCACGATGGCTCTCTTTTCACCAACCAGGGTATTGAGCAGCATTGACTTGCCCACATTGGTCCGGCCAGCAATGGCTATTTTCATGAGCTCCGGTTCGGCCACAGTCAATACCGGCGCTGGCACCAGAGCCACGATTCGGTCCAGAAGTTCCGCAGTGCCACGCCCGTGGTAGGCGCTGATGGCGACAGGTTCCTCCAGCCCTAGCTGGTAGAACTCCACCACCTCTGCCTCCAGCTTTTCATTATCCACCTTGTTGACCACCAGCAGCACTGGCTTTTCTACCCGGCGCAGCCTGCCTGCCATTTCTATATCGGCCGCGATCACGCCGCTCCTTACATCCGCCAGGAAAATAATGACATCGGCCCCGGTAATCGCCGCCTCTATCTGCTCTTGAACACCGTGGGCAACCGCCGAGCGGGCGTCAAATTCCAAGCCGCCGGTATCGACCACCGTGAATTCCACATCATGCCAGGATACGGAAGCGATGACCCGGTCCCTGGTTGTACCCGGTGAATCCTCGACAATCGCCAGCCGCCTCCCCACCATCCTGTTGAGCAGCGTGGATTTGCCCACATTCTGCCGCCCCACAATCGCCACAATTGGCTTACTTTCCGCCACACTCTTTACTCCACCTTGACGACTTCCTGAGCCAGTTTTATACTGGGGGGCTCAATACCGGTTCGGGCAACACTCCTTAATTCGGTAACATATTCACGGAAGTTCTGGGCGAAGGCGTTGTATTCCATTACGAATTTACGGTACTGCTCGAGCGTCTCCTGCGGGATTTCCACCTTCGCCGCAATTTCATAAAACTGCTCCACAAAGTCGTAATACTGACTGGTTATCTGCCACAGTTCGTCGAGGTAGGTAGACAGGTAATCGTCCAGCTTGGTAACGCCGATATCGCTCCCCATACGGTTGGTGAAGCTGCCGCACCAGCTGTTGAAAATGCGCTGTGACATATCGCAGGCCCTTGCCCAGTCCCACAGTTTCGGGTTGTCGATATTGAAAAGGCTGTCGATAATGACAAAGATGGACAACGTTGAGTCTCCCATAAAACGGCGATGAAAATATTCGGCCAGCTGCCGTAACCGGAATGCGGCACGTTCCAGCTGCCGTTCCCTGGCTTTTATCACGGTTACCACCAGGCCAAGGGCCAGAATAAAGATGAGCGCCGGCGTTATCCACTCAATCGGCCACCTATAGAGAACACCGAGCACCGCCAGCACTGTTATCAGGGTCGGGTACCAGCCACGATTGACGATTGTCTTCAGCGTATACATTCCGTCCCCTCCTACTCATACTTCATCAACGGTATCTCAAGGCCGCCAAGCATCTCCGCGAGCAACGCCTTCTGCAAATGCATCCGGTTCTCTGCCTGGTCAAAGACCACGGACCGCGGGCTGTCGAGGACACCTCTTGCCACTTCCTCTCCCTGGTG
This sequence comes from uncultured Dehalococcoidaceae bacterium, assembly GCA_964480145.1. Lineage (GTDB taxonomy): Bacteria > Chloroflexota > Dehalococcoidia > Dehalococcoidales > RBG-16-60-22 > E44-bin89. Next base: position 10,308 of record CAYZOI010000009.1, on the reverse strand, counting down.
GGCGGGCAACGGGTGCATAAGTATGGCGCCTTCTTCTGCCTGCGCCAGAAGTTCACCGTCTATCTGATATCCAGCGAACGCCCGGCGCCGCTTCTCACTTTCGTCTTCCTGTCCCATGCTCGTCCATACATCCGTATAAACGATGTCAGCCTCATGAACCGCCTGACGCGGGTCCTCAGTGCACAGGATCTCGGTGCCGCTCTCCATGGCATAGCTCCGCGCCAGTTCCAGTAAGTCGTCATGTACCTGATAGCCCGCCGGCGAGGCAATCCGGAAATGGATTCCGGCCAGTGCTGACGCCAGCATGAGGCTTTGCGCCACGTTGTTGCCGTCGCCCACGTAAGCCAGGGTCAACCCTTCCAGTTCGCCCTTCTTCTCATGAATAGTAAGCAAATCCGCCAGCGCCTGACAGGGATGTTCCAGGTCGGACAGGGCATTGATTACCGGTACATCCGCGTACTGGGCCAGCAGCTCCAGCGTTTCGTGCGAGAAGGTGCGGGCGGCAATGGCATCCACGTACCGGGAAAGAGCTCGGGCCACATCCGGCACTGGTTCCCTTTTCCCCAGGCCGACCTCTGCGGGAGACAGGTAGATGGCATAGCCACCCAGCTGTCGCATGGCTATCTCAAAGCTCACCCTCGTCCGCAACGACGGTTTTTCAAATACCAGAGCCAGGGTCTTTTCACTGAGAGAATGACGCCAGCCTTCCTCTTTCAGTTCAATAGCACGGGAGATTAGTAACAGTATGTCCTCGCGGTTCAAGTCAGCTATGGAAAGTAAGTCTTTACCCTTCAATACATCCTCCCCGCTTTGCCCTATAGTATATCACGAAAAAATGTTTAATCGAAAGGTATTTTGAGTCGATTTCTTGACACATTTTACGCATCTTGTCTAATATGCGTTAGGCCCAGGAGGTGAATAATGGCTGAGATTATACTCGCCAGACACGGTGAAACGGAATGGAACGTGGCTAATGTATTCCGGGGCCAGATTGACATTGATTTAAGCGAAACGGGAGCGAAACAGGCGAAACTGCTGGCCGAATATTTAGGCACGTCAGCGATAGAAGCCGTTTACTCCAGTCCCCTTAAACGGGCGCGTAAAACTGCCGAAATCATCGCCCGACCTCATAAACTAAAAGTAAACGCTGACCCCGACCTCATCGACTTCGACTTTGGCCAGTGGCAGGGATTGTCATATGAAGAGGTAAAGGAGAAATACGGAGACCTGTACACCAAGTGGATAACCCATCCGGAGCAGGTCAGTATGCCCGGTGGTGAGAGCCTGGAAGATGTTGCCCGAAGAGTTATTCGATTCAGAAACAGAATCATCGCAAGTCACCACGGTATCATATTAATCGTCGGGCACCGCGTGGTGAACAAAGTCATGCTCTGTACAATGCTGGGGCTGGACAACAGCCATTTCTGGAAAATCAGCCAGGATACCTGCGGCATCTCCATTTTAACCTATCAGGACGAGCAGTTTATTCTCACCAGGCACAACGATACTTCATTCCTCAAACCCGTTGCCGGAGCACCGCTGAACGATTTTTAGACGGCTATCTCTTTACATTGCTTGACAAGATGGCTACAATGTTATGGTAATCTGTTATCAACGGAGGTAAGAACCAGTGGGTATTGAATGGTTCCGTGACCTGGCGATAGTTATCCTTGGCTTCGGCATCACCATCGTTGTCATTTCCGTTGGCGTTCTGGCCTTTCTGCTGTATCGCAAGCTGAAGCCGATACTGGACTCGGTAAAGTCTACCGCCAAACGGGTTGAGAACATTTCCACAACTGTAGAGGAAGAGGTGTCAAGACCACTGGCACAGCTGGCTGCCTTTGTCCAGGGTGTGCGACAGGTGGTTGGCCTGTTCAGTGGATTTACCAGAAGAAAATAAGGAGGTAGAGATGGCTGAAAAAGATACTGGTGCCAGTTTCGCTATTGGGTTTCTTCTAGGTGCCGTTGTTGGCGTGACCGTTGGTTTCTTATATGCACCCCAGCCGGGTAAGGAAACCCGGGCTATGCTGAAAGAAAAGGCCGAAACCGCCGCCGAAAAGGCGAAAGAAGCTGCGGAAAAGGCCAAGGAAGTCGCTATCGCCGCCGAACACCGCGTCGAAGAGAAGCTGGGCAAAAGAAAGCCAGGCGAATAACCAACCGGCTCCATAGTTTCACATTGTGCCTGATTCTTGAACTTTTCTCCGGTAAGTTAGTGGGAGAACTGTATCTGCAATGACTCAATTCTTCAGCCGACACTGGCGACTGGTGATTCTAGTGCTCGGCACAGTCATTTTTCTCTGGGTCCTTTACCTTCTGAGAACGGTTATATTTCCATTTGTTCTCGGTCTGGTGTTTGCTTACCTGTTATCTCCGATTATTACCTGGATGGAAGCGAAGTTTCCCAGACCGGGAAGATGGCAGGAATTCAAACGTGTCCTGTCTATCCTTATCGTATTCTTTGTTCTACTGGCGCTTTTTGCCATTTTCTCTTATGTAATTGCTACTGCTGTCATCGATGCTTCCCTGAACCTGGCCACCGGTGCCCCTTTCTTCATCAGCCAAAGCCTCTATCAAATTACAGAATGGTTTGAAGTTATAAGGGAGCAGTTCCCGCCGGATATCCGCGCTGAGGTGGACAGGGCGCTTCTGGAAGCCGGCGTGGCGCTGGGTAATATCATTCGAGATGCCCTGGTCAAGGGCATCTCCTTCGCGCCGGAAACTTTTAGCCTTGTGCTCGGTCTGGCGGCATTACCCCTGTTCCTCTTCTATGCCCTCAAGGATTCCGACAAAATGAAATCTCACGTCTACTCTGCGTTCCCTCCCGGAATCGCCGAGCACGTCAGGAACCTGATCGGCATAATCGAAAGGGTTCTCGGTCGCTACATTCGCGCCCAGTTGATGCTCGGTTTGATTGTGGGGTACCTGATTTTCATCGGCCTGCTCATTCTGAAAATACCGTTTGCCCCGGTGCTGGCGATTCTGGCCGGTATCGGAGAACTCATCCCGACTCTCGGACCCTGGATAAGCGGCGCAGTGGTGGTGATTATAGCCCTGGCCATGGCTCCGGACAAGGTAATCTGGGTAATCATCCTTTTCCTGTCTGTCCAGTTACTGGAGAACGGCCTGCTGGTGCCCCGAGTCCAGGGCGGCTATCTGCGCATCCACCCCGCGCTGATGATTTTCATGCTCGTCCTGGGCGCTTACCTTGCCGGCTTCTGGGGACTCCTGCTGGCCGGACCGCTGACCGCCACCGGTGTTGCCATCTACAAATACGTCCAGCAGCGCTACCAGGAGGAGAAGCTCCTGCAACCACCTGAGGAGAGATGAACTCTCCCCCTCCCTTCTTTCCCACCCCCTGCTCTGCTATAATTCAACTATGGAAAAGCCGCTCCTCGTTCTATTTGATGGCAATGCTATCATCCACCGCGCTTACCATGCCTTCCAGTCAAGCCGGTCGCCGGTGCGACTGACCGTAAGCAAGACCGGTGAGGTTGTCAGTGCGGTCTACGGCTTTACCCAGATGCTGCTCAAGACCCTGAACGACCTCAAACCTACCCATTGCGCCATCGCCTTTGATAAAAAAGGCCCCACCTTCCGCCACCAGCTTTTCGACCAGTACAAAGCACACCGACCCCCAACCCCTCCCGAACTCATCAGCCAGTTGGACCGGGTCAGGCAGCTGGTCGAAGCCTTCCGCATTCCCATCTTTGAACTTGACGGCTATGAAGCCGATGATATACTGGGAACGCTCAGCTACCAGGCCAGCCAGCAGGACATTGACACGGTCATCATTACCGGTGATGCCGATGCCATGCAACTGGTCTCGCCTCACGTGAAGGTGCTCTACCCCGAACACAGAAAGAGTTTCAGTGATGCCACGCTATTTGACAAGGCAGCCGTAACCAGGAAATACAGCGTAGAACCAGAGCAGATTGCCGACCTCAAGGGCCTGGCCGGCGACCCGTCGGATAATATTCCCGGTGTCCCCGGCGTGGGTGCGAAAACGGCGGTTAAGCTGCTCCAGCAGTTCGGCACCGTGGAAAACATTTACGACCATATCGAAGGGGTAACGCCTCCCAGGCTCCAGGAGATACTGCGCCAGAATGAAGAATCGGCACGCCAGAGCAAAGAACTGGCGACCATCGTCACCAGGGCGCCGGTTGAACTGAGCCTTGCTGACTGCCAGGCAAATCAGTATGACCATGGGGCGGTCAGCGAGCTTTTCCGCGAGCTTGAATTTGTCAGGCTGCATGACAGGCTGCCTGGAATTGAATCCGAAGCCGGTACCCCTGAGGCACCAGCGACGGAAGTGAAAACCGGGCCGCCACAGGGAGATTACCGCATCATCAATACCCCGTCTGGCCTTGACGATTTGGTTAACCGCCTGACGGAATCTAAATCATTTGCCTTCGACCTGGAGACGACCAGCCTCAACCCTTTGCAGGCGGAACTGGTCGGCCTCTCGTTCTCACCGGCGCCGGCAGAAGCCTACTACATTCCGGTGGGGCATACCAGTCTGCAAGCGGTGGCACAGCTTCCCCAGCCGCAGGTCATTGACCGGATTAGATCTATACTTGAGGACAACAAACTAGCCAAGATGGCCCACAACGGTAAATACGATATGGCCGTGCTGGCCGAGGCCGGACTGAACGTAAAGAATCTGACATTCGATACCATGGTTGCCGCCTACCTGGCGGGAGAAAAATCATTGGGGCTGAAAGCGCTTGCCTTCAGCAAACTGAATGTTGACATGACCCCCATTACCGAACTCATCGGTACCGGCTCCAAGCAGTTGCCCATGTCTCAGATTGAGATAGAAAAAGTGGCCGATTACGCCTGCGCCGATGCCGATATGACCCGCCGGTTAGCCGACCTCTTTGACGGGGAACTGCGAGGGCAGGGACTCTGGCAACTCTTCGCCGATGTTGAGATGCCCCTCGTGCCGGTGCTGCTCCGGATGGAGAGAAACGGCATCGCCCTCGACAAGGAACTGCTACAGGATATGTCCAAAGACCTTGGTGAGCAGATTTCAAAACTGGAAACGCGAATATTCACCCTTGCCGGACACGAGTTCAATCTTAACTCGCCGCAGCAGCTGGGCAAGGTTCTGTTTGATGAGCTTCAGATACCGGCTCCCCGAAGAGGCAAGTCCAAATATTCCACGGAGGCATCAGTCCTCGAGGAGTTAAAAGATTACGAGATAATTGGATTGATACAGGAGTACCGCCAGCTAGCGAAGCTGAGGTCGACCTACATCGACGCTCTTCCCGCCCTGATAAACGCCAGAACCGGTCGGGTGCATACCAGCTTCAACCAGACAAGGACGTCAACCGGTCGGCTCTCCTCCAGCGAACCGAATTTACAAAATATTCCCATCCGCGGTGAAATGGGGAAGCAGATACGGCGTGCCTTCATCGCGCCGAAGGGAAGCCGTCTGTTCGCCGGGGATTATTCACAGATAGACCTCCGGGCGCTGGCCCACCTATCGCAGGACCCGGGCCTTGTCCGTGCCTTCCAGCAGGACGAGGACATCCATGCCGCCACCGCCGCCCAGCTTTTCAACGTCGACCGGTCACAGGTGACCGCAGATATGCGCCGCCTGGCCAAGACCGTGAATTTCGGCGTTATCTACGGCATGAGCGAGTACGGTCTGGAGCAGGCCACCGAGCTCTCGCGGGAAGAAGCGGCCCAGTTTATCGCCGCCTATTTTGCCAAGTATCCGAAAGTGAAAGAATACCTTGAAGCCACGAAAAGACAGGCCCGGGAAAACGGCTGCGTGCAGACCATTCTGGGCAGACGGCGTTTCATTCCGGAAATCGATTCGCCCAATCGCCAGGTGCGGGAAGCCGCCGAGCGCATGGCCATCAACATGCCGGTGCAGGGCACCTCGGCCGACATCATCAAGATAGCCATGATTAACCTGGACCGCGAGATGGACAAAAAGCAGTTGAAAAGCAAGATGCTGCTGCAGGTACACGATGAGCTTGTCCTTGAGGTACCTGATGAAGAGATGAAGACGATTAACGAGCTCGTTCCCCAGGTGATGTCCTCGGCCATTCAGCTTAACGTACCGTTGAAAGTTGACACCAAGCAGGGCCAGAACTGGGGGGAAATGGAATAACATGCCCGAACTGCCTGAGGTGGAAACGGTAAAAAATGAGCTTGCCCCACATATTCTGGGGCGTAAAATCACCGGCATTGACCTTCCCTGGGAAGGCATCGTCAGAACACCATCGATAGAGGAGTTCCGCCCCCGCCTGGTCGGGCAGAAAATCACCAGCCTTTCCCGTCACGGCAAGTACCTGGTACTGGATCTGTCCAGCGCTGACGTGCTGGTCATGCACCTGAAGATGAGCGGGTCGCTGCTGTTTGGCATTGACGCCACAGAGCCGCCCGAATACACCCGCGCTGTTTTCCATCTGGAAGAACGTACAAGAATCTTTTTCTGCGACCCGAGGAAGTTTGGCGGGGTCTGGCTGGTCAGCGACTGGAAAATGGTGGCCAGGAAACTGGGGCCGGAGCCTCTGGAGCCCGCTTTCACACCGCAGGTCCTGGCACAGCGACTTAAAAACCGGAAAGCGCCCGTTAAGGCGCTCCTCTGTGACCAGTCCGTCATCGCCGGCATCGGCAATATGTACGCCGATGAAGCCCTGTTTGCCGCCAAAATCAACCCTTTAAGGTCCGGCAGCAGCCTGACACCGGAAGAGCTTGAACGCCTGCATCACGCCATTCAGCAGACGCTGCGCGCTGCCATCCGTAATAAGGGCGCCAGTATCATGAACTACTACCGGCCCGGCGGGGAAACCGGCACCGCCCATTTCGAGTTCAAGGTGGCGCACGGCCGCGGCAAGAATTGCCCGGACTGCGGCCGCCCGATTCAGCGCATCCCGGTACGCAACCGCGGCACCTATTTCTGCCCCGAATGTCAGCCCGCCGCCTAGTCATCCCAGAGCCGGAAGGGCGGGTACTCGTCGGTCATCAGCGCCGCATAGGCACAGACCCGGTATGACCAGCGGTTCAGGCCGATTACCAGCTTGAAGATGCCGTCCGGGTATTTACCGGTGAAGAGCAATACCACTGCGGCAATAATAGCCAGTATGCAGACCAGGCCAGCTCTTTTCTCTTCCACCCCAGCCCTGAAAGATAAAAACAATTATCCAATGCGGGAAGGCCAGCAGCCACCACTTTATCCAAATCAGTCCCCTGGATAACTTCTCCGGGTACTCCACCTGCAAATCGGCCGGATAGTCCACCGATTTCAACGTGAAGGGAGGGTATTTGTCCGTTGCCAGCGCCTCATAGCTGTAGAAGCCGACCCGCCACGACCAGCGCAATACCCCTACATTGAAATCGAACAAGTCTCTGGGGAACCGGCCTGTGAAGAGGATGGCGAAAAAAGCGATAATCCACACGGCAATGAATGCCGCCCATAAGAATGGAAGAACAATAATATGTGGAATCAACAGAATTATTTTGATGAGCCACTTCCAACGGCCTGGCGGCATGGTAAGCTCCCCTGTGAGCGTTACCGGATACGTTTGACCAGCCATATATTACCTCCTTACCTATAATATTACCGAAACCACCGTAGCCGCAGCCTGAAACTCCGGCGGCAGCAGTGCCTGGACAAAGCCATAAGTACTTACCAGGGAAGACATGATACTGGAGCCGGCCACCCAGCGCGCCAGCCAGTCGAAAATGGGATAGGCATTCAGCATCAGGGCAAGCACCACCAGCCCGATGCTGGCATTGACCGCGTTCAGGGCACCACCCAGCAACCGGTACAGCAGCCCCCGCTTCCAGATTTTGTTAATAATTCTTCGCGGCAGGAAGAAAGCAAGGTGCATTATGGCAGTGACGATGGCGAAGGTAATGAAGAACCCGATGAAGCCTTCCCAGTTCTCACCGGGAAGGAAGGAGAGCAGTCCGGCAATCAAATGATAGGCCAGGCCGGCGATGAAAATGGCAATGAGCACCGCCACAAGGTTGAAAAAATGCCTTACCGCGCCCTCTTTTAAGCCGGCAAACAAGCTGGCCAGGAGGACAAACAGGACGAAAAGGCTTACCAACCATTCCATATTGAATAAAATACTAGGTTATTTGATATGGATTGTCAATTGCGTTTTCTCTATCCACCCGCCACTTCCCGGAGAGCCGCCGCATATACCCCATAGGTCCTTGAGTCAAAAAGCACAAAGACCACTTCCTTGAGCGAGGTTGTCTTTCCACGCAAGAAGGTGACCGCTGTACCGAGGGCAGTTATCGCGGCCTGCGCAACCGGGTATCCGTAAGCTCCGGTGCTGATGGAGGGGAAGGAAATGCTGGTTAAATTATTATCGGCGGCAAGTTTCAGGCTTTCCCGGTAGGCACTCTCCAGAAGTTCTTCCTCGCCTTTATCACCGCCATGCCAGACCGGGCCTACGGTGTGGATAACGTGCTTTGACGGCAGATTACCGCCGGTGGTTATCACCGCCCTGCCCGCGGGCAGCCGCCCCTGCCGCGCCACGATTTGCCTGCATTCTTCCAGGATGGCCGGGCCGCCGGCACGGTGAATGGCCCCATCCACGCCACCGCCACCCATCAGGCTGGAGTTAGCCGCATTAACGATGGCAGCGGTCGCCTGCCGCGTGATGTCACCCTGTGTGATGGATAGCGTGGCCTGGTTTACCGCTATCTGAGCCGGGTTGCTTCCCATACCGGCACCCCTTTGTCTGCTAGTCCTGGTTTTGGAGAAAATCAATTGCCCACTGAATGGCTTCTTCACCTTCCAGCTCCAGCTCTATATCCGGCTTGATTCCTTTTCCCTCAATAAGTCGGCCGTTCGGCGTGAGCCAGCGTGCAGTGGTTATGTAAATCCCGGAACCGTCCTGAAGCTCCCGGGAAACGTTAACGCTACCCTTGCCAAAGGTCTGGCTCCCGGCAACGGTCGCTCGCCCATGGTCCTGCAATGCTCCCGCCAGTACCTCACTGCCGCTGGCGCTATACCCATTCACCAGGACCACCACGGGCAGCTCGTTTACCAGTCCCCTGGGTTCAACTTCAAGAGATTGCTCTTCACCATTTTTGCTCACCACTTTCACCACCACACCATCTTTCAGGAAATATGAAGCGACCTTCATAACCGTCTCCAGTATGCCGCCCGGATTGCCGCGCAGGTCCAGGATGATGCCTTTAGCCTTCGCATTCTCAATTTCGACAAGGGTTGCCTGTATCTCCTCAGCGGTGCGTCTGGAGAAATGGGTTATCCTGAGATGGGCAATGTCTCCCATCATTTCTGTAATCACGCTGGGCAGCTCAATAGTAGCGCGCACAATCTCAATTACCACCGGTTCAGCCTCGTCCCGATGCTGAATGAGCAGCGTAACGGTGGTTCCTCTGGGGCCCCGGATTTTAAGCACCGCCTCGACCATGCTCATATCAACCGTTGACTCGCCGTTTATCTCCAGAACGATGTCGTCCGCCCTGAGGCCAGCCTGAGCCGCCGGTGAATCGGGAATGGGCGAGATAATGGTGAGCCTCTCCTCCCGTATCCCCACCTGAGCGCCAATCCCTTCAATTTCCCCTTCAAGACCGCTCAAACCGATTTCGTAAGTTTCCGCATCGAGATAGGATGTGTACGGGTCATCCAGGACTTCAATCATGCCTTCGATGGCGCCTTTGCTGAGTTCTTGCGGCTCAAGCCGGTCCCGGTCCACATAATCCCGGAAGATGATATTCCACGCCTCCTCCACCGGCCCCAGCCCACCTTCACCCCCGGCGGGAGCCCTTCCCAGGTTGTAGCCGCTACCGAAGGCCAGTGCGATGATGGCAATAAGAGTTAAAACTATGAGGGCATACTTCATATGATTTGACATCGGTCTGTTTCTCTCCGGATGATATTATTCGAATATTCAGCAGCGGGAAAATGCGAACCTGATTTAATCGCGGAGAAGATTTCTCTGCCTCCTCGCTTGGCGTCGGCAAAGCTGCCCGCCGGTTAATTTGGAGGCCAAGTAAACCTGTAAGCCGAGTTCTGTATCCTTCCCCGAAGGGAAAGACGGTGACCATCTATCTAGCCCTTCCGTCTCCGAAAGGGTCATGCGGCCAACCCGGGGACAGGCCGGGCACCTTATGTCCCTCTATTCGGCCTTGCTCCGGATGGGGTTTACCCAGCCGACCGGTCTCCCGGTCGCTGGTGGGCTCTTACCCCACCATTTCACCCTTACCTTTCCCTTACGGGAAGGGCGGTATGTTTCTGTGGCACTTTCCGTAGGGTCACCCCTCCTGGGCGTTACCCAGCCCCCTTGCCCGGCGGAGCTCGGACTTTCC
>CAYZOI010000008.1:0-31003 GCA_964480145.1 uncultured Dehalococcoidaceae bacterium | reverse complement strand
ATGGTGGTTACACCGGCCGTTGAGCCGGTGATGAACACGGTAACCGTGCCGTCCTTTACCCCTGCCCCAGAAAGCGGCTGCTGCACCAGCGACGTTATATCAACGATGTCACATTCACCTTTCGTCTGCAGACTAATGTTCCTGGTGATGATCATAATAACACCTCCTGAGTAGATTATAGGAGAACAAAGGGTGATAAGAAAATATATTTTGGTATTGACAATCCTACAAACAGGAATATAATTATACTCACCTGAAGTGAAAATTGCCTCTGCATGAAAAACGACATTTCTGAAGGATTAACTATCAAATGGGTAGACCTTGGTGGTATGACTCATATTGGGAAAGGCAAGGCAAGTCACCTAGAGGTAGATTACCAACAAACAGACGAAGCTCATCAACCTCAGGCTGCCTAATCATCTTTATAGTCATTTTTGTGTTGCTATTATTTGGTCTTGTTGTATGGTCTCTATCAGGTAGTCAAACTAGTCCACCAACAAATCCACCACCCACGGTGACTGAACCATCACAACAGAGCCCTGTAACTAACGTTCCTAGTTCTACCTCAACACCACCTCCTGTGGAGGCCGCTCCATCGCCAGAACCTGTTAAACCCCCAGCAAGTCCTTCCATACCAGTACAGACTCCCGTTTATCAACATGAAGAACTGGTAGCCTACGCTCTTGAGCTTATAAACAGGGATAGAATGGCTAACGGCTTAGAACTTGTAATTCTAGGAAGTAATACCGCTGCCCAAAAACATGCTGAAGAAAGGCTAGCCAATCGGTTTGGTTCACACTGGGGCATGGATGGTCTGAAACCTTATATGAGATATACTCTGGCTGGTGGGGAGAATTATGAAGCTGAGAACGGCTTTATGACTGAAACATACTGGATTGGTGGTAGAGACCCATCCTACAAAAGAGACCCGAAGGAAATGTTAGAACAAGCGCAGCAAAGCCTTATGACTAGTCCGGGCCATAGGAAGAACATCCTTGATAAATGGCATGAGAAAGTAAATATAGGGGTAGCCTATAATAATGAAAGACTTGACTTAGTTCAGCAATTTGAGGGGGATTATATTGATTTTGATGCGCCTCCGAATATTTCAAACAATACCCTCTCTATGTCTGGGCACATAACCCTAGGCACCATAGAAAATGTAAGCCTGTATTACGACCCTTTGCCACAACCTCTAAGTCCAGCGCAGTTAGATGCTCCTCCATATGACTACGCCTATGGTTTGGGTGAAGATATCGGTACAATTTTGCCGCCACTTCCGTCTGGCTTTTATTACATCGACTTGCTCCCTACTGATGTAGTAGCAAAAACATGGGATGCTAATTCTGATGGTTTGTTCACCGTAGAAGCGGACATAGGCAAGATGCTTGAGGTAGGGGAAGGTGTTTACACAGTTGTAGTTTGGGTGGAGGCTAACGGCGAATTTATTGCAGTCTCAAATTATTCAATAATCATAGATTAAAACGAAAGAACCTCAAGCTCATCCCATAAAACCTCGTCCAGAGTAAACACCGGCCCGTCCTTGCAGACCTGTTTCAGGCCGCTTTTTGTTTTCACGGTGCATCCGTAGCAGACGCCCACCCCGCAGCCCATCCTCACCTCAAGGGAAACCTGTACTGACCTGCCTTCCAGCTTTAGCTCTTGCCGGCGTTTGAGCATATCATGGTACATGGGCATCGGTCCGCAGGCGAAGACCTGGTCGGCCTTTTCCGCAAGGCGAGGCAGGAGGTCGGTTACAAATCCTTTTCCCCCCACCGAGCCGTCTTCAGTAACTGCCGCCACCTCTATTTCCGGGGCAACGGGGTAGCGATTTTTATCCACCGTGCCGTAGAGCAGTGTTACCTTATAATTATTTTGCACGGCGTGCTGCGCCAGAAAATATAGAGGAGCGATGCCGATGCCGCCGGCCACCAGCAACAGATTTTTGGGGGTGGGGGGCAGTACAAAACCGTTGCCCAGCGGCCCGAATATTGATACTGATGCCCCGGATTTCTGTCGGCTCAGCCATTCAGTACCCCGTCCGCCTTCCCGCACGGCGTAGAGTAAGGCGATGCGGTCGCCGTCCGTCTGGTGGACACTGAAAGGGCGGGGCAGGGTGGTCTCCGGTTCACAGCGCACCATGACGAACTGCCCCGGCATTGCCTCGCGGGCGATATCCGGGCACCGCAGCCAGATGAGCCGGCTGCTCAGTATGCCCCGTGCGTGAACGTGTTTGTGGCCGGGCAGGACCTGACGATTCTCAATGACCTCGGCATCGACTAAATTCATTTTATTTCCTTTCTGCGGTATTCGGGGAGGGGCTGCACAAGGTATGTCTGGTTGGGATTGGACAGTGCCTCCACCGCTGCCCGCACGGTATCCAGTGAGGTGAAGCAAGGCACCTGCTTCTCAACGGCGGCGCGGCGTATAAAAAAGCCGTCGCGGAGGGAGGCCTCTCCGCCGGTTATGGTATTAACCACTCCCTTTACCGTGCCGTCTCTGATGACGTCGACCACGTTGGGGTGCCCCTCGCTCAGCTTCTTGGTTATCCTGGTCACAGACAGCCCGGCGGCCTCGAGCATGCCGGCAGTCCCTTCGGTGGCGTAGAGCGCATAGCCAAGTTCGGATAACTTTCTGATGGCAGGCAGCGCCTCCGGCTTGTCCCGGTCGGCAATGCTGAGCAGTATGGCGCCCTGCGGCGGCAGCATCATGCCCACGGCGAGCAGCGCCTTGGCCAGGGCGGCGTTGAAGTTGACATCAATGCCCATCACCTCGCCGGTGGACTTCATCTCCGGGCCGAGGTAGGTATCCACGCCGATTAGCTTGGACATAGAGAAGACGGGTGCTTTGATTCCCGTCAGCGGCTGCTCCGGCCAGAGGCCGGTCTTATATCCCTGCTCTTTGAGACTGACGCCGAGCATGACCCGGGTGGCTACCTTCACCATGGGTACTCCGGTCACCTTGGAGAGGAACGGGACAGTGCGACTGGAGCGCGGATTGACCTCCAGCACATAGACCGAAGAGCCCAGACCTTCCCGCCGCGGCACGGTCACGTACTGGATATTCATCAGCCCCTTGATTTTCAGGGACAGCCCGATGCGGACGGTATAATCAATAACGGTATTCACTTCCTGTCGGGTCAGGTTCAATCCGGGGTAGACCGCCATGGAGTCGCCGCTGTGCACGCCGGCGCGCTCGATATGTTCCATGATACCGGGGATAAGCACGGTTTCCCCGTCGCCGATGGCGTCAACCTCCACCTCTTTTCCCTCCAGGTATTTGTCGATGAGGACGGGGTGGCCGGTGTCCAGCTCCATGGCGAAGCCCACGTAGCGGGAAAGCTCGATGGCGTTGTGTGCTATCTCCATGGCCCGCCCGCCGAGGACGTAGCTGGGGCGGACAAGCACCGGGTAGCCGATGAGCCCGGCAACGGTGACGGCTTCCTCCACCGAGGTAACGCCGGCCCCGGGCGGCTGGGGTATGCCCAGGTCGCTGAGGAAGTTCTCGAAGCGGCGCCTGTCTTCGGCCAGGTCTATGGCTTCGGCGCTGGAGCCGAGCAGCGGCATACCGGCACTGGCGAGAGGGTTGGCCAGGTTGACGGCGGTCTGCCCGCCGAACTGCACTATTGAGGGCGTGGCGCCGTTGCCGTCGCCCTCATTTTCTAAAATATCTCGCACGCTCTCCTCGTCAAGGGCTTCAAAGTAAAGGCGGTCGCTGGTGTCAAAATCGGTGGAGACGGTCTCCGGGTTGGAGTTGACCATGATGCTCTGGTAGCCGGCCTCTTGGAGCGCCCAGGCCGAGTGCACGCTGCAGTAGTCGAACTCAATGCCCTGCCCGATGCGTATCGGGCCGCTGCCGATGACCACCGCCTTGTCCCGGTGCTCGGATACGGCCTCGTTCTCGTGCTCGTAGGTGGAGTAGAAATAGGGGGTGGCGGCGTCAAACTCGGCGGCGCAGGTGTCCACCATCTTGTAGACGGGGCGGATATTCCAGTCGTGGCGCAGCTGCCTGACCTGCTCGGGAAGGCGGTCGGCCAGCGTGCCGATTTGCTCATCGGAGAAGCCGAGCCTTTTTGCACGCCGCAGCAGTTCCGGGGTCAGCGTCTGGGAGAGGAGCTCTCTTTCCATATTTATAATGTTCTGGAGCTTGTCCAGGAACCACAGGTCAACTCGGGTCTGTGAGGCAAGCTCTTCCGGCAATGAACCGCGCCGCAGCGCCGCCATTAGCGCCCAGAGTCGCAAATCGTTGGGCCAGAGGGGGTATTTTTCGATATCGGCGTCATGCTCCCACTGAGGGTCTTCCCAGAGAAGGGAACGTTTGCCGAACTCCAGCGAGCGCACCGCCTTCTGCAAGGCGGCCTCGAAGGTGCGGTCGATGGCCATGACCTCGCCGGTGGCCTTCATCTGCATGCCGATGACCCTATCTCCGGTGGCGAACTTGTCAAAGGGCCAGCGCGGTATCTTGACCACCACGTAGTCGAGCGCCGGCTCGAAGGAGGCCATGGTCTTGCCGGTGACGGCGTTGGGTATCTCGTCGAGCTTTTTGCCCACGGCTATCTTGCTTGAGACCCGCGCGATGGGGTAGCCGGTGGCCTTGCTGGCCAGGGCGGAGGAGCGGCTGACGCGGGGGTTGACCTCAATGACGTAGTACTGCTGGCTCTGCGGGTCCAGGGCGAACTGGACATTGCAGCCCCCCTCCACCCCCAGCGCCCGGATAATATCCAGGCTGGCGGTGCGCAGCATCTGGTATTCCTTGTTGGTCAGCGTCTGGCTGGGGGCGACCACGATGCTGTCGCCGGTGTGTACGCCCATGGGGTCGATGTTCTCCATGTTGCAGACGGTGATACAGTTATCGGCGGCGTCACGCATGACCTCGTACTCTATTTCCTTCCAGCCGGTCACCGATTGCTCGATTAAAACCTGGTGGATGGGGCTGGCGGCGAGCCCCCCGACGGCGACCTCTTTCAGCTCTTCCCGGGTATGGGCGAAGCCGCCCCCCGTCCCCCCCAGCGTGTAGGCGGGCCTTATGACCACAGGCAGGCCGATTTCCCCCGCCGCCTTTTTCGCCTCCTCAAGGGTGTTGGCCGTGAAGCTCGGCGGCACCGGCTGGCCGATTTTTATCAGCAGCTGCTTGAAAAGCTCCCGGTCCTCGGCGTTGCGTATGGTCTGAATGGGCGTGCCGAGGCACTTTACCTTGTACTTATCAAGCACGCCGGCGTCGGCCAGGGCCACGGCCAGATTGAGGCCGGTCTGCCCGCCCAGAGTGGGTAAAAGGCCGTCGGGTTGCTCCCTCTCTATGATGCGGGAGACCACCTCCACGGTGAGCGGCTCTATATAGACGACGTCGGCGATGTCCTCGTCGGTCATGATGGTGGCCGGGTTGGAGTTGACCAGCACGGAGGTAACGCCCTCCTCGCGCATGGCTTTGCAGGCCTGCGTGCCGGCGTAGTCAAACTCCGCCGCCTGCCCGATAACTATGGGCCCCGACCCGATAATCAGGACTTTAGAGGGTTTCAAGTTTTACTCCTCAGTTCCAAGGTTTTAGGGAAATAGCTTATTACAAATCTCACAATTCTTATTAAGTTCAAACTTATGCCCTTCTTTATTGCTTATTAATCCGTAGGAATAAATATCGTTTAACTTATAGTAAAGAGCTTTGAGGCTCATCATTATTTGGAAAGCATTGCCTCCCAAACCAAGCGCCCGACTTTTAAATTTATCGGAACTTTGCAGTTTGAGAAAAGCGGATTTGCATTTGTCGGTTTTCTCCGTAGTGGTAATAGCAATGATTTCATCTTCTATTGAGATATACTGAAAGTCACCGTGTTCGCTCACACGTAGTTTTGAGAAATCATAGCGAGGACGTTGTCCTTGCGATATAGAATATATTGTTTGATATATCCGTCTTATGGTTTCAGGTATGACCTTCTCTTCTTTTGGCGGGGCGTATGGCTTAATGGGTGGTAAATCTGGGTTATTGCTTATATATTCCTCTATCTCTTTTAATGCAGAATTCACGTCTTCATTATGCTTCCAAGTTTTTGTGATTAATTCTCGCCAGATCTTATCTGCGTCGGGATAATGTGTTTGGAAGGCTTGATATTCATTCCTTTCTTCAAATCCAAAGAGAAGAGGGAAAGGAGGGTCATCCATCGTCCTATTTCCTCGTAACGTCGAGGCTTCCAAAGTGCCTTGGTCGTTCACTACACCTGAGATAATATTTAGGATTTCAAGGATTACCGTTTGCCCTAGCTCTTCAAAATGCTTTTCCAGAGCTTCTTGCGTTTTACGTTTCTTTTCCAGCAGCTTATCTCTCCAGAGATTTAACCCAAATCCCGTTAGAGTACCAATGACAACTGATATTATGACTATTACCCACTCTGGCACCATCTTTTCTACCTCACCCCCTTAGTCCTCGTTGGAATCCCTCTCATTCTCCCTTTACCAAAGGGAGAAGCTATTATGTTCCCTCTTTTTGAAGGAGATGTGGTCGTTTCCCTTTTCGAAGTGGGAGAAGATGCCGTTTCCCCCTTCGCGGAGGGAGAAGTTGTTGTCTCCCCCTTTGAAAAAGGGGGATTAAGGGGGATTTTTCCTGGACTATGGGGGATTTTCTCCTCTATTCTCTTAACGACACCCTCGATGTGCGTCATCACGTCACTGTTACTGAACCTCAGCACTCTCAAACCAAGACTGCTCAGGTACTCGTCCCTTATTTTGTCATATTCAGCCTTCTCATCGGTGAAGTGCTGGCTGCCATCAACTTCAATAACCAGCTTTGCTCCGGGACAGAAAAAATCGACTATGTAATCGCCGATGGGTTTCTGCCGGTAGAACTGGCGTCCCTCAAGTTGTTTCATCCTTATCTTCGCCCAGAGTTGCCTTTCCGCATCGGTCATATTCTTTCTGAGCTGCCCGGCAGGCTGTTTCAGGTTCACGTTGTAGGGTAACATTAAATCCTCTTCATGCTATGTTTCCCCCTTTCGCAAAGGGGGATTAAGAGGGATTCCTCCCCTCACCATCTGCATAAAACCCTCAAAGAGATAGGTATTGTCCAGGGGGCCGGGGGAGGCCTCGCTGTGGTACTGGATGCAGAAGATGGGCAGCTCTTTATGCCTCAACCCCTCCACCGTGCCGTCGTTCAAATTTATATGCGTTACCTCAAGGCCGTCCTTCAAAGTGTCCGGGTCAACGGCGTAGCCGTGGTTCTGGGCGGTTATGTGTATCCGGCCCGTCGCCAAATCCCTGACCGGGTGGTTGCCGCCGCGGTGGCCGAACTTCAGTTTAAAATTCTTCCCGCCGAAGGCGCGGGCGATAAGCTGGTTCCCCAGGCAGATGCCCATCATCGGTTTTTTGTCCACCAGCCCCTTTACCGTCTCAACGATGTAATCCAGAAGCTCGGGGTCGCCGGGGCCGGGGGACAGCAAAATGCCGTCGGGCTTCATTCCCAAAATGTCTTTAGCCGACGTGGCGCAGGGCACGGCGGTCACCCGACATCCCGGCTCTTTCAAAAGCCGCAAGATGTTGTACTTCAGCCCGCAGTCCAGAACTACGACGTGGGGCCTGTTTTTATCATCAGTCTCCGACTCCCAGGGGTAGGGGATATCAGTGGATACCTGCTTCACAAAGTCCTGGGTGCCATAGTCGGGCAGCTTCTTCAGTTCCGCCAGCGCCTCATCGGGAGATTTTTCACTGGTGAGATAGCCCATCATCACCCCGCACGAGCGCAGCTTGCGGGTGAGCGACCGCGTGTCAACGCCGTGGAGGGCGGGGATATTATTTTCCAGCAGATAATCGTGCAGCGTCTGCTGGTTCAGGTAGTGGTTTGGCTGCAGGCACTCTTCCCTGACCACGAAACCCCTGACCTGTATTTTATTTGATTCAACGTCCTGCTGGCTGGTGCCGTAGTTGCCGATTAATGGGTACGTGGGCACCACAATCTGGCCTGCGTAGGAGGGGTCGGTCAGCATCTCCTGGTAGCCAATCATGCTGGTGTTGAAGACCACCTCGCCGTAGGCATCAACCCCGGCGCCGAAAGATAGCCCTTCATAAGTTGAGCCGTCGGCCAGCACCAGCAGCGTCTTTTTACTCATTCAACCTGTCGCCTCGATGAAAGCAGTGACTGCGTCATCTTTATAGACTAATTTCCCGCCGTAGATGGTGGCCATCGTCCGGCCTTTCAGCACTCGGCCGGCGAGCGGCGTGTTCTTGCCCCTGGAGACAAAGGCTTCCGGGTCCACCGCCCATTCGCGGTGTGGGTCAAAGATGGTAATATCGGCCGGCGCGCCGATTTGCAACGTGCCGGGATGGTCGTCTTTCAAAAGTTTCGCCGGCTCGCAGGTAAGTTTGGCGATGAGCATGTTCAGCGTGAGCTGTCCGCTGTGCACCGGAACGAGCAGGCTTCCCAGCGCGGTCTCAAAGTTGCTGATGCCGGTGGCAGCCTTGGTGAAATCGCACTCTTTGTCGGCACGGGCGTGCGGGGCGTGGTCGGTGGCGATGATATCTATGGTGTTATCTTTCAAGCCCCTGAGCAGCGACTGGTTGTCGCGTCGCGTGCGCAGCGGCGGGCTGACCTTGGCGCTGGTGTTGTAGCCGTTGCACTCCTCGTCGGTGAGGGTGAGATGGTGGGGGGTGACCTCGGCGGTAACCCTTGCCCCCTGCTTTTTGGCGTCTCGAATGAGCGTCAATGCGCCCGAGGTGCTGACATGGGCGATGTGCAAGTGTCCCCCGGTCATCCTGGCTAACATAATATCCCGCGACACCATGATTTCCTCGGAGGCCGGCGGGATGCCCCGCAGCCCGAGCCGTTCGGCAAGCGCCCCCTCGTTCATCTGCCCGCCCTCGATGAGTGACAGCTCCTCGCAGTGGTCGATGACCGGCAGGCCTAATTCCTTGCTTTTTTCCAGCGCCTGGCGCATTATTTCCGGGTCTTTCACCGGGCTGCCGTCGTCGCTGAAGCCGATGACCCCCGCCCGCGCCAGTTCTGCCATGTTGGCCAGTTCCTCCCCTTTCCTGCCCCGGGTGACGCAGCCGATGGTCAGCACCCGGATAACGCCCGATTTCTCCGCTTCGGCCCTGACGTACTCTATTGTTTCCTTGCTATCCAGAGGCGGACTGGTGTTGGGCATGCAGCAGACTGTGGTGAAACCTCCCCTTGCTGCCGCCTGAGTACCGGTGGCGATGGTCTCCTTCTCCTCAAAACCGGGCTGCCTGAGGTGGCAGTGGAGGTCAACGAACCCCGGGCAGACCACCATCCCTTCTGCGTACAGGATGTCATAATCGGTCTGAGGTGGGGTAACTCCCCGCCAGGCGATTTTTCCCTCGCTGAGCAGCAGGCTACCCCGCTCGTCTATGCCCTGCCCCGGGTCAATAATCCGGCCATCTTTAATCAGCAAAGATTTCATTTCTGGGTGCCCTTTCTGCGACGTCGTACCTTGACGTACCGACTCGGCTTGAAGCCAAGGGTTTCCGCGTCTTGATTCGAACGAAAGACAATCAGGTTCTCGGGCCTTATCCTCCTTGCCCAGTGGCTTGATGCGCTGTGATATTTCTTGGTCGCCGTTTTCCCCTCATGCCAGTCGGAACTGGCGACGTATTCCGGCTCAAAACCGTGTTCGCAGTAGGTGCAGCGCAGGGTGAGCGGCTTGCGATTGACGATTTTATATTCAGGCTTCAGGTATTTTACTTCCGTCTCCTGCACCGAGACGCAGCGCTGGTTTGGGCACCTCGGACCGTAATCATGCCGGTAAACGGGGTAGGCTATCGGGGATGCTGCTTCCTGCGGAATGGCCGCGTCTTTGGCTCCCAGCAAGAGAGCGATAAGTGACATTCTCACCGGTACGCCGCGCGCCGCCTGCTTGAAGTACATGCTCCTCGGGTCGGCATCAAGCTCCAGCGCCAGCTCATCGACACGGGGCAGAGGGTGCATCACCAGTGCCTTTTTGAACTCCTTGCTCCTGAGCAGTTTCTTATCAACAACGGGGTATTTTTCTCTTAATTCTTCGCCTTTCTCAGCGGCGGAAAACCGTTCCTTCTGTGGCCTGGTGACGTAGAGGGCATCGATACCGGTCTTCAACTCCACCTGAATATTCACGTCGGGCATCATGGCCAGCTGGTGCGGGCTGCTGGGCGTCAGGTAGATGGCATCAAGCGGGAGCAAATTTTCTTTTGCTGCCGTGTCATGGGTGGCGTACTTTTCCAGTTCGCCGCCATACTCCATGGTCAGTTTTTCCAGGACGTGCTCCGGCACCTCCAGCCCCGGCGTCGGGTAGAAGAGTATATTGGCCCCGAACTTGGCCAGAGCGAAAATAAGGGAGTGTATCGTCCGCCCGTATTTCAGGTCGCCCCACAGCCCTATTTTCAGCCCCTTTAAGGTCTTTTTCTCCTTTTTGATGGTGTAGAGGTCGCATAGGGTCTGGGTGGGGTGCTGGTGTCCGCCATCGCCGCCATTGATGACCGGCACGCCGGAGTAATCGGCGACTACCTTCGCCGCTCCCTCCCAGGGGTGGCGGATGACAATCATGTCAACGTAGCTGCCGACCACTCTGGCCATATCGGCGATGCTCTCTCCTTTGGCCAACGACGTGGCGCCCACGTCGGCGGCGGTGATGACGCTACCCCCCAGGCGGTGCATCGCCGTCTCGAAGGAGAGCCTTGTCCGCGTGCTTGGCTCAAAAAAGAGGCTGGCCATAATCTTGCCCCGGCACAGCCCGTACTGCTCATCGATAGCACCGGACATCTCATCAGCCAGGTTGAAGAGTGCTTCGATTTCCCCGTAGGAAAGGTCGTCAATGGTAACCAGACTTCTATTTGTTAGCGTCATGGCCGCTCCTTTTCCCGGTAGTCACCGGCTGCAAATGGTTATTGTTTGCGTTTGACTCGTGGTGGACAATGGCCACTTCGTCAGCGCCGTCGGTCTCTATGAGGTGGACCTGTATCTCCTCGTGGCGGGCGCTCGGTATGTTCTTGCCGACGTAGTCAGGGCGGATGGGCATCTCGCGGTGGCCGCGGTCAATGAGCACCGCCAGTTGAATCTGGCGGGGACGACCGAGGTCGATAAGGGCATCCATGGCCGCCCGCGTGCTCCGCCCGGTGTACAGCACGTCGTCAACGAGCACGATTGACTTTTCGTCGACGCTCGTCGGGATATCGGTATGCTGGACGACGGGCTGCTTTTCCAGGTGGGAAATGTCATCGCGGTAGAGACTGAAGTCGAGGGCGCCCACCGGGACATCCGTATTTTCGAACTTCTGGATATTGGCCGCGAGGCGCCTGGCCAGCGGCACCCCCCGCGTCCGCATCCCCACCAGTATAAGCTGGTCTATCGATTTGTTTTGCTCGATGATTTCGTGGGCGATGCGCGCCAGGGTGCGCCGTATGTCATCCCGGGTCATGACGATATTTTTAGCCATAAAAATAACCTCCTGCCGGGGCTGGCAAGAGGTCAGATTTACGGTTTGTCCCTGTCTTTTCCTTGCCAGCCTCACCGGACTGGTTTAAAGGTTTATTAATCTGATTAAATATAACACAACGCGAAGAGTAATTCAATATATTCCCTGTCTTTTTAAGGAAAAATCGATTGGTTCCCCCCACCTTTACTTTGAAGCTGATTTGTGCTATACTTAATCGTGCATAAATGCATGGTTCAAAGGCGTATTGAAGGCAAGTTCTCGGTTATCTGAGAGCTTGCTTTTTCCTTTTTAGCTCTTGGGGAGGCATAATTATTAATGGCCAGGAAGAAAGCAGCCGCAGCTTCGACAGCGAACAACCAGAACAATGATTACACCGCCGAGGATATTCAGGTACTTGGGGGAAGAGAGGCGGTGCGCCGCCGGCCCGGCATGTATATTGGCAGCACCGACCAGCGCGGCCTGCATCACCTCGTCTATGAGATAACCTATAACAGCATCGATGAGGCCATGGCGGGCTGCTGTGACAAAGTCCTGGTCACTCTAAAGGCAGACGGCGGCGTTACCGTGGAGGACAATGGCCGTGGTATCCCCGTTGATATCCATCTCTCCACCGGAGTTTCCGCTCTGGAGACGGTGATGACCGTGCTGCACGCCGGGGCCAAGTTCGGTGGTCGTATTTATCAGGTTTCCGGCGGCTTGCATGGCGTGGGAGCTTCGGTGGTCAACGCCCTCTCCTCCTATGTTTGCTGTAACGTGCGGCGCGATGGTAAGGAGTATCAGCAGGAGTACCGGCAGGGCATACCGCAGGGCCCGCTGACGGAAACCGACAAGGCCGGGGGAACCGGCACCACCATCACCTTTTACGCCGATGAGGAGATATTCGGCACGGCTGAGTACGATTTTGACATCCTCAGCGAGCGCATACGGGAGATGGCCTTTTTGAACAAGGGCCTGGAAATTAGCCTCAAAGAAGAAAAAGGAGACCGCGAGCAGACTTTTTATTTTGAAGGCGGTATTACCAGCTTTGTACGCCACCTGAACCGAGGGAGGGCGGTCCGGCACGCCCACCCGATATACATTGCCAAAGAGGTAAACGGCACCATTGCCGAGGCGGCGCTCCAGTACAATGATGGCTTCACCGAGGCGGTCTTCAGCTTTGCCAACTGTGTCAATACCGTTGACGGTGGCACTCACCTCACCGGCTTCCGCTCGGCGTTGACCCGGGTGCTGAATGACTATGCCCACAAGAACAAGCTGGTAAAGGACGGCGAGCCGAACCTGACCGGGGAGGATGTCCGGGAGGGGCTGACCGCTATCATCAGTGTAAAGATACGCGAGCCGCAGTTTGAAGGCCAGACCAAGGGCAAACTGGGCAACATTGAAGTCAAGAGCCACGTGGAGAGCGTGGTTGGGGAGGGGCTTTCCGGGTACCTGGAAGAGCACCCGGACGAAGCGAAAAGGATAATTGATAAGTGCGCGACCTCTGCCAGGGCACGGGAAGCCGCCCGCAAAGCCCGCGATTTAATCATCAGGAAGAGCAGCTTTGATACCGGCACGCTACCCGGGAAGCTGGCGGACTGCTCGGAGAAAGACCCCGCACACTGTGAACTGTATCTGGTGGAGGGTGATTCCGCCGGTGGTTCGGCCAAGCAGGGACGGAACCGCCGCTTTCAGGCGATACTGCCGCTGCGCGGCAAGATTTTAAATGTGGAAAAGGCTCCGCCGGATAAAATGCTCGCCAGCGAGGAAATTCGCATTATCATCACTGCTCTGGGGGCAGGCATTGATGATGACTTTGACGCTACCAGGCTCCGATACCATCGTGTCATCCTGATGACTGATGCCGACGTGGACGGCTCACACATACGCACGCTGCTGCTCACCTTCTTCTTCCGCCACATACCCGGACTCATCGGTGGTGGTTACCTCTACATTGCCCAGCCGCCATTGTATCGTGTAAAGGCGGCAAAAGACCAGCGCTGGGTCTATTCAGAGCAGCAGAAGGAAGATACAATGCGGGAATTGAAGGGCGCCAAAAAGATAGAGGTGCAGCGCTACAAAGGTCTGGGTGAGATGACCCCCGAGCAGCTCTGGGAAACGACCATGAACCCTGATTCCCGCACTTTGCTTGGAGTGAGCGTTGAAGATGCCGTTGAGGCAGACCACATCTTCCACGTGCTGATGGGTGGGGAGGTCCCACCGCGCAAGGCGTTCATTCAAGCACACGCCAAGAGCGTGCGCAACCTGGATATCTAAAGTAATGAACCCTGCTTCCCCTGAATGATGGAGAAAAACTCCGCCCGGCTGGCCGCTTTGCGACTAAAAATGCCCCTGATGGCCGACGTAACGACGTTGGTACCCGGTTTCTTGATGCCGCGCATTATCATGCAGAGGTGCTCTGCCTGAATGACCACCGCCACCCCTTCCGGATTGAGAGCTTCCATGATGGTATCGGCAATTTCCGTGGTCATTCGCTCCTGGAGCTGGGGTCGCCTGGAGATTACCTCCACCACGCGGGCCAGTTTGCTGATGCCGACGATACGGCCCTCATGATTGGGGATATAGCCGATGTGGGCCACGCCGTAGAAGGGCAGCAGGTGGTGCTCGCACATCGAGTAGAACGGGATATCCCGGAGTACCACCATCTCGCGGTGGCCGAGCTCAAACCCGACCTTCAACTCCTCCCGCGGGTCCTGCTTCATACCGCCAAAAAGCTCGGCATACATCTCGGCGACGCGTTCCGGCGTATCTAATAGACTTGCTCGCTTCGGGTCTTCCCCTATGGCTTCTATAATGTCGGTAATCGCCTTTCTGATTTTGGCCTCGTCAAACATCATCGCCTCCTGAAACGGGCTGGTTAGCCCCAGCCCAGTGCCTTTTCCACCTCCGTGATATCAGCCGGCAGATGGAGGAAGGGTGGGGCGTCTTTCAGGGCAGTATCGGTATCTTTCAGGCCGGTGCCGGTGATTACGCAGGCAATCCTTTTCCCGGAAAAGTCCCTTCCCTGCCGGGAAAGCTTGACCAGCCCGGCCACGGAAGCCGCCGATGCCGGCTCGCCAAATATGCCGGCTCTGTTGGAGAGAAGCTTTTGCGCGGCCAGGATTTCCGCATCGCTGACCGTGTCGATGATGCCACCGGATTCATCGCGCGCGGCCGTCGCTTTCTGCCAGCTGGCCGGGTTGCCGATGCGTATCGCCGTGGCCACCGTTTCCGGCTTTTCGATGGGATGGCCGTGAACAATGGGCGCGGCACCTTCCGCCTGGAATCCCATCAGCACTGGCTTTAAACTGGCCTTCCCGAGTTCCTGGTATTCCTTAAAACCCTTCCAGTAGGCCGTAATGTTACCGGCATTGCCTACGGGAATGAACAGGTAGTCAGGGGCATCGCCCAGTATATCAATGATTTCAAAAGAAGCTGTCTTCTGCCCTTCGATGCGGTACGGGTTAACGGAGTTCACCAGTGTGACCGGGTGCTTCTCGGTAAGCTCGCGTACAATCTGCAATGCCTGGTCAAAGTTGCCGTCGATGGTCAGGATTTTAGCGCCGTAGATAATCGCCTGCGCCAGCTTGCCGAGGGCGATTTTGCCCTCGGGCACAACGATGATTGACGTCAGGCCGCAGTAGGCAGCATAGGCAGCGGCGGAGGCGCTGGTATTTCCTGTGGAGGCGCACATGATGGCCTGGTTCTTCTCTTCCATTGCCTTGGCCACGGCCACGACCATACCCCGGTCCTTGAATGAGCCGGTGGGATTGCAGCCTTCCAGTTTGAAGTAAAGCTCCCCGCAGCCAATTTCCTTCGCCAGAGGGTCGCACCTGACGAGCGGGGTATCTCCTTCCCCCAGAGAAAAGAGCGGCGTTTTGGGAGTAATGGGGAGGAGGTCTTTGTATTTGTAGAGGACGCCTGTTTTCACCATCGAACGGTACCCCTTATTTGAATATCGGCTAAATTTCTTCCACGCGGATGAAGTTGCTTATCTCCCTGACCACCTCGAGCTGTTCAATCTGATGCAAAGCCTGCTGCATCGCTTTTTCAGTCGATGGGTGGGTAGTCAGGACGATTTCCGCGGTCTGGGTGGTGTCGTCTGTTTCCTTCTGAATCGCCGAGGCGATGCTTATCATGTTATCGCCCAGTATTTTTGAAATCTGGGCCAGCACACCGGAACGGTCGGCGCAGTTCAACCGGAGATAGTACCGGGTCTCAATCTCGTCCATGGGCTTGAGCCGTTTTCCTGACTCCGGTTTCCACTTCAGCCGGTTGCCCACGCCAGAGGTGATATCCTGTGCCGAGGCCACAACATTGGCGACCACAGCGCTGCTGGTGGCCAGGGGACCGGCACCCTGCCCGTAGAAAAGCACCTTGCCGATGAGGTCGCCTTCCACCAGAATGCCGTTGTAGACGCCATCGACCTTGGCCAGAAGCGAGTCCTCTGAGATGAAAACCGGGTGTACCCGGACTTCAATGGAGTTATCAACGCGTTTGGCAATGGCCAGAAGTTTAATGGCAAAGCCCAGTTCCCGGGCGTAGCGGAAATCCCGACTGCCAATACGGGAAATACCTTCCCGGTAAATGTCTTCCGGCTTGACCACGGTCTGGAAGGCCAGTGAGGCCATGATGGCCAGCTTGTAATTGGCGTCAATGCCCTCGATGTCATTAACGGGATTGGCCTCGGCATAGCCCAACTCCTGGGCGCTCTTCAGTGCGGTGGGGAAGTCGATGCCTTCACGCGCCATGCGGGTAAGGATGTAATTGGTCGTCCCGTTGATGATGGCGTAAATGCCGGTTATATCATTGGCCACCAGGTCATGCTTGAACGGCGTAATCAGCGGGATGCCGCCGCCGACGCTGGCCTCGTAGCGCAGTCCAACCCCGTGCCGCTGGGCCAGTGCCTGTAGTTCGGCACCGTGCTTGGCAATGACTTCCTTGTTTGAGGTTACCACGTATCTGCCGCTGGTGATTGACCGTTTCAGGAAATCCCGGGCCGGGTTCTCGCCACCGATTGCCTCCACCATAATGTCGATGCCCGGTTCATTGAAAAATTCTTCATCGTCCGTGGTGAGGAAGTCGGCGGGTATTTCTTTAGCCAGCGGCCTCTTCAGGTCTTCGGGCAGCACCTTTATCTTGCGCAGGACCAGGGAGCAACCAGCCTGCTCGGCGAGCATGTCCGCTTTTTCCGTCAGGACCCTGACTACCTGTCCCCCGATTATTCCCAGTCCCATCAGGCCGATGCCAATGCTTCTCTTTTCCATGCCACCCCTTACCTCGCTACTTGTTTTAGCCTCTGGCTGCCTGCTCAATCGCCCAGGATTTTTTCTCAGCATCAAGGTAGTTTACGATTTCGTTGCCCTCGTCGTCTATCAGTGCCGCCATCCACTCATCAAAAGCTTTGGCCTTCAGGTAGTCCCTGTATTCGGTAGCGATGCGTCTATCGGCATCCTGGTCAGGAATCTCTACCAGCCAGTAACCGCCCTTGGTCGTTACCGTTTCATCACGGAGCGGCTTGCTTATCACGCCCGGATCGAGGCTCAGGTTAAAGGCGTATGCATCAACCACCGGTTCCATCTCGCCCGGCGATACCAGCCATTCCCCTTTGTTTTCCGCAACGCCTTTCATCTGAGAATGCTCCACGGCCAGGGCACCCCACTCCGCGCCGGCTTCCAGTTCGCTTCTGATATCCTGCGCTTCACCTTCGCTGCCCAGCAGCATTATCTGGATATGGGCCTCCTCTTCCTCTTCATCCCTCTCCAGAACCTCTACCAGCCAGTAGCCGACCCATTTCTGGGCTTCGTCATCATAAATTGGCTGGCTCAATCCCCCCACCCGGTGACGGAAAATATCATCGACAATTGAAGTCTGCAACATCTCTTGCAGAATAATCCGGGGGACCCAGCCCAGGTCGCCCCCTTTATTTCTGGAAAACGGCTCAAGGCTCAACTCCTCGGCAAGTTCGCTAAAGTCTTCTCCATCTTCCCGCCGGCTCCTGACGTCCAGAGCCTGTGACTCGCTCTCCAGCATCATTGCCATGACCTGCCTCTGTTCGGCAAACAGGGGTACCTGGGCGTCAAA
Source organism: uncultured Dehalococcoidaceae bacterium (assembly GCA_964480145.1). Lineage (GTDB taxonomy): Bacteria > Chloroflexota > Dehalococcoidia > Dehalococcoidales > RBG-16-60-22 > E44-bin89. The sequence continues at coordinate 13,533 of CAYZOI010000008.1, read as the reverse complement.
ATGTGCAGACAGCAAGCGGTCGGTTAACAGCTGCTGCCTGACCAGATCACGATAGGCCGCTTTATCAGGCAGGCCGTTTTCTCTGATTTCCTTTACAATTTCTTCTTCGGCAACGCTGAACCCCAATTCTAGGGCGCCCTGCCTGAGGAGTTCGTAGCGCTGTATATTTTGCAGGGCGCTATCGGCAACGTATGAAAGGTCTGGCACTGAATGATAAGCGCCTTCCAGTTTCAGCATTTCCACATAATAATCCATGGCGAACTCGGTGCCATTTACCTTGATGACCGTCTCTCGCATTGGCTTGAACTGGCCGAGATACCAGCCAACGCCCACGACAGCAAGCGCCAGAACGATAACGAAGATGCCCGACGTCAGAATTATGCGCTGTCGTTTTTTCTGCCGCTCCCAGCGTGAAATCTGTTGCGGCGTCAGTATACGCTGTGGTTTCTCCGGTTTTTTCTTGGACAAATCTACACCCTTCTTTTCATCATAATAGATAATAGCAAAATACTCTTATATTTATAACGCAAAAGCGTCATCTTTTCAAATGTGAATCGGGACCGTCTCTACGGCAACAGTATCGGCGATGCATTTATCTGCAATCGGGCAGTATATTTTAACGCATCCGTAACGGGATTTTAATGGCTAATTAACCCCGGTCGGACACTATGTAAACGGTTTTGGGGACGGATACTACCATAACTCTGAATCCGTATGTAAAGCAGCATTGACGATGACTGGCAGGCGGCCTGCACTTGACGTACTTGACATTTAATATTTGGCGAACTAATATTGTTTATGTAAAACGAATTAGAACGTAGCCCGGAAAACAGCGGAGGGATGGTACGGCATGTTTAAATTGCTTGGGCGAAAGCGTGGAGAAAAAGGCACAGGCACTGCGCAGGTTGAAGAGAGCCAGGGGGCTGAGTCCGTTACGGATGAAGGAAACGGAGCACAACTGGTTGAGCAGGTCGGTGACCTTATGGAGCAGCATGGCACTGCGTCTTCGGCTTCCGTCCGGTCCATCATCAAGGCGGCGATTAGTAGCGCCGAGAAGATTGTTGACAGCGTGAAAACGCAGGTGGTGGCGGAGGCCCGGCAGGAAGCGGCAAAAATCATTACTGAGGCCAAAAAGGAGGCGGAAGAGATAAATGGGAGCAGGACGCCGCTTCAGGTGGAGGCCGCGGAAGAAACAATTGCCGGAGACGAACCGGTTGCTGAAGATAGAATGGATGAGCCGGGCCTTACTGAAGAAGATGCGGTTGTGCTGAAAGAGGAAGAAGCGGTTCAATCCCAGGAGAAAACTGTGGAGCCGGTGGCTGAAGAAACAGCACCGCAGGATGAAGAACCCGCTGCCATGGAGGCTGTGGCCGAAGAAAAAGAGCCGGAAAAGGCCGGGAAGAAAGAACGGAAAGCACCAAAGAAACAACCCGGAAGGGTTGCCACCATGGAAGAAAGCAAGTCGCTGTATACCGGCGAGGTTGATTTATCCATTAAGGTGCCGGTTGAGCCAACGATGGTATCCAATTTGTATAACTACCTGCAGACCAAACCCGAAATAAAATTTGTCCGCACCGCAGGTTCCTGGAACAAGGGAAGTACCATTGACCTGCCCCCGAAAGTGGTACCAACTACTGAGTTAGAGTTACCGGTATTTTAGCTTCAGGTGCCGGTGGCCGATAACCAAGTGAGCTATGCGGCCTGACCTGATTATATTCCCTCCTCCAGCCAGCAATCAATACCTTAGCCTCAGTCAGCGTAGTGAAAATCTCCCGATTGAGAAGTTCATCCCTCAGTTTCCCGTTGAAAGACTCGATGTAGCCGTTCTCCCAGGGGCTGCCCGGTTCGATGAAAAGGGCCTTGACGCCTATTCGTGCCAGCCATTTGCGTATTGCCTTGGCAGTGAACTCGGGTCCATTATCGGAGCGAATATGCTCCGGGATCCCTCTCAGAACGAACAGATTGAAGAGCTGATCGATAACATCCTCAGAGGTGAGGCGCCGTTCCACCAGGATAACCAGGCACTCTCTGGTGTATTCATCCAGGATGGTGAGTATCTTGAACGCTCTGCCATCAGCCGTCCTGGAAGCCATGAAATCGTAGCTCCAGACGTGGTCTTTATGCTCCGGCCTTAACCTGATACATGAGCCATCATTGAGCCATATTCGCCCCCTCTTGGGCTGTTTCTTAGGCACCTTGAGTCCCTCCCTTCTCCATATCCTTTCCACTCTCTTATGATTCACTCTCCAGCCTTTCTCACTTAGTAATGCAGTAATCCGACGATAACCGTATCTGCCATACCTTGTCGCCAATGCGGTGACGTCGGCCACCAGCCGGGCTTCCTCACCGCTTATCTCGTGAACACGATGCTGGGTCGATCTCGCCTGCCCCAGCACCTGACAGGCCCGTCTCTCAGAGACCGCAAGAGTCTGGCAGACATGGATTGTTATCTTGCGTCGCTGCAACGGGCTTAGAAGTTTCCCCGGGCGGCTTCCTTCAGGATGGCATTGTCCAGGGAGACATCAGCCACCAGCTTCTTCAGCCGGGTGTTTTCTTTCTCCAGTTCTCGGAGTCTCTTGGCCTGGACCACCCGCATACCACCGTATTCTTTGCGCCAGCGGTAATAGGTCTGTTCGGTGACTTCCAGTTTTCTACTGGCTTCACCTACCGTAGAGCCCTGGCTTAGCAGGACCTCGGCCTCACGCAGCTTGCTGATGATTTGCTCCGGTTTGAATGCCTTCCTGACCATCGGTTACCCCCCTTTTTCTTACTCGCCAGTCTAACATGAAAACTGGTCTCGTTTTTGGGGGTCAGGTCACTATCGTTTGTATATTTACCTGCTGGGCGTTGATATTGTCTGACAGCTGACTCGATGGCGACTCACCGTGAGCCAGCGACCATAACGTTTCTTCCACACCGGCATCGGCGGCGTAGGTGCCCTTTATTCCTTCCTCAAGCAGGTGACTGGTTTTCGCGCTCATAAAGGTCAGGTTGAGGCTCGGTACAATGGTCAGACCACCGATAACCAGCAGGGCTAAAACGACGGGAAAGGCTTGTCCTGCTTCACCTTTTAATATTTTCCTTAAAATCATCAACACTGGCTTCTCACCGTTAAATATTCGGTCGGTGTGTTACCCGATATTCCCTTGTCTCTCTGGCCTCATCAACAAGCGAGGCGAGTTGTAATGTCAGTACCGGAGCTTGGTAGTCAGCTTTACTGGTATTATCCGGGTCACCGGGAGTGTAATAAATGTGCTGGGCGATGAAGGTCTGTTCGTTGGCGCCGGCGCTGCTCCAGTGACTTCGTTTCAGCTTGCCTGTACCATCGGTTAAATCCTCAAAGAAATAGGTTGCCGAGTGATATATTGCCTCGTCTTCGCTATCCCATTCGGTCCAGTTGAAGACGAGGAAATCCGGTGATGTTAAATTGTCCGTTTCGATACTCTGCGCCATGCCGGCATCCCGGCTTATCCAGTACCCTGCATTCTGTACCTGGCGTACCGCGTTCATGTGAGCATTGTTCCTCTCGGTACCTTTCAGAACCTGAAAGATGGTGATGGATGCCGCGCCGCTCACCAGAACGATAATGGCGACCGCCACGATTAATTCGATGAGTGTGTACCCTTTCTCACTGCGTATCATCGGTCGACCTTATATCCTTGAAGAAAATAAACGCCTTTGCCGGAACGTTGAATGGACACCGTGATTTTCTGTATGCCATCATCCGGGGTGTGTACTGACTCTGCAGCCACAACTGACGAATACTGTAGATAATCCTTTCCATCAGGAATCGGCGCTGCTGAATACGAGGTGGCGTTGTATGAGTAGCTGGCGTTTTTTATCCATTCCATCTGGCTCCGGGCAAGGCTTTCGGCGGTTGTCTTTTCATCAACGATGATGACTGATTTCGAGGCTGAAGTCAGGCCGTTGAGAAAGGAAACGGAGACAGCTCCAAGTACGGCCAGGGCGATAACCGTTTCCAGGAAGGTTATGCCCAGTTCCCGCCGATTCAACCCCATAATTTTTTGCCAGAATCTCATCATCAGTTTCCTCTTAAAACCCCTGTCCGTACATGGAATACATGGCTGAGACCAGGGAAAGAGCAAGGGCGGCGATGACTCCGCCGATAATCAGCGTCATCACCGGTTGGATCAGCGAGATTAGGGAGCGGGTCTTGTCCTCGATTTCCGCATCATAACTTCGGGATACAGCGAGCAGGGTAACGTCAAGATTACCCGTCTCTTCGCCGACCCTTACCATCTGCGCCATCATGGGCAGGAAGAGCTTGTTTTTGGCCATGGGCTGCGAGATACCCTCGCCCTTTATCATGTCCTGCTGGACTTCGGTGAGCGCTTTGGACATTGCCTGGTTCCGGCTACTCTGGACGAGAAGGGGGAGGATTTCGGTCAGGGGGAGGCCGGTGTGGAATAACAGTGACATGGTCCGGCAGAGGCGGGCCAGCTCGCTCAGGTGGATTACATTCCCGAGCAAAGGCAGACGCAGGACGAGCCTATCCAATTTGGCCCGGCCGTTAGGCGTTTTGATATAGAAGTAGGATAGGCCCAGGATGGCCAGCGTGCCCAGCATGAGATAGGCCCAGTATTCTTTTAGCTTTCCAGAGAGGTCAATGAGCAGCCTGGTGGAGGCTGGCATCTCAATGCCCATCGAACTGTACATGGTGCCGAATCCGGGCAGGACAAACGTTACCAGAACGGCAATAACGATGACCGTAACTATCGAGGTGATTACCGGGTACATCAGTGCGCTTTTGGTCTCCTTGGCGGTGGTGATCTCTTTCTCCATGTAATCGGCCACCTGTTTTAGCACCGTCTCGAGGTCTCCGCTCTGTTCTCCCACGCCTATCAGTCGGCAGTAAATAGGGGAAAAGACGTGAGGGTGCTTGCCCAGTGCCCTGGATAGCTGGTGACCGGTGCGTAGTTCCGAGATTACATCGTCCAGAACCCTCTTCAGTGCGCGGTTGGCCGCCTGTTCCTGCAGCAGTTCCAGTGAGGCAACGATATCAATGCCGGACTCTAGGAGCATGGACAGCTGCTGGTACATCAGTATGATATCGCCCGGCTTTACCTGGGACAGACCGGCGGTCAGCTTTTCGACATTGAGAAAGGGGACGTACGGCTTGAGGCTGATTGCCTGATAGCCGGCATAGCCAAGCAGGTCATTGGCTGCCTCTTCATTTGTGGCCGGCAGCCTGCCTTTAACTATCTCTCCCTTTTCGTTATAGGCAATATACTGGAAAACCATCTGTCTCTCCCCAGAGGCGCTCCTCCTCTACTTTGGTTGCGGCGAAATCTGGGCGGGGCCTGCTGTCAGTCTACAGAGTAGGCGTTACGGAGAACTTCGGCCGGGGTGGTGAAATTCTCTTTGACCTTTAGCATCCCATCTTTGACTAAAGGCACCATTCCCTCCTTAATCGCCTGGTTTCTGAGTTCGGCGGCGGTGGTACCCTTGAGTAACATCATGCGTATTTCATCGCTGACCTGTAAAATCTCAAATAGCCCGCTCCGGTCGTGGTATCCGGTTTGGGAGCAGGACTTGCAGCCTTTACCGCAAAGAAATTCCTGCCGATTTTCCTCCACTTCTTTCTCGTAGCTCATCTGCTCTACGAGTGGAATCGAGGTTAACTGGGCGCAATCGGGGCAGACCCGCCGTACCATACGCTGGGCGACGATGCCGATGAGCGCCGAATCGACCAAAAAAGGTTCAATACCCAGGTCGAGGAGACGGAACACCACGCCCACGGCATCGTTGGCATGTATTGAAGACAGTACCAGATGTCCGGTGAGCGCTGACTGGATGGCAATGCGGGCCGTCTCGGCATCGCGTATCTCGCCGACCAGTATTACGTCAGGGTCAAGGCGCAGTATGGACCTGAGCCCGCTGGCAAAGGTGAGGCCAGCGCGTGTATTGACCTGAATCTGATTGATGTTCTTAAACCGGTATTCCACGGGGTCCTCAATGGTGATGATGTTCCTCCCGGCGCAATCAAGGCAGTTCACCGAAGCGTAAAGGGTAGTGGTTTTACCAGCGCCGGTAGGGCCACTGGCCAGAAGCATGCCGTACGGGATTTTGAGCATCTCTTCATACTTGGCCAGGCTCTGGGGCATGAAACCCAGGTCGGACAGGCTCAGGATGGCCTTGGATTTGTCGAGAAGCCTTAATGCCGCCATCTCACCATACACGGTGGCTATCGTGCCGACGCGGATATCCATTGCCTGCCCGCCTCGGGTACGCACTGAGAAATGGCCATCCTGCGGGCGATGATGGTCGGCAATATTCATATTGGCCAGAATCTTGATCCGGGAAATGAGAGGGGTGGCCGTTGGTAGAGGCAAGGACAGCATGTTATGAAGCGTGCCATCGATGCGGTAGCGTACCAGCAGCTTATCTTCCTGGGGTTGGAGATGTATGTCGGAGGCGCGAGCTTTAACCGCCTCGTCGATGATAAGGGTAAGCGCCCTGGCCACCGGTGCATCGGTTACCGTGTCCAGCTTGGCCGGCACTCCGGTTTCTTCAGTTTCCTGCGAAATGCTGGCAATCTGCTTTTCAATCTCCTCATAGGACTGATAGTTGAAATCAATGGCATCCTGGACTTCTTCAGCACTGGCTCTCACCGGCACGATGTGCATCTGGCTCCGTGCGGCCAGTGCCTCCAGTGCTATGATGTCGGAGGGGTTGACCATGGCGACGTGAAGCACATTGCCGCTTATTTCCAGAGGAATGGCGGAATGCTTTCTCGCCATAGTTTCGGGGATAAGGCGCAGCGCTTCGGATTGAATGAGGTGTTTGCGAAGCCTGGTCTGTGGCGTCTCAGTTTGTGTTTCTGCAACAACTGTATCAGGCATCAAATGCTACTTCTCCCATCCGTCATTATTAGTCCAGGTCACAGGAGTTATCTTATCTAGCCAAGTGGCAATTGACAATAGCTCTTTGGTCATAGGTAATAAGACTTACTCCACCTTTGCATCCTTCCTGAAGAAAGGATACGGCCGCGAGGCTAAATAAAAGGTAAAAATACAGGTCAATTTTCTTAACATTTTCTAAAACCTGTATTCCAATGAGGTTTATTGAGAGAAGGGGTGTTAATAAAAAGGCAGGAGAGAGGCATTGCCTCTCTCCTGCCTTTCTGTCTTTAATTAAGAAGCAGTTTGCTTATTCGCCAGCGACCTTGTGGTTGGCCAGCTTCTCCAGTGCCAGCACCAGAGCGGAATGGTCGAGGTCGCTATCGCCCTGAGCAGCGAGGGCGTTGAAGAGTTCCTGAGCTACAGCGGCACCGGGCAAGCTCATTCCCAGGCTGCGCGCTCCCTGCAGAGCATTGTTCAGGTCTTTTTGCTGGTGGCGGATGCGGAAGCCCGGCTGGAAAGTGCGCTCAATAATCCGCTTTCCGTGCAGGTCCATGATGCGGCTCTGCGCGAAGCCACCGAGCAGCGCCTCTCTTACTTTGGCCGGGTCGGCGCCCGCCTTAGAGGCGAAAAGCAGAGCTTCGCTGATGGCCATGATGGTCTCGCCAACCACTATCTGGTTGGCCACCTTGCAGGTCTGACCGTCACCGTTGCCGCCGATGTAGACGATGTTCTTGCCCATAAGCTCGAAGTAGGGCTTGATTTTTTCAAATACTTCCGGCTTGCCGCCGACCATGATGGACAGGGTAGCGTTCTCTGCGCCGACCTGACCGCCGGAGACCGGAGCATCCAGCATCTCCACGCCCTTTTCCGCCAGCTTCTTGGCGAACTCCTTGGTAGCAATCGGGGATATGGAGCTCATATCCACCACAATCGAGCCTGACTTAACGCCTTCGCTGACGCCATTTTTACCGAAGAGGGCAGCTTCTACGTCCGGAGTATCCGGAACCATGGAGAAGATGATGTCTGATTTCTCGGCCACCTCCTTGCAGCTGCCGCAGGCGATTGCCCCTTTGGCCGCCAGTTCTTTGACCGGTGCGTCAACCACGTCATAAATGTGAATCGTGTTGCCCGCCTCCATCAGATGACTGGCCATAGGCTTGCCCATTATGCCTACGCCGATGAATCCAAGATTTGCCATGATATCTTTCCTCCTTTTACTTAAAGATAAGGTTTGACCCATCCCAGGCCATCTTCAGTAACACCGGCCGGCTTATATTCGCAGCCTATCCAGCCGGTGTATCCTGCCTCATCAATGCCTTTGAACAGATTGGGGAAGTCAATCTCGCCGGTGCCCGGTTCATGTCTGCCCGGCACGTCGGCCAGTTGAATGTGACCGATACGGCTTATGTTCTCCTGAATGGTTTTGGCCAGGTCGCCCTCCATGATTTGCATATGGTAGATGTCATACTGAAGGAAAAGGTTCGGGTGTCCGACTTCCTCGAATAATTTGAGCACATCCTGCGTCCTTGCCAGATAGAAGCCGGGAACGTCTTTATCGTTGAGAGCTTCTACCACGAACGTAATGCCCGCTTTCTGCAGGGCCTCGGCGGCGAATTTCAGGTTGCTGACCAGGGTCTGGCGCACTTTGTCCGCCGGCGCATCTTTGGGGGTAAGGCCGACCAGGCAGTTGATGCGGGGGCATTTCAGCGCTTTGGCATATTCAATGGCTTTCCCAACTCCATCCCGGAACTCGCTCTCCCGCCCCGGCAGGCAGGCAATGCCGCGCTCTCCCGCCGCCCAGCTTCCCGCCGGTATATTGTGCAGGACAAATTCCAGGCCGAGTTTGTCCAGTTTGGCGGCGATTTCTTCCTTGGGCAGCTCGTAGGGGAACTGGCATTCCACCGCTTTGAAGCCAGCTTTGGCGGCACTTTCAAAGCGGTCCCCAAAACCGACTTCGGTGAAAAGCATGCTTAAATTGGCACAGAACCTGGGCATAATAATCTCTCCTCTCGATGGCGTTTTATGACAGCCGTATTTTCAGATGGTACAAAGAGCATTATAGTGGAAGGGAGAGAGGGTTGCAAGAAGTTATATTAGCTATTTTATTGTTTATTCGACTATTTAGGGTATTGACAAACCCGCAGATAGGACTATAATAGCTTTTACTTGATGTAATACATCTTTAAAACAGAATACTGGATTAGGCAAAGGTGATGAAGAAGGGTGTTGGTGACCGCTGTGTGTGATGCGGTTGCTGGCACCCTTTTTGGTTTGTTCTAACCAAAATATCTAATAAGGAGGTAACCAAAATGCCTGAAGAAAAGATACCCTCTACCATGCGTGAGGAGGTGAGAAGTAAATGAAGGTTATTATTGGCTTATTATTTTCCCTCCTAGTCGCTATTGCTGGCGTGGGCGTTTATGCCTTCGACCTATTAAACAACCAGATTGGCACTCTTAGCGATGAGCTGACAGTTTTCAGGGGAGAGACAGCTAGTCAGACTGAGACCCTAAGCGATGAGCTGACAGCCTTGAGAGGAGAGACAGCTAGCCAGATTAAGACTGTAAGAGATGAGCTAACAGCCTTATCGATTGTGGATATAAGCAAGATCTATGAACAGGTAAAAAGGGGTGTAGTTGAAGTTGTGGTCAAGAAAGGGGGTGAAGAGGGTATTGGTTCAGGATTTGTTTTTGATACTAAGGGGCATGTAGTAACCAATTATCATGTGGTCCAAGAAGCTACAGAGATCGATGTCGTTCTATTTGATGACAACACCTATGCAGCATCAATTGTTGGTAGATGCAAGTATAGTGACATTGCAGTGCTCAAGCTCGATGAAAAGGTTACTCTTGAGCCATTAACATTAGCCGACTCGAATGCTATAGTAATTGGCGAGCCAGTCGTAGTTATAGGTAGCCCCTTTGGATTAACAACAACGGTAACCTCAGGCATTATCGGTCAAGAGGCAAGATTTCTGATTGCAGGAAGTGTTGAAAACGCGGGACGTTACTCGATATCTAATTTAATCCAATACAATGCGGCATCATATCCTGGAAGCTCGGGAGGACCACTTCTTAACGCTGAGGGTGAGGTAATAGGACTGGTCACCAGTGGGTTGTTCATATTTGCAGAGGAAATCAATTTTGCCATCTCTTCAGATAAGGTAAACCGTGTAGCCAGCTCGCTTATTGACCATGGCTCTTTTGATAATCCAACCCTCCGTGGTAATTGGACGCTGTTAGAAACAACCGATGGAATATTAGTTACTGCCTGCTACCAAATCAGCTGGTTTTGATGCCGGTGACGTTATAGTTGCCATTGACGAAGTTACTGTCCGAGGTGTAGCCGACCTTTTCAATTATCTGGGGGAACACAAAAGTGTAGGCGATACCATTAAGCTAACAGTAATCAGGGATAAGGTAAAAATAGAAATATCCATGGAATTGGTTGAGGGTGGAGTATTGTGGAGCGATGTAGGTTTTCAAAAATCCTGACCCTGAATCCGTTAGTGTAACTCATTCAATGAAGCTTGAGGCTTAATCATTTCACCCTGACCACTATAATAATGTCTCCCGCTTGGCCGTCGGTGAGCTGGCGGGCATTGCGTAGCTTCACCCTGGAGCCGTTCTTTACCCCGGCGGGAATTTTCACCCTGAGCTTTTTCCCCTTCCGAACCAGGTCTTTTTCCAGTCCTTGAGCGGCCTGCTCTCTGGTAATGACCACCTCATAGCGGACTTCGGGACGGCGCGGCGGTCGGGGCTTTGGCTGGCCGAATATCTCCTCCAGGTTGATGCCGCCCGGCGCCTCGAAACGTACTCTTCCCCGGCCGCCGGAGCCTCGACTGAAAGTGCGGAAGGAGAACCCCCTGCCTTTGGACATATCGCCGAAGATATTATCCAGGAAATCGAAGCCCAGGCCGGAGCCGCGGAAGTCCTTCATCAGGTCTTCAAAGGTGGTGCGGGTAAAGGGGCTGCCGAAGATGTCGCCGATGTTGCCGACGGTGCCGAACTGGTCGTACTGCTGCCGCTTCTGCGGGTCACCGAGAACACCGAAGGCCTCATTGATTTCCTTGAACTTCTCGTTGGCCCACTGCTCCTTGCCCGGGTTGCGGTCGGGATGGAACTGCATCGCCAGCTTTCGATATATTTTCTTTATCTGCTCCTGGCTGGCAGTTTTCGGCACGCCAAGAATCTGGTAGTAGTCCTTTGCCATAGCTTATTATTTACCTGTCCCGAGAGTATAAGTATATCACAGCACGAGACTCTTGTTCAGTGTGGAGGCAGGGGGTAGAATGGGGTAGAGAGAAAGGACGGTGCACCATGGCAGAGCAACTGGGTAAGATTGAGAAACCGGAAGCGAAAGAGTTCACCAGCAAGAAGAAGCTTTACCTCGTTTCGTTGCTTTTTTCGGGGAAAAATGCGCCGGAAGATTATGCGGATAAGTACCGGCGCTACTGGCAGCAGGTCGGCGAGCACGTGGTGAACCTCGAGGAGAAGCTTGGTAAGGTGGGGCATATCTATCACGAATCGGTCTACGAGGCAGGCAAGAACGGCTTCGAGGCAATGCAAAAACTGAATGCGGATAGCAGCCGAATCGCCGGGGAGAAAAGCGAGGGTGGCGCCCTGATTGAGGCGATTGAGGATAAAGCTCTGGCCGAGGAAAGCATGGACTGGGAGAGGTTTATCCTCATGGGCTTTCTCAGCCGGAAGGTGGCGCAGCAGGTATCGGAACTGTATATCGAAGCACTGCGGAAGCGCTACGAGCATATCGCCGGGCAGATTGGGGAGACACTCGGGGTGGACGAAACGGGGCTGCTTTTCATCCGGGAAGGTCATATGGTGCAGTTCCCTGAAGATATAGAAGTGTTCAGCGTGGCACCGCCGGCACTCGATGAAATTCACCGCTGGCAGCGGGAGCAAATGTCCGGGGGAAAGAAGGGCGAGTCGGAAAAATAATCGCATTAACTATATCGCGGCCCTGGCCGGTATCATGCTTCTCGTTGGCTCCCGAATGAGCGAGTGAAGCCGTCTTACCTGTCTTGGCTATTGACCCGGTCCCCCTGCTGTGTTATAGTACAATTGTTCTATTAAGAAGGTGGCTGGGGAGATGGCGGTTGAAGATAAGCTAAAGGCACTGTCATCGGCGGCGCAATTCGATATTTGCGGTTACAGCGGCGTGCGTGATTTCGCGCCCTCGCCGCGGCGTTTCATCTACCGCGCCGCGCTGCCCGGTGGCGGCTCAATCTGCCTGTTCAAGGTGCTGCTGACCAACGTCTGCATGAACGATTGTGCCTACTGTGTCAATCGTGTCACCAGGGACTTTCCCCGCCGTGCCTTTCAGCCCGAGGAGCTGGCCCGAGCCTTCATGCAGCTTTATGAGCGGAGGATGGTGCGAGGGCTCTTTCTCAGCTCCGGAGTCGCTGATAACCCCACCCGCACCATGGAAGCCATGGTCAAGACGGTGGAAATCCTGCGTTACCGCTACGGTTTCAAGGGTTACATTCATCTTAAAATACTGCCCGGGGCCTCATTCGATTGTGTTGCCGAGGGCTGCAAGCTGGCCGACCGGGTCTCCGTGAACATGGAGGCTCCCACCGTCCAGCACCTGGCTAGGCTGAGCAAGCGGAAGGACCTGTACCAGAACATAGTGGAGCCGATGCGCTGGGTCAAAAAGCTGAAGGCGGCGGACGAAAGGCTGGCACCGTCCGGACAGACGACGCAGTTTGTCGTTGGGGCAGCGGGGGAAAGCGACCTGGACCTGCTGCGCACTACCTCGGCCCTCTACCGTGAAGTGGAGTTGCGGAGGGCTTATTTCAGTCCTTTCCGGCCGGTCAGTGACTCACCGCTTGAGGGTAGACCGCCGGCCAATCCGCTGCGCGCCCACCGACTTTACCAGTCTGACTGGTTGCTCAGAATATACGGTTTCCCATTAAAAGAGGTCGAACTGGCGCTCGGGAAAAAGGGAGAACTCTCGTTGCAGAAAGACCCCAAGCTGGTTATTGCCGAAAATCAACCCTGGCTGTTCCCGGTGGATGTCAACCGGGCGAGCTATGAGGAGCTGCTGCGTGTGCCCGGAGTTGGCCCCGTATCGGCACAGCGAATAACTGAAACAAGGCGGGAACACAGCATTGATTCCATGTTGTCGTTAAGAAAGATGCGGGTGGTGACGTCACGGGCTGCCCCGTATATCTGGTTCCAGGGCATGCTGGAATGGGAAAAGCAGGTCTCATTCATTCCTCATCTGGATGAACTGGAGGAGCCAGCCCCCTCGCTGGCTCGGGTTCTAAGTCCATAGCTTTTACAAACTGTAAAGAACCCCAGCGAAATCCGCGCAATTAGAAGCAAGAAGCAATAGTAAAGCGGGACTGCATGACCACTTACGCTCTTCGACCATGCAGTCCCACTCGGATTTATTTTATAGGTTCACCGTAGTCGAAGCCAAATTCTATGTAGTCGAAGGTACTCGTGTCCGGAGGTGGACCCCAGTCAAAGCTGAAGTCAGGTTCTGGGCCACCGAAGTCAGGAGCCGGCCCGTACTCAGACGCTGGACCGTAAACAGGAGCCGGACCGTATTCAGGTGCTGGCCCGTAGTCGGGTGCTGGGCCATAGTCAGGAGATGGTGCCGGTTGAGGATTCGATTCTCCAACTCTGCCTTCACCATAACGTCCCTT
>CAYZOI010000007.1:22216-35351 GCA_964480145.1 uncultured Dehalococcoidaceae bacterium | reverse complement strand
ATTCGAGCGGGCGGTGGAACTGTTGAAGACGGCTCGAAAACTGCTCGACGAAGCGGAACAGACGGTGGCCGACTATCATGCACTGAGTAACACCGGCTTTTTCAGAGATGCGCAGAAGGAATATGCCGAGGGGAGCATTCTTCTCTCTGTGGTGAACGGAAAGCCGATACCTTCGCCTGAGGAACTGGGTGTTGATAACGCCGCTTACCTGAACGGGCTGGGGGAGGCGGTGGGGGAATTGAGGCGCTACCTGCTGGACAGCATGAGACGGGACGATGTATCCAGAGGCGAGGAACTGCTGCGGGTGATGGACGATGTCTACAGCGTTCTGGCGACCATTGACTTCCCCGATGCCATTACCGGCGGGCTCAGGCGCACCACCGATATGGTTCGCGGTGTGCTGGAGAGAACGCGCAGCGACCTCACTCTTATCATGAGGCAGAAAGACCTGGAAAACAGGCTGGAACAAATAAGAGGAGATAAACATTAATTGCTCATTGACCGTAATCGGAAAATGCGCTAAACTAACATCATCAGTGAGCAAGCGAACAACAATGAAGTGAAATTATAGAAGGCAGTTGTAGACCTGCCTTCTATATTTATGTTTAGAGTCGTATCTCAGGAGGTCTAGAGCATGGAAGCAATGGTTCTGCGTATACTGATTATTCTGGCGGGCGTGCTGGCTCTTGGTTTTGTGGGCTATCTGGTGGCCACGATTGTACGCGAGAGCCCGGGCAATGAGAAAATGCGTGAAATCTCCCAAGCCATCCGGCAGGGGGCGATGGCCTTTCTGCGCCGCGAATTTTTCACTCTGGCCATCTTCACCGTGGTGGTATTCATCATCCTGGCGGTATTCATTGACCCCAAACCATATGTTGCCATTGCCTACCTCTGCGGCACTTTTACCTCGGCGCTGGCGGGATGGCTGGGGATGAACATCGCCACCCTGGCGAATGCCAGGACGGCCAATGCCGCCATCAACAGCTGGGCCAGAGCGCTGAAAATCGCCTTCTCCAGCGGCGCCGTGATGGGTTTCTGCGTCGTTGGGCTGGGGTTGCTCGGCCTTACCATCGTTGCCTTTATCTGGGAGGACAGCCACGTCTGGCTGGGCTTCGCCTTTGGGGCATCATCGGTGGCCCTGTTTTTAAGGGCGGGGGGTGGCATCTTCACCAAGAGTGCGGATGTCGGCGCTGACCTGGTGGGCAAAGTGGAGAAAGGCATCCCGGAGGACGACCCGCGCAATCCGGCGGTGATTGCCGATAACGTTGGCGACAATGTGGGTGATGTGGCCGGCATGGGCTCTGACCTGTATGAATCTTATGTCTCAGCCATTGCCGCCTCAATGGTGCTGGGAGTCATCGTTCTCGGCGCGGTAAAAGGTATGCTCCTGCCCCTGGCATTGAGCGGGGTTGGCATTGTGGTTTCCATTATCGGAGCTCTCTCGGTCAGGCCGAAAGAAGTTGAAGCCGACTTTGAAAAGCAGGTTGCCCGGGCACACGCCACCATGAACCGGGGCGTGTATGTGAGCAACGCACTGATGATAATCGCCAGCGGCCTGATTATCTGGTTTTATGTCGGCGAAATGGGACTTTTCTGGGCGCTGATATCCGGTCTCATCGCCGGTTTCCTTATCGCCCTGGCAACGGAATATTTCACATCGGCGGAGCACAAACCAACGAAAAAAATAGCGCAGGCAGCGGAGAGCGGAGCGGCGGTGACCATTATCGAGGGCATTGCCAGCGGCCTGATGAGCACGGTGATACCAATCCTGCTCGTGGCGATAGCCACAGTGCTGGCCTACGTTTTCGGCGGCCTGCTCGGCATCGCCATCGCTGCTATGGGCATGCTCGTCAATCTGGGAATGCTGCTGGCAATGGACTGCTACGGGCCGATTGCCGATAACTCGGCCGGCATTGCCCAGATGGCCGGTCTGGGCAAGGAAGTGAGAGAGCGCTGTGAGGCTCTCGACTCGGTGGGCAATACCACGGCGGCGCTGGGCAAGGGATTTGCTATTGCCTCGGCGGCTCTGGCCTCCCTGGCCTGGTTGGCAACCTACTTTGCGGTTGCCAAAGTTGAAGTGGCCAGTCTGACCGATGTGGCGGTTATCACCGGAGTGCTGATTGGCGGCATGCTCACCTTTATCTTCTGCGCTCTGGCAATGCGTGGCGTGGGGTCTGGTGCTTTTGCCATCGTCAATGAGGTAAGGAGGCAGTTCCGGGAGATAAAGGGGCTGATGGAAGGGACGGCCAAGCCCGATTACGTCAGCTGCGTTGATATTGCCACCAAGAGAGCTTTAAAATCAATGATGCTGCCTGGCATCCTGGTGCTGGCCGTGCCGCTTATTCTCGGCTTTACCCTCGGTCCGAAGGCGGTGGCGGGACTGCTTGTTGGGTCGCTGCTCACCGGTTTCCTGATGGCAGTGATGATGGCCAATGCTGGCGGTGCCTGGGACAACGCGAAGAAATTCATTGAAGCCGGGAACTACGGTGGCAAGGGCAGCGAGGCGCATAAAGCAGCCGTTATCGGCGATACGGTCGGTGACCCGTTCAAGGATACGGCCGGGCCATCACTGAATATACTCATCAAGCTGGTTGGTAAAGTAGCGGTCATCTTTGGCCCCATCTTCGTTATGCTGGTGGACCTGTAAAGCGAAAATATAAGTCCCGATTTAGAGGGAAATCGATAAAGCGGAGGCACAGCCTCCGCTTTATTTTTAACCCTGCAGAAAAGGGTTGCTCCGTCTTTCCGCGCCGATGGTAGTCTTGGAGCCGTGCCCCGGATACACGACGGTCTCGTCAGGCAGAGCCATCAGACTGACCTGGAGGCTATTCATAAGCTGCGCGTAATCCCCGCCGGGCAGGTCATAGCGACCGATACCGTAATTGAAAAGGGTGTCGCCGCTGAAGAGGACACCGTTTTCGAACAGGCAGATGCCGCCGGGCGTATGACCCGGTGTGTGAACCACCTCGAAATGCAGGTCGCCGATGTCTATGCTGTCTCCATCCTTTAGCAATCTGTCCGGGGGGGGTGAGGCTGGACAGTCGAAACCAAAGGCAAGGGCGAGCGAATGTTGACTGTGATATTCAGAGTCGTCGGTATGAACCGCGATTTCAGCGCCGGTGGCTTCCCTGACCTCCTTCAGCGCGGCGATGTGGTCGGGGTGTCCGTGGGTGAGAACGATGAGTTTTACGGTTAAGCCGAGTTCTGCCACGCTCTCCAGGATGTTCCCCGCTTCATCCGCCGGGTCAATGATAATTCCTTCTCCGGTGGCCTCGTTACCGACGATGTTGCAATTTGATGCCAGGGGCCCGACGACCAGCAATTTAATAATCACAATGCACTCCAGTATTAATCTTAATAGTGAAAAGCGCCAGCCTTCACTGACGCCGACTATGGATTTTACCATTATACGCGGTTCTGCTCAAGGAGGGAGGCTTGTTATACAAATGCCGGATGCGTTAAAATATATATTGTTGCCCTTTCATGTTACCAGCACCAGCAGGGTAGGAATTCTGTTAATGGTTGATATTTATCCTTTTCGTGGCGTTCGTTATAACCAGGCGATAATAAGCGACCTGGCACAGGTAATCTGCCCGCCTTACGATATCATACCTCCGCATATGCAGTCGGAACTCTACGGGCGCAGTGAGCACAACTTCATTCAACTTGAGCATACGCGGGAGCTGCCTCAGGATACCGCTTCGGAGAATAAATACACCCGGGCCGCAGCTACGTTGACCCAGTGGCTGACACAGGGGATTCTCGCTGTTGAGGAAACACCGGCCGTTTACCTGCACGACCACCATTTTCGGTATCAGGGTCAAGAATACCGGAGAAGGGGGATTATCACGCTGGTCAGGCTGGAGGAATGGGAAAGTCGGGTGATACGCCCTCACGAAGGCACGCTGGCCAATCCCAAAAGTGACCGGCTTAATTTATTGCGCGCGCTCCAGGCTGATACCAGTTCCATTATGGCCCTCTTTGAAGACCGCCATAAGAGAATTGCTTCAGCGCTGGTAACCAAGGAGAAGGACGCACCGCTAGTTCATTTCAATACCGACAGCGGTGAAAAACACGTTCTATGGGCCATCAGTGAAGCGGAGACGCTGGCTCAATTACGGCAGCAGCTGGCCCATCAGCCCATCTATATTGCCGATGGGCACCACCGCTATGAAAGTGCCCTGACTTACCAGCGGGAGCAACGTAATAAACTGGCGAAAGCTCACGAGGACGAAGGGTTCGAATTCGTGATGATGGAGCTCGTTGATTTCGCTGACCCCGGCCTGGCTATCCTTCCGTCGCACAGACTGGTTCGCGGCCTACCATCTGAAAAGATGGACGGAATCTTAAACGGGTTGGCCTCACTATTTCAGATACAGAAACTACCGTTCGACTCGCTTGATGTCTGGCAAAAAGTAAACGTCTTTCTGGCTGGAGAGGCGGGTCAGGGAAGGATTGCTATCTTTGGTCTGGACAATCAGAATATACTGCTGCTTAAACCGCATAATTTAACGTCGCTAAATAAGCTCATGCCTGACTCCCGTTCGGAACAGTACAAGAGGCTGACCGTCAGTATTCTGGACCACGTTATACTGGAGAAACTGTTAGGTCTGAAGCGGGAACAGGCGGCGGAAGTAGCCTACCGCCATGACCAGTCTGATGCCGCAAATATGGTTCTCAGCGGCCAATATCAACTGGCCTTACTGATAGGCCCGGTGAAGGCAGACATGATAAAAATGATTGCAGATGTCGGCGACCGGATGCCCGAGAAATCAACCTACTTCTATCCCAAGCTGCCTTCGGGGCTGGTATTCTACCGGATGGCAGACCGTTAGCACGTTATTAAATCATCAGGTTCGATTGACGTTCCGGCTCGGCTTGTGTTACCATAGAAACGTTTCAGATAACAGGTAAGCACGGGGTTTGCATAGAGCCCCTTTTTCATTTTATCCTTGTAGTAGGTTATATTTAATCTACAGGCGATTACAGACAGGGGAAACTGGCGATGCTGGTTGAGGAAGAGCTGGCCCGACTTTCACCGGCAAAGGATACCTTCGTCACCGTTGGTGTGTTTGATGGCGTGCACCTCGGCCACAAACATCTGATTTCGCAGCTGGTGGGTAAGGCGGAACAGGAAAACTCACTGAGCGTCGTGGTAACGTTTCGACAGCACCCTCAGGAGGTACTGCGCCCTGATATCATATTGCCGTTTCTTACCAGCCTGGCGGAGAGGGAAAAGCTGCTCGAAAATGAAGGCGTGGATATTATCATTCCGCTCACCTTTACTGCTGAGACCTCCAAATTAAGTGCACGTGAGTTCATCGGCCTGCTCAGAAAACATCTGCGCATGCGCGGTATGGTAATCGGACCTGACTTTGCTCTGGGCAGAAAACGAGAGGGCAGCGCAGATGCTCTTCACGCACTGGGGCGTGAACTGGGTTTCAGTGTTATCGTGGTGCCTCCCGTGGTAATTGATGGGGGGATTGTGAGCAGCACGGCAATCAGGCAGACTCTGTCGGGCGGAGATGTGCACAGAGTCCGACGACTGGCTGGTCGGAACTTCAGCCTCCGGAGTCACGTTGTCGCCGGCGCGGGGAGGGGAGTGGAAATGGGGTTTCCCACTGCCAACCTGAATATCGACCCCGAGCAGGCCTTGCCCGCAGACGGGGTTTATGCCACCTGGGCAGGTATCGGCAGTAAAAATTTCCCCTCGATGACCAATATCGGTACTAACCCTACCTTCGGTGATAACAGACGGACGGTGGAGGTCTATATCGTTGATTACCGGGGCGACCTTTACGGGCAGGAGCTTCGGCTCGAGTTTGTGGAGCGGTTGCGCGAGGAGAGGAGATTTGGTAGTGTGGAAGAGCTGAAAAAGCAGGTGGCTGAAGACGTGAAACGGGGCGTCGTCATACTAAGTGTAAAAGGCGGAAAACAGACATGAAAGGCCAGGTGAGGAAAATCGCTGAGCAGGACATACAGCCCCTTCTGCGTCGGGGAGTAGCCGAAATCATTGTGGAAGGGGAAATGATTGAGCTGCTCCGCTCCGGCAAAAAACTGAGGTTGAAGGAAGGCTTCGACCCCAGTTTCCCCGATATTCACCTTGGACATATGGTGTCGCTGCGAAAGCTGCGCCAGTTTCAGGAACTTGGCCATCAGGTGGTGCTCATCGTGGCTGACTGGACAGCCCGGATTGGCGACCCCAGTGGCGTTTCGGTGACCCGCCCGATGCTTACCGTGGAACAGGTAAGGGCCAATGCCCAGACCTATATGGAACAGTTCTTCAAGATTGTGGATAAGGAAAGGACCGAGGTGAGGTGGCAGAGCGAGTGGTTCGACAAGTTCACCCTGACCGAGGTTATTCAGCTGACCAGCAAGTTTACCGTTGCCCAGATGCTGGCGCGTGAAGATTTCAACAGCAGGTACAATGACGGGCAGCCGATTGCGCTGACCGAGTTCATGTACCCGCTGCTTCAGGCATATGACTCGGTGGCGATAGAGGCGGATGTTGAGTTCGGCGGCATAGACCAGAAGTTCAATTTCCTGGTGGGAAGAGAGCTCCAGTCCATGGTGGGGCAGCCTCCCCAGCAGTGCTTTATGACACCGCTTCTGGTGGGCACCGACGGCAGCCAGAAGATGAGCAAGAGCCTGGGGAACTATATCGGCGTGACTGACCAGCCGGAAGACATCTACGGCAAGACCATGTCCATCCGTGACGACCTGATTATCCAATACTTCGAGCTGGTGACCGACGTGCCTGATGCCGAGCTGGATGAGTTCAGGCAGGCGCTGGGCAACAACGCCGTCAATCCGATGGAGCTGAAGAAGCGCCTGGCAAGCGAGCTGGTCATCCAGCTTTACGATAAAAAGGCGGCTGATGAGGCCGAGGGGCATTTCAGCCGAGTTTTTCAGAGGCGAGAAGATCCCAAAGAGATAAAGAATTGCTATGTCTCTTTTGGTAAGTTGGCATCTGAGCGGGGTGAAGAGGTGGGCATAGATATTAGTCGACTGCTGGTAGAAACAGGACTGGCCAAAAGCCGTAGCGAGGCGAACCGATTGATTTCTCAAGGTGGTACTGTTATAGCTGGTGAGGCTGTAACCAGTCGCATAGCTCCTGTTCAAAGTGGCACTGTTATTAAAGTTGGTAAACGCGGCTTTGTTAATGTGATTAATACTGATATTGAGAAAGAGGAAGGTAAGTAAAATGGGACAGTTGCGTATTCCAGGGCCTACCCCGTGCCCGCCGGAAGTCCTGCAGGCGATGGCCGGGCAGATGATAAACCACCGCGGGCCGGAATTCGGGGAGATGCTGCATGATATCACCGCCAAGATGAAGCAGCTATTCCAGACGAAAAATGACCTCTTTTTACTGACATGCTCTGGGACAGGGGGTCTGGAAGCGGCAATTGTCAATACCCTCTCTCCGGGGGATAAGGTGCTTTCGGTCACGGTGGGCGTGTTCGGGGAACGGTTTACCAGCATAGCGGAGGAGTTTGGTGCCGAGGTCATTCCGCTACGTTTCGAGTATGGCCGGGCGGCTGACCCTGATGAAATCCGGCGCGCGCTGCAAAGGGAGCCTGGAATCAAGGCGGTAATGGTAACGCATAATGAAACCTCGACCGGGGTGACCAATGACCTGGCGGCCATCAGTGCTGTGGTCAAGGAGTTTGACAAACTGCTGCTGGTGGACGCTGTCAGCAGCATAGGCTCAATTGACCTGCCGGTGGATAAGTGGCACTGCGATGTAACCGTTACCGCGTCCCAGAAGGGGTGGATGGTGCCTCCCGGCCTGGCGATGGTCAGTGTCAGCCAGGAAGCGTGGCAGGCTCATGCCAAGGCCAGGATGCCCCGTTTCAACTGGGATTTCGCCCGGGCACAAAAATACCTGGAAATAGGACAGACACCGTGGACCCCGGCAGTATCGATTGTGTTCGGGCTTGCGGTGGCGCTGGACATGATGCTGAAGGAAGGTTTATCAAATATCTTTGCTCGCCATGCCAGGGTGGGCGATGCGGCTCGAGAAGGGGTGAAATCGCTGGGGCTATCTCTCTTTCCCGATGAGAAATATGCGTCCAACACGGTTACTGCCGTGTCCGTCAGGGGTGGCATGGATGTAAAGGAGATGCTTAAAATACTACGCGAGGAGTATCAGATAGTGCTTGCTGGCGGCCAGCAGAGTCTCCAGGGTAAAATATTCCGCATCGGGCACCTGGGACTGATAGCAGAAGAAGATATAAAAGAGATAATCTCAGCCCTGAAAGAAGTATTGCCCAGGGTAAGCGCGTAATAGATTGTGAGGTTAAGGTCAACGAAAAGGCGGTGTATGCAGGCAGCGCTGGGCTTATTGATTGCCGCGCTGGTGCTGTCAGGCGCCTGCTCTAAAGAGGAAGGACCAGAAAGCCCCGGGCAGGTAATCGAAGATATTTCGCTTGAGGAAGCCTTTACCCTGATAGAGGACAACCGGGGCAGCGATGATTTCATCATTATTGACCTCCGTTCCATCGAGGAGTACGCCGGCAGACATATAGAGGAGGCAATCAATCTGGATTACGGTTCCTCCGATTTTTTTAAAGCGCTGAATGAACTGGACCGTGAGGGGTTCTATCTTATCTACAGCCATGGCGATGATGTGAGCGGTCAGGTTCTGGATACGATGGCCGGCCTCGGTTTCACCGAAGTCTACAACATGCTTGGCGGGATGGAGCACTGGGAGGAAATAGGTCTGCCACAGGTAAAATAATAAACGTTTCGCTGAAAATGCGACCACCGGAGGGGCACGCGCCCCTCGTTTTGTTTCTGTAGCCACCTCTCAAATTGACTTGACATATAGGGAATGCTATCATAAGCACAGAAGTCAGAAGGCTGATTTATTAAGCGTGATTGAATCCCTGAGTAATATGTCTACGCTGAGTGAACTTAATCAGGAAATTGCTCGCTGCTTGCTGTGCGAAATAGCGAAA
Source organism: uncultured Dehalococcoidaceae bacterium (assembly GCA_964480145.1). Classification (GTDB taxonomy): domain Bacteria; phylum Chloroflexota; class Dehalococcoidia; order Dehalococcoidales; family RBG-16-60-22; genus E44-bin89. Next base: position 26,391 of record CAYZOI010000007.1, on the reverse strand, counting down.
AATCGGACGAATACCGTACCTGGGGAGGGGCCGGAGGATGCTGAAATCATGTTTATCGGTGAGGCTCCGGGCTGGCATGAAGACCAGCAGGGGCGACCTTTTGTCGGGCCAGCCGGGCACTACCTGGAACAGCTGCTGGCATCAATCAGCTTAACGCGGCGGCAGGTCTTTATCGCTAACGTTATGAAGTGCCGTCCGCCAAGCAACCGTGACCCACTGCCGACGGAAATTCAGAATTGCCAGAAATGGCTCGACCACCAGGTAGACATCATAAAACCCAGGATGATCGTTACTCTGGGCCGTTATTCAATGGCCCGGTTTTTCCCGGGTAAAAGTATAGGTAAAATACACGGGACTGCGGTCAAGCAGGGTGATGTTATATGTTTCGCGATGTATCATCCGGCGGCGGCTCTCCACCAGCAAAGCCTGCGGCAGGCAATAGAAGCCGATATGAAAAAGATACCTGTCGTTCTTGCCGAGGCGAAAAATGTTCCCGATGTTGAACCCAGCCCCCAGCAGTTGAGCATGTTTTAGGACTGGAAAGATGGCCAGATCGAAGTTAAAGCTCATTCCCCTCGGTGGTCTCAGTGAAATCGGCAAGAATATGCTCCTGCTGGAATATGAGAACGAGATATTAATCGTTGATGTCGGGCTCATGTTTCCAGGGGAAGAAATGCTCGGCATTGACCTGGTGATTCCTGATATCAATTACCTTCTGGATGGAAAGAAAAAAATCCTGGGCATTGTCGTTACACACGGTCATGAGGACCATATTGGCGCGCTGCCCTACGTTCTACCCCAGCTTGATGTTCCGGTTTATGCCAGCCGCCTGACCCAAGGCCTGATACGCGTTAAACTCAAGGAACGCAAAGCGCTGGCTGATGCCAAACTAAAAGTGGTGGCACCTGGCGAACCGATTACGCTGGGAGCATTCAAGGTAGAGTTATTTCCCGTCTGCCACAGTATTCCTGACGCCGCCGGCCTGATTATTAATACCCCGGTTGGCGTCGTGGTACACAGCGGGGATTTCAAACTCGATTACACGCCGGTCAGCGGCCGGCCAACCGACCTTTCACGCCTGGCTCAACTGGGGGCACAGGGAGTCTTGCTCCTCCTTTCCGACTCCACGTATGCCGAGCTTCCCGGCTACACGCCGTCGGAAAAGGTGGTTGGAGAAGCTCTGGACCACATCATGGCGGATGCCCCGGGCAGGGTGATAGTTACCACCTTTTCCTCGCTGGTGTCACGTGTCCAGCAGGTGATTGACGCTGCGGCCAAGCACGGGCGGCGTGTTTTCATTGTCGGACGCAGCATGAGTGATACGGTGCGCATGGCACTGGAGCTTGGTTATATTCAGGCCCCTGATGGGATATTGGGCAGAATTGATGAAGCCCGTGGCCTCCCCAACGACAAGGTCGTATTTGTTACCACTGGAAGCCAGGGAGAACCGACCTCGGCGCTGGTGCGCATGGCAAACCGTGACCACCCCAACGTTAACATCCACTCCGGAGATACCATCGTAATGTCAGCAACGCCGATACCCGGCAACGAGGCCGTTGTCAACCGTACCGTGGATAACCTTTTTAAGCAGGGAGCACGGGTACTGTACGATAAAGTGGCGCAGGTTCACGTTCATGGCCATGGCAGTCAGGAGGAGCTCAAATTACTGCTGAACCTGGTCAAGCCGGAGTTCTTCATGCCTATCCACGGCGAGTATCGTCATCTTAGCCTGCACGCCAGGCTGGCCGAATCGGTGGGCATGCCGAAGGAAAATACTTTCGTTCTGGAAGACGGGGATATTCTTGAGCTCACCGAGCACTCGGCCAAAAAGAATGGTAAGGTTGGTTCAGGTAACGTTTATGTTGACGGGTTGAGCGTCGGGGATATTGGCGGTGTGGTGTTGCGTAACAGACGCATGCTGTCAAAGGACGGCATCGTGGTGGCGATAATCGCGGTGAACCGGCAGACAGGCAAGCTGGTGGGGCGCCCTGACATCGTGACACGGGGTTTTGTCGATACCAGGGAGTTCAAGGAAATGATTGATGAAAGCCGGGACCTGCTGGCCAAGACACTTGACCACAGCGGCGGCAAGGCCGCCGAATGGAGCTTTGTCAATGCCAAGGCGAGGGATACGCTGGAAAAATTTTACTATGATAAGACCAAGCTTCGCCCGATGATTCTGCCGTTTATGGTCAGGGTGTAACTGTTATGCCCAAAAGAAGACCCAGGGCGGATAATGAGTTCCTGAACAGACCAGGGCCAAGACAAAGACGACGGCGGTCTTTCCGGGGCGGGCTGCTCTATTTTCTGTGGCTGCCGCCAATGCGCTATACCATTCTGCTGGCGCTCGTTGGTTTGCTGGTCTGGTGGCAGTGGTCGGCGTTAACCGGTCTATTTGGCTGGGGGCTGCTTTTCATTGCGACCGCGATTATTACCTTTATCGTTCAGATGAAGCGGCGAAAGCTGCCTTCGTTTATCCTCCGTTTTAATCGGTGGCTGGGAGCCGCTGCCTTTGTTCTGGCGGTCTGGGGGATACTGGCCATTTTTGATATGGGGGGTGAATTCGGCAGGGCGCTGATAATGGAGCCCGCACCGGTAGTCGATATTCTGATTGTTATCGGGTTTTTTATCGTTGGCGTAATCCTGGTCGCCCCCAAAGTATGTCTGAAGCTGGTCGCCAAGTTTTTCTCTTGGCTGGGAGGCCAGTTCCGGCGACAGCCGGCGAAGGTGCCCAGGTACCTTGAAAAACAACTGGCGAACGAACGTGCCGCAACGCCAGCCCATATAGAGCTTCATCCGAAGCCGCCCATTGAGGAAAAGCCGCCCCTGCCACGCGAGATGGAAGAGCCTGTCGTGAGGCCGGAAAGGGCGATACCAAAATCGCCGCTGGTGGCTCCTCCGGAGAGGGAAGCGGTGACCAGAGCCCCGGAGTCAGCGCCGACCACGCAGGAGCTCAGGCAGGTAGCGCAGGAGGTATGGAGGAAATACGGACAGTCGTCCGACCTGGTTATGGTTGATGGCTGGAAGTTGCCCCCGATAGACATCCTCGACACGACGCCGGAAATTGAGTTCAGTGAGGCGGATAATGTACAGAGGGCCAAAATAATTGAAGACGCGCTGGTCAGCTACGGTGTTGAGGCCAAGGTCGTGCAGATAAACGCCGGGCCGACGGTAACCCAGTTTGGCGTGGAACCGGGCTGGGATAGAAAGCTGAAGGAAAAGAAGGAACGGGACAGGAACGGTGACGTCAGGGTGACGCTGGAGGAAGTGTCCAAGACCAGGGTCAAGGTGGAGCGGATTACCTCTCTGGCCAACGACCTGGCACTGGCGCTGGCGGCACCGAGCATCAGGATTGAAGCGCCGGTCCCGGGAAAATCAATCGTTGGCATTGAGGTGCCAAACACCAGTATCGGTGTGGTCAGCCTGCGCAGCGTCATAGAGTCCAGCACGTACCAGAAGCTGCAGGCGCGCTCGAAACTGTCACTGGCACTGGGTAAAGGTGCCGGCGGCGAGGCGGTATCGGGAGACCTGTCCCGGATGCCGCACCTGCTTATCGCCGGGGCAACCGGCAGCGGTAAAACGGTCTGCCTTAACGCGGTTATCGGTTGCCTGCTGCTCTACAACACGCCGTTCGACACCAGGTTCATCATGATTGACCCCAAGCGCGTTGAGCTTACGCCGTACAACAGCATCCCGCACCTGGCTACTCCGGTTATCGTTGATACGAAAAAAGCTTTGAGCACACTGCGCTGGCTGAGCCAGGAAATGGACCAGAGATATCAGAAACTGGCGTCGGCCGGGGCCCGCAATATCGAGGGTTACAACAAGAACCGCCAGGGCACTGATAAATTGCCCTACATGGTGCTGGTCATTGACGAGCTGGCCGACCTCATGATGACCAGCTTTGACGAGGTGGAGCATATCCTGTTCCGACTTGCCCAGCTTTCTCGCGCCACCGGCATCCATCTGGTCGTAGCCACGCAGCGTCCATCGGTAGACGTGGTTACCGGATTAATCAAGGCCAATTTCCCCACCCGCATCAGCTTTGCCGTCACCTCCCAGGTGGACTCGCGCACCATCCTTGACGGCGCCGGGGCGGAAAAGCTGCTGGGCAGGGGAGACATGCTCTACATGCCCACGGAAGCCGGAAAACCGAGGCGACTCCAGGGCTGCTT
>CAYZOI010000007.1:0-22206 GCA_964480145.1 uncultured Dehalococcoidaceae bacterium | reverse complement strand
GTGGAGAGGCTGGTCTACTTCTGGAACAGCCTGAAGGAACAGGACGCGACGTCGATTAAAATCGAAGAAGTGGCGCCACCCCCCACGATGGGTGGTCGCAGCGGCCAGCAGGAAGACCCGCTCATGGACTCCGCCCGCGAGCTCATGGAGCAGCACGACCACATTTCAACTTCTTTCCTGCAGCGGAAACTGCACATCGGCTATCCCAGGGCCGCCCGCATCATGGAGCAGCTTGAGGAGGAGATGGGGGGAGAGGTAATCAGTGGGGGAGAAGAGGAAGAGGCTGAGTAACAGGTCTGAATACTGACAATTTCTTAAAAATCCAAATAATGACGTTTTAAAGAGAAGCTCATTAAAAAATGCGGGGACAGAATAAACTATCCCCGCAAAATATGTAAAAAGCGCGCTTATTAATCAGACGATCATGTCTCGTTCTTTAGATTCTTGGTCAGATTCTAAGAACTCTAGCGCTTCTAATGACAAGGAAGAAAAAGCTTTCCTGCTTGTACCTCTTCTTCCCGCAGTACCATTAGATTGCCAGTATTCGGAGTTCATAAATGGCATATTCTTAAGAACAGACTTAATACTTTCTTTCGTAAGGATCCTGTTACCCTTTTCATCTCTACAAAGTTCAGTTACACGTGGGAATACCTTGTGTAAGACGAAGACCCCGGTTGTTTTTTGAAGCACATGGTCTTTAGGGCTTTCTATGGCTTCCGTACATAATTCATTAATAGCTTCCCAATAATTGCCAATTGCTGAGGCTATTTGTTGTACTTGCTTTCCTTGAAAAAACGTATCTTTTAATATTGGCTCTAAAGAATCTGTAAATGATTTCTGAGAAACAATAGTGCCAATTTTTGGAGAATTTGGGAGTTGAATCTTGCCCCACCAGGGATATGTTTTATTACCGTTGAGAATATCGGCAATCTGTATAGCTGTTGTAACCCATTCCACATCTTTAAGAATTCCTCTTAACACACCAGATTCGCGCATTTCAAAGAGTTTTTCTCTACCTTCTTCTTTGACAGCACGCATTAGAAATCTCTCTGCAAGGTCAGTTCTTACACCTTTTTGAGTCTTGTTTATTATGACGAATTGCTTGGCCTCTTCGTAGTTTGAGGTCTCGTTCATAATAATGACAGGAAATTCCAAGTCAGAATTATTAGGCTCTCTCTCAACAGCAAACCTCATACCTCCGATTCTATGCTGACCATCAACTACCCAGATAGTAACGTCGTCTGGTAGGTCAATGTAGCCATCTGCTTCTGTGATATTGTCAACATCTCTTACATTTAGGAGTATTGAGGAAGGAGATATACCGCCACCATCAATAAACCTACCAAATGCCCTAGCTCTTGCATCAGACAGATTCCTTTGGTAACCATCAGGATGCCCATTAATAAACTTATCTACCTGAACTCTATCTAGTAAGTCACTAATTTTCATCTTGCCTGCAAAGAAGATTTTGTTACCTTGCTGAACCTTTTTCCCCTCGATTTTCATTGTAAACCCTCCAATTTGTTTGTATTTTTAAATCCTATATAAGGATTTTATATTATAATCCTGACACTGTCAAATCTATCATTTCTTTCTTAAATGTATTTATAGTTAATTATCACCATTGAGGAGTTAATAGCTATTCATTATCGACGAAATAGTCATTATTTCTAAATATTATAAGTAAATTCGCTGGTTTTAATTTTTGCAGGAATTGATATGACGTCTTAAAATTAGTATATGAGCAAGACTCCTAGCTTAGGTGATGTGTCCCCTGAAGAATTTGTTTTTAAAGCTATAGAACGTTTGAGGGTTCCACCTTATAAAGGCATACATAGCGTGTATTCAGGATTTAATGGTGCTTTTAGAGAATATTATCCTTTGCTTGACCCTGTAGATTTTTCCAACCAAATGGCTAAAGAAGGAAAGATAATCATTAGGCCAACGAAGGGCGGAGTAATTATATATAAAGCAGGTGAAATTGGTGTACCTAATACAGCTAGCGATGCTTTAAAACGTATTATTGATGATGACAATAATGAGGCAAAATCTTAACTTTGGATATTACTTCTTTCCTTTTAACCTTTTCAAAATGGCGTCCATATCTAGGCTATTGAGAAATATTTTTCCCTGTGTTAAGACGTGACTATGGGTGAGAAGTAATTGCGAAAATCGTGATTATACCCCTTGAAGGCCCATAATACCAAAAGACTTTGTAGGCGGCTGGCGTCCTCTGCTCTGCATAGGCTTCAAAAACCTTCTCCCCATTCGGGCCGGTTAGGCTAATGAATTGATGCGTCTGGAGGCCGGGGTGTCGGGGATTCTTTGCCAGTGACTTGATGGTCTTCCTGACCGCTTTGTAGCGTTTTATTTGGGATGCATCACCTTTTAGCAGGACGTAAGCCTGCCTTGCTTCATTTGCCCATTCCAGTTCAAACAAAACGCTTGATCCTATAGAGTATCAAGGTCGACTTTTGTCACCCTGCCCTGTGCAGCATCGGCAAGGCCCCGCTGGACTGATGCCAGGGCATCCGGGTTATTGAACAGCCATGCTTCTGAAGCGGGAATGGTTACCTGTGGGTCCAGAATAATCTGCCCGATTCTGTTGCTGTATATATGGTATGTGATGCCTTCTTGTACCGGTAGTTTGGGCAGAACTACTCGTTTTTTAGCATCTGGCTTCACGCTCTCGGCTACCCTTATGAACTCTTCATCTTTTATTATCATAGCCGTCATGGTGAGATTATAGCATTGGTGGGATTATCTGTCAAGTGGGATATTCCCACTCGTGTATTTTTTCAAAGCGGCCTGCTACCTACGCTTTAACCTCTTCAGAATCGCGTCCATGTAGACCCGGGCCAGGTTTTTGCCATGTTTTTTTATCTGCGTCCGCTTTTTCCTCAGTTTCTCGGCGCGGCGCTCCTGCCTGGTATCTATATCCGATTTACTGTCTTCCACCACGGTAAGCTACTTCTTTTTTTCTGCTTCTGCGCCGTCCCAGAGCATTTCCGCCGTATGGGCGCATGTCTTGGCCACCAGCTCGGCGCACATTGCCGGCAGCCCGGCCTCATCGGCCATTTCCTTCTGCCAGGGTATCTTGGTGTCATAGAAAACGCCTGCCATCCTGGTGCGGATTCCCTGGCAGGTGGGGGAACCGAACTCTTTTTCAAACCATTTGTATAACCTGGCTACGGGAAGATAGGAGCTTTTCGCCTTTTCATAGTCTTCAATTTCTTCCATGCCGCGCCCGTACTTCATATTGAGCATGATGCAGGCCCCCAGCAGGGAACCGCAGACATCGTTCATCTGGCCGAGTCCGCCGCCGAGCCCGCTGGCGGCTTTGAAAACGCCATCATCCCTCATATCAAATACTTCTTGCAACGCAAGAACGGTGCACTGGCCTCAGCCGTGGTACTTGGGCATGTAATCCAATCCATTGCGGTAGGCCTGGCTGGCGGCCTCTTCCTTGCTTTTAACTGTCACTGGTCTCCCCCTTTTTTGGTATTAATTTACCTCTTTATTTCCACCTGGTCAAATTCATGGCGTAATTCTATGATACGGTCGCGGAGCAGCGCCGCCTTTTCAAACTCGAGGCTTCTGGCGGCGGCCTTCATCTGCGTCTCCAGGTCCTTGATGAGCCGGACCACGTCCTCTTTCGATACCGGGGCTTCGGCGACATACGGGGCACGTGCTTCCGCCACCACCTTCACCCGTTCCGTGATATCCCGAATCGCTTTGCGAATTCCCTTAGGCGTGATGCCGTGCTCCCGGTTGTACGCTTCCTGAATCCGCCGGCGGCGGCGGGTCTCGTCAATGGCGGCCTTCATGGAGCCGGTGGTGATGTCGGCGTACATGATGACGTGGCCGCCAACGTGGCGTGCCGCGCGTCCCATGGTCTGGATGAGGGCTCCTTTCGACCGCAGATAGCCTTCCTTGTCCGCATCCAGTATGGCCACCAGGCTGACCTCGGGAAGGTCAAGTCCCTCGCGCAGCAGGTTGATGCCAACGACGACGTCATGGACACCAAGTCGGAGGTTGCGCAGTATCTCCACCCTTTCCAGCGTGTCGATTTCAGAGTGGAGGTAGTGCGTCCGGACACCCATCTCAATGAGGTAGTCGGCCAGTTCCTCTGCCATCCGTTTGGTCAGCGTGGTCACCAGGCAGCGCTCCCCTTTATCGACCCTGATCTTTATCTGGTCGAGGAGGTCGTCAATCTGCCCTTTCGGCGGCTTGACCTCGACCGTGGGTTCCAGGAGGCCGGTGGGTCGGACGACCTGTTCCACGACCTGCTGGCTGTGCTCATATTCGTAGTCGGCGGGGGTGGCGGAGGCATAGATAACCTGGTTGATGCGCTCGTTGAACTCGGTGAAATTGAACGGTCGATTGTCCAGCGCCGAAGGCAAACGGAAGCCGTATTCCACCAGTGTCTCCTTGCGGGAACGGTCACCGTGGTACATGCCGCGTATCTGGGGCAGGGTCATATGTGACTCATCGATGAAGAGCAGGAAGTCGTCGGGAAAGTAGTTGATAAGCGTCCAGGGCGGGCTGCCCGGCGCCCTCTGAGAGAGGTGGCGGGAGTAGTTTTCCACGGCGTGGCAGTAACCGGCCTCGCGGAGCATCTCCAGGTCGTAGTTGGTCCTCTGCTCAAGGCGGGCGGCTTCCAGCAGCTTGCCCTGCCTTTTGAGGTCGGCAAGCCTTTCTTCAAGCTCCAGTTTGATGCTCTCAAGCGCCAGCACCAGCTTATCATGCGAAGTGACGAAGTGCTTGGCCGGGTAGATGTCGATGACATCAAGCTCGGCGAGCAGCTCGCCGGTAAGCGGGTCAATCTGGACGATGCGGTCGACTTCATCGCCGAAGAACTCGATGCGCAGCGCCAGTTCCTCGTATGATGGCTGTATTTCCAGAGTGTCGCCGCGGACGCGGAACCGGCCGCGGGTGAAATCGATGTCGTTGCGCTCGTACTGCATGTCCACCAGCTTGCGGAGGAGGCTCTGTCGGCCATAGCTTTCTCCCCGTTTCAGGCTGACCACGAAGCTGCGATACTCCCCGGGCTCGCCAAGGCTGTAGATGCAGGATACCGAGGCGACGATGAGCACGTCGCGTCGCTCAAAGAGGGCTTTGGTGGCGGCGTGGCGCAGCTTATCAATTTCCTCGTTGATGTCTATTTCCTTCTCGATATAGGTATCGGTGCGCGGGACGTAGGCTTCCGGCTGGTAATAATCGTAGTAGCTGACGAAGTATTCCACGGCATTATCGGGGAAGAACTCGCGGAACTCGCTGGCAAGCTGTGCCGCCAGCGTCTTATTGTGGCAGATGACCAGGGTAGGCCGCTGCACCCGCTCAACCACGTTGGCCATGGTGAAGGTCTTGCCGCTGCCCGTAACCCCGAGCAACGTCTGCCGGTTGAAACCACTGCCAAGGCCATCCACCAGCTTGTCCACCGCCTGGGGCTGGTCGCCGGTCATCTTGAAATCGGAAACAATTTTAAAATCTGGCATGGCTGATTATAAGAGTAATGATTCCAAACATAGTATATCCTGTTGTCGTGATGGCTTCAATGAAATTCAGGTATGACCCACTGCTTCATTATGCGGCTGGAGAAAGCAATCCAGTTTAAGTCAGACGAAAGTACTGGAAAAAAATTACTTAAGGTGGATGTTTATTCGACTATCCAAATGATATTATGCTCAGAAGGAGGTGGGGAAAATGGCGACGAGGAGTTATCTGGAAGCGTTATCACCGGGGATGAAGGCTAAACTTGACCCCCTTTCTCGAATAACCGGAGAACAGGGAGCCGCGCGCTGGACTTCCGCTATGAGGAGTGAATTTGATTCTGCGCTGTCAAAACATAACCTCGGGCCGATTGAGCGGTATAAAAGGCGCCGGGAATCAAGAACTAAATTGGCCGGGTATTAGCCGGGGTTTATAAACCGGCTTCGTTTGCCCAGCCTTTACCAAAGGCTAACATTTTGGTCAGGGTTGGTCGCTTGACGTTTCTTCAATCTCATCGGTAAGCTCAGTCTCTATCTGAAAAATATACTGGTAGTCAGTGCCGGCCAGTTTCTTCTCAATGGTAATGAGCTCCTGGTAGGACCACTGACGGTCATCGACTGGCTTGATGGGGTTGCCCAGGCTGCTATACCATTCCACAAGGCTCTCGAAGGCGGGTGTGTCAAAGTCGACCCAGCCAGTTGAAATTCTGGGGAAGCTGGCGATGACTCTGCCGCTCGACTGCCGTATGCCGGCTTCGAGGATTTCACGGGCCTGTTCCTCGCTTAAAACCTGGTCGAATATCTCCATTTGCACATCCTCATACCATACCCCGCCGGTGTAGCCGCCCCACTCGTAGAGACCGAAACCATCCAGTTTGTACTGGCGAACGTATTCATTACCTTTGTTGATGTATACCCCGACCATCTCCTCCCAGTTTTTGGCATCCTGCCTCCCCGCCGGTGGCCCACCAAGGATGAGGTCATAGCCGCTGTAGTTATACGGGTAGGGGATGCTCACGCCCTGCCCCAGGCCATACATGGTATCCAGCGCAATCACGGTGCCGGAATAGGCCTCTCTGATTTCGGGCAGGACCTCCTGCAGCCATTTGCCCGCATCCTCATATTCCCAGACCAGCTTGTATGGTTCGTTCACCGGCGCAAAGCCCTCCGCCTGATATTTCTCGGCAATTTCCGCCCATTTGATCATTACGGCATTGAATTTCCGTAGAAGGTCGGCACTGCGGTGGTAGGCAGTGCTGGGGTCGGGCTCATCCCACTCGTAGCCTTTGCCCATATCCAGGTTGGGGTGCATGGGGTTGGGTACCAGGATGACCCTGAAGCCGGCCTTTTTCAGCGCTTGCAGGTAGAAAATGAAGGCATCATCACCGAGGGACTCGGGTTCACCGTCGTCCGGGTCAAAGACGATGTCGATTCCCAGCATCACGGTATCAGCACCGGCCTGCCTGAGTTTATCGGCATTGACCAGGTAGCTGCGTGCCTCATCAATCCGTGATGCCCAGGCACCGCGGTAGAACGGCGAATAACTGGAGCTGTCCAGTTCAAAGGGCTCTCGATATTCCTGCCACCAGAGGCTGAACGTATCTTTCAGGGTCTCTTCAAAGTCGCCCGGTCTGCCCTCAAGTTCAAATATGCCGTCGCCGTCCGCATCTACCTCAAGCTTGAGGTCGCTTTCACGCACGCTCTTGCTCAGGGCCGGCCGTTCCGGCGCCACCAGCATATTGGTAAAATCTTCGTTGGAGTAAAATGCATGCCAATGAATAGAAAATCGCAAATTAGAAAATCACGAGTATTTTTTAATGCCCCCCTTTCCTCATTAGCCGAACGTCTTTTTAACGATAAATTGAAAGTTATGCTTGAGGAAGAAGGTTTTAAATGCATAATGCCGCAGGAGATACTACCACCCGGCCCGAACACTGATCCTGTGAAAATTCTTAATAGTAATCAACGTCTTATCGAGTCCTCTGATATAGTGCTCTCTATACTAGACAAACCTGGAGAAGGTGTTATTTTTGAATTGGGTGTTGCCTTTGCGCTTGGGAAGCTAATAGTAATATTCCGCAGTGACGAACAAGAATATCTTGGGAAAATAGTTGAAGGTATTTATCAACTTATACCCAACGACAGAAAAACAGGTAATATAAAGGAACTAGGGAAAATTGTCAGGAGATGTCTGAGAACATACTGAAGAGACCTGGTTCGTTAAGCTTAGATACCTACGTAGGAATTGTGCGTGATGTCTGGGTTGATTTTCACGATGTACGTATAACACTTGACTATGCACTGCATGTGTTTGATCATGCAAGCAAATTGGGAGAAGCTATAAGAAAAGACGAGCTTGATATAACTTTTGATGAATTGGCTGAATTGACCAATTGGCTGTTCAGCCTTGTAGCCAAGCTTGGAGGTAATAAGCCAGGGTGGGAATCTGTATTTAACATAAATACAAAGTTATCGGATATGATTTGGGCTAAATACCCAGGAATATGTTGTCATTGTTTGGAGAGAAATTACAGCCTAAAAGGTAAGATGCCAGAACAGCCATATAAGCCATATCAAAGGTGTGAATGTTTAATAAATTACCCTGGCGTTGAATATAGACACGATAGAGAAGAGATAAAACAGAAGCGTAGGGATTTCGCCAGAAGGGTCAGATTTGCCAAACCAAAGACACTCGCTGGCATGGAAAAGATGTTTAGTACAATATATGAAGCGAATGTAGCAGTATGGACGATTGAATCTATTGGATTTCATCTTCTTGAAGAAGTCGGAGAATTGGGGCGTGCTCTAATAGACCTTTATACTTTCAGGATTGAAGATGAAAAAGGTTCTACTTTGATTAAAACTAAGAAAGATAGCTTGTGCGATGAAATTGCTGAAACCTTCTCGTGGATCTGCTCTCTGACGGCTAAATTACGTCAACTTTTTAAATCGACTGACGATTATTACAAATCTTTAGTAAGAGTGAAAGAGGCGGAAACTAATTTAGCCCAGACTATACATTTGGAATGGGCTATTTGGAAAAAATATAGACACCCCGATAGTTATAAATACCGCTGCACATATTGCGGTAATAGTCCCTGTACTTGTCGTGAGGATAAGCATGTAAGATTTGCATGGGAGGATTCCGGTAAATCTGCTTGAGTATTTTCGCTTCCCCCAGATACCGCTCTGCCAGCTTTATTTTACGGAATTACTAATCCTCATAAATATACTGCATCAGGTGCACGTCCAGGAGCTTGCCGAATTTTTGACCCACCTCTTTCATAACGCCGATATGCCGGTAGCCGACCGATTCGGAGAGGTGTATGCTGGACTCGTTGCCGGCCGTGATGCGGACAATCAGGGTGTGGAGGCCGGCTTTTCTGCCCGCCTCGATTATGGCTTCCGAGAGCTTGCGCCCGATGCCTTTGCCCTGATATTCTTCCTTGACATAAAGCGAAGCTTCGGCGGTGTCGGAATAGGCGCAGCGGTCCGCCCACATGGTGAGGGACGCCCACCCGACGATGAGGTTATTCTCTTCGGCAACCAGTATCGGGTGCCTGGGGTCGTGGTGGTCGAACCAGCTCCTCTGCTCCGCCTCGGTCTTGGGCTCGGTATCAAACGTGGCCACTGTCTTGAGGATGGCCTCGTTGTATATCTCGGTGATGGCACCCAGGTCGGCGAGGGTCGCTTTCCTTGTGGTGAGCATTTTTATTTCCCGAAATACTGCAGCGCCAGCTTTATTTTATCCTCTAAAGATAAATCGGGGGTGGGGGGCAGGGTGGCAACGGCACGGGCGGCTTCCACTGCGGAGTAGCCTAGGGCGGTGAGGGCGCCCAGCACGTCAACATTCTCCTGGGCGAGGAGGGGGGTGGTGGTGGCAATCCAGCCGGCGCCAATCTTCTCTTTCAGCTCCATCACAATGCGGCTGGCCACCTTCTTCCCGATGCCGGGAATCACGGTCAGCAAATCAACGCTGCCGGTGGCGATGGCGGTCACCAGATGCTCCACGCTCATTCCCGAGAGCATGGCCAGCGCCAGCCGGGGGCCGAGTCCGGAAACCCCGATGAGCAGCTGGAAAAGCGCCAGTTCTTCGGGTGAAGCGAAGCCGTACAGGGCAACGTTGTCCTCGCGGAGGTGGAGGTGGGTGTAAAGGTGTGCCTCTTTGCCGACCGCGCCGATGGCGCTCAGGGTGGAGGTGGGCATGAAGACCTGAAAGCCAACGCCGTTCACGTTGATGACGGCACAGTCGCCGCTCAGCGACTCTACTTTACCGTGCAGGCTGGATATCATTGTTTTTCTCCCTGCCTGGCGAGAAGCTCGCTCAGGTGTATCTCGCGAAGGTGGCAGATAGCCACCGCCAGGGCGTCTGAGGCGTCGTCTGGTTGAGGAGCTTCGGCCAGGCCGAGCTGGAGTCGGACCATTTCCTGTACCTGTGCCTTGCTGCTGGCGCCGTAGCTGGCGACGCTCAGTTTGACCTGGGTGGGCGTGTACTCGTGGGTGGGGATGCCCTGGATGGTGGCGGCGAGGAGGGCAATGGCCTGGGCCCTGCCGATGGCCAGCGCCGAGCGGGCATTGTTGGCGACAAACGGCTGCTCCACGGCGACCATGTCCGGCTGGTAGCTCTGGATAAGGCATAGAAGCTCGCGGTAGAGATAACACAAACGCTCCCCGATAGGGGAGCGCTCCGAAGCAGTTAATGCGCCGAAGTCAACCAGGGATAAGTCATCATTGTTGCTCTCCACCACCCCGTAGCCCATGGTGACCGTGCCCGGGTCAATACCTAAAACTATCATTGCGGATAACCATCAACCGGAAGCCTGTAGCTGGTACTGCTCCAGGACCGCATCGGGGAAGTCGGCATTGCTGTATACGTGCTGCATCTCGTCAATTTCCTCCAGCTTTTCCAGCAGCTTCATGGTCTGCATGGCGGCTTTATCGTCAAGCTGGACCGTTGTCTTGGGCACCTTGAGCAGTTCCGCCGAGGCGATGGGAATGTTCTTCGTTTCCAGTGCCGACCTGACCGCCAAAAGGTCTTCGGGCATGGTGTAGATTTCCACGTAGTCGCCCTCTATCTTCACATCGTCGGCGCCGGCATCAATGGCGTTCAGGGCTAAATCGTCGGCATCAAGGCCGGCCGCCTTGACCGAAATCAGGCCTCTGGCATCAAAAATCCAGGACACGCAGCCGTTCTCCCCGAGGCTGCCGCCGTGCTTGGTGAAGGTGCTGCGGACGTCCTGTATCGTCCGGTTGCGGTTGTCGGTGAGGGCTTCCACAAGAATGGCGATGCCGCTCGGGCCGTAGCCTTCCAGGACCAGTTCGGTGAGGGTTACGCCTTCCAGCTCGCCGCTGCCTTTCTTGATAGACCGCTCGATGTTGTCCATCGGCATGTTGCTATCACGGGCCTTCTGGATGGCAAGTCGAAGGCGAAAATTGGTGTCCGGGTTGCTGCCGCCTTCACGCACGACCACAATTATCTCACGGGTCAATTTGGTAAAAAGCTGACCGCGACGGGCATCGGCAACACCCTTCTGGTGTTTGATGGAACTCCACTTTGAATGACCTGACATCGCTCTACACCCTCCTTGGCCACGAGTCCGGCCCCTAGTATTTTAATTCTAACACGTCGTCTGTCAGTGGTCAAAGCGTAAAAGTACGGTGCAGTTTGCTGTTGAAGTTTTCCCTCTGTCGGCCGGTTACCTGGACATGCTGCCAGTCGGGAATTTAATCCTTTCGCCGTATTTCTGAGCATGGTCTCGTTTCAGTTGCTGGAGATGTGCTTGAAACGGGGCGGAGGTGATACTCTCGGCGGACATGAACAGAGCATCTTCGCGATTGTCCGTGTAGTAGTTGCGGCGCAGGTCCACCTGCGCAAAGCCGTATTTGTGGTACAGGCTCTGAGCCAGCAGGTTGGATACCCGCACCTCGAGGGTAACGATACTGGCCTTGAGTTCGATGGCGAGGTCAATGATTGACATGAGCAGCAGTTCCCCGATACCCTGTCGCTGGTAACTCTGGCGCACGGCGATGTTGGTGATATGGGCTTCATCAGCCATTACCCACATGCTGGTAAAGCCGATGGTATAATGCCCGCTTGATTGAGGCAGTTCGTTGCCGAAGAATCGATTCTGCCGCCACCATCGTTTTATCCGGGACGCCAGGCTGGAGATGTCTTCCCGGGGGGTTTCCATTTCCGGCTCATCGGTCTTAGGGCTGTCCTCGCAGGCGACAAGCAGACGGGCCAGCGGGTTTTGCAGCTCGCGGCGATAGTCCGGTGGTGGCCACTGGGTGGGAAATGCCTCCCGGTCTATCTTGTTGACCTGGGGTACATCCTCTTTGCGCATGTTGCGTATATAGTACGCCAAGGCTTTTTCTCCATAATACACGAAGAGGTAGTTCCTGTGATTTTAACATATTTGGGCCTCTCACCGCAGTGCAATTAACAAGCAGCAGCGCTATCTTTTGCCATGCTCGTTCGTTATACTATATGCACGGGGTAGCGCCATATGGCATTGCAAAAGAGATACCCTGAAACGAACGGCTGGCTGTATGGAGTTGTCAGGTGCAAGATGAAGAAAGCCTTGTCCGACGGGCGAAAGAGAATGACGAGGCAGCTTTAACGCAACTATATGAGGAGAACTTCGATAAGATTTATCGATATATAGTTCTCAAAACAGGAGATAGGACCGAGGCAGAGGACATGACACAGCAGGTCTTCTTGAAAGCATTTAAATCTATCTCCGGCTACAGGTCGAAGGGAAGCCTGTTCTCTTCCTGGCTGTTCCGCATTGCCCACAACCAGATGGTTGACTACTGGAGGAAAAAGTCTAAACGGGCAACGGTTCCACTGGAGGAATCTCTGGTTGGCAGCAGCAACAGCAACCCCGGTTCCGAGGCAGAACAGAAGATGGATATTGAAAATCTGGTCGCCGCCACCAGACAGCTGACCAGCCTGCAACGTGAAGTGGTTTCACTCCGCTTTGCCGGTGGCCTGTCGTTGGCGGAGGTGGCCAAAGCAATGGGTAAAAATGAGGGCGCCATCAAGGCATTGCAACACAGCGCCGTTGTATCTCTGCGCAAGATAATGGCGGCAGGATAAAACAATGAAAGACAACAGAGAGTTGGTCAATATCTTTGAAGAATGCCTGGAGCGGATTCTCACCGGCGGTGAGACCGTTGAGCAGTGTCTGGCAGGCTATCCAGAGTACGCCGCCGAGCTTGAGCCACTGCTGCAGACAGCACTTGAGGCGAAGGAAACGCTGGAGATTGCGCCCCGCCCCGAATTCCGGGAGCGGGCCAGGTATCAGATACTCACCGAGCTCAGGGATATAGAGGAGAGGAAACAGCGCCGCTTCTCACTTTTTGGCTGGCAGCCACGCTGGGCAACGGCAGCAATTGCGGTCCTGGTACTGCTTGTAGCCAGCAGCGGCACGGTGGTTGCCGCCGGGAACAGCCTGCCGGACCAGACACTTTATCCGGTGAAACTGGCCACGGAAAGGGTGAGGCTGGCATTGACCCCCTCGACGCTGGGCAAGGCGGAATACTATGCGAAACTGGTGGACAAACGAGTCAGCGAGATAATCAGCATGTCGGACAAGGGCAAACTGAAGCAGGTGGAGAAAACCACCGAGCGATTGAATAACCAGTTAATGGCTATGACGCTGCTGGTGGGTACAGGAGATGGTGGGGCCGGTGTTCCTGCCGTATCGCCGGCGGTGCTTGTGGCGCCTGAGGAGCCGAAACCGGCCGTGATGATGGCTCCGCCGCCTCCCGAAGCGGCTACAAAAGCGCCACCGCCAGCCAAGCCCGGAGAGCCTCAAAAAAGGAGGCCGGCGATAACGGTAGCTCCGGCCCAGCCGGTGCCGGAGAAAGCGCCGGTATTAGCACCAACGCCCGCGGCCATTCCGGAGCCAGAGGATGAGGTAGAGGAAGAAGGCGAGGTGCTGGATAGGCGGGCCAAGCTCAGGAAGATTCTTCTCCAGAACGCCAGAAAGCATCCCGATGCCCTGAGGGCAGCGTTGCAGAGAGCACCTGAGTCGGCCAGACCGGCTCTGCTCCGGGCGCTTGAGGCTTCAAATATCGAATATGAAAAACTGCTCCAGCTTCTTGAGGAAACTGAAGATGAAAATGAAGATGGGGATAAGGATAAGGATAAGGAATAGCCCATATGTCTGCGGAATAGCTTAAGTAATAAAAGGCAAAAAATGATTTTTAAAAGGTCGCCGCTAACCAAACGGCGACTTTTTCGTTATAGATAAGTGGAGAATAAAAACAGGGAGGTAAAGGATGAAGAAAAAGTGGTTACTGGCCGTCGGGCTGGTGCTGGTGATTGCCATCGCTGGATTGGTCGGCTGCAGTCCAGAGGGAGGTGCCGTAGCTTCGGTACCGTCAGGCCTGAAGTTGAACCTGAGCAACCAGCCGGAAGGCATCTCGGTAGGTGGCAGCGGAAAGGTAAGTGCCGTGCCGGATACGGCCGTACTCAGACTGGGTATCGAAGCTCAGGAGTCCAGTGTGGCCTATGCTCAGGAGCGGGCTGCCGGGGCGATGACTGCGGTAGTGTCCGCTCTGGATGATAACGGCATTGCCGAGAAGGACATACAGACACAGTACTTCAATATTCGCAAGGTAACCCGCTGGGATGAAAAGCAGGGAAAAGAAATGGTGATTGGCTACCGGGTTACCAACATGGTAACGGCTAAAATCCGCGAGATGGACAAGGTCGGCGCCATCATTGACGCGGTGGCGGGGGTAGGAGGCGACCTCACCCGCATTGACAGCATCGGATTCACCGTCGAGGAGCCATCGGCTTACTACGGTGAGGCACGACAGAAAGCTATGGCTGACGCGGCCTCAAAGGCCAAGCAGCTTGCCGAACTGGCCGATGTTAAACTGGGCAAACCGGTCTATATTTCCGAAAGCGCGGCTTACCCATATCCGGTCTACCGCCAGGACGTCTATGAGAGCATTGCCGGAGCCCCGGCAATGGAAACGCCTATTAGCCCCGGCGAGATGGAAATCAGCCTTAATGTCCAGGTGACTTACGCGATTCTGGACTAGCATGAAAACAATCGAGGGTGGGGGCCCTTTGCCCCACCCTTAGTTAATATAAACGTCAAACATAAATTATCTTAAAGGAGGTAAGAAAAATGTCCAAGAAAATGAAAATCTTGATTGCGGTGCTGGTGGCCATACTGACTCTGACTGTGAGCGGTACGATGGCAGTGCTGGCCCAAGAGAACGAGGAGCCGGAGCCAGAAGAAGCAGCGCTGGTTGAAGAGCTGGAAGAGTTAATACCCAGAGTCAGACTGTTTATGTCCACGATGGAACCAAGCGAACTTCTCTCCAGGGTGGCCGCTAAACTGGGTATTTCCGAAGAAGAACTGAGTGATGCCTTTGCGCAGGCGAAAGAAGATATAATGGCCGAGCGCGGAGAACAGGCATTTGATGAATTACTGGACCGGGCGGTTGAGGAAGGGCTGATTACAGAGGAAGAGGCGGCGGAGATAGCAGACTGGTGGGAGCAGAAGCCGGAAGCCTTTAACCGGGCTATGCTGAGGAAGGCCTTCTCCAGGATGTGCCAGAACCCCGAGGCTCTGACAAATGAGGCCTGCAGGCAGTTCAAAGAGATGAGGCGAAATATGTGGCAGTGGCGTCAAGGAACTGGGGCATCAGAGGAAAGTGCCGATGAAATCAGAGCCTGGAGAGGCAATAAGCCGGCAGCATTGAACCAGATGTCTCCGCAGTCCCGAATCATGCCGGCGGCGCGCGGTCGGCAGATGATTGCCTTTGCCGAAGGGTGGCGGGGATTGCAACAGTGTCAGGCAGACTGAACTTATTAAATACGCCTGAATATAGAAGGGGGGCCCGGCAACGGGCTCCCTCTCCTTTTGCCTGCTATTCTATTTTGGTATTTGCGTACCGCTCCCACTCGCTGTAAATGCAGCCGCAGTACTGCTGGCGGTAGAGGTCGAGTGACCTGGTCAGGTGGCGGCTGTCTGAATATCGTTTGCGGAGGTCGGCGTAGAGGAATTCAACACCTGTTTCCCCGGCAACGCCGGCCCCGATTTCGCGGATGAGGTCGTGCTTCTGATGGGGGCTGATAAGCAACGTGGTGGTAAAAGCGCTGAAGTTTCGTTCATGGGCAACCCGGGCGGTTCGGGAGAGACGCAATCGGAAGCAGTGGTGGCAGCGTTCGCTTTCATGGCCAACCACCTGGCGGAAGTAATCGATGATTTCGTACCCTTCGCTGGTAATCAGGGGAACCGTTGATTGAATTGTCAGTGCTTTCATCGCCTCCAGGCGTTGCTCGTGTTCCGTGTAAGGGTGAATATTCGGATTGTACCAGAAGGCACTGATATTATACCCCTGTTCCCGCCAGTGATTGATGGTGTAGGCGGCGCAGTGTGCGCAGCAGACGTGTAGCAGCACTGATTTCATAATTAATATATATTGTAGACAATGGGAATGGCGGTATGCAAAATTTACTGTTTTGCCGCATCAGGTTTTGCATAAATGTTGAAAAATGCTAGAATAGGACAAATTTCCTTAAGGAGGCGGCAATTGTTTTACGAAGTACAGTATCCACAGCCCGAACCTGGGCAGAAGCAGATTAAAGCCCTGGTGGTGCTGAATCCGGCGGAGTCAAGAAGGCTGCTGGCTAAAGCCACGGTAGCGCTACCCGAAGTACAGAATGCCTATAAGAACGGCATGATTATCATCGGCCGTGGCATCACCAATGCCTTCGTCAGCGAAGAGCTCTTTGGGATAAAGATAGAGAACAAAGCCAGTCAGACGGCAGGGCTCGTCTGCAATGGTATAACCAATAGCACCGTTGGAGCACCACCCTGCACCTGGCACGTTGTCCGCAAGGGCAAGGTGGTGGAGGGGGCCGATTCCAACGTGGAGATACTTGATTTTGGCCCGGATGACGTCTTCATCAAGGGAGGCAATGCCATAGATATGGAAGGCAATGCCGGTGTTTTCGCGGCCAGTGTGAAAGGCGGCACCATTGGCATGTGCTGGCCGATTGTGACACCGCGCGGCTCACACCTTATCATGCCGATAGGGCTAGAGAAGCTGGTAACATCGGTGATTGAATCATCCAAGCATACCGGCCTCTATTATTACAAATATACCATGGGATTACCGGCAAGGCTGATGCCGGTAGTTCTGGGCAAGGTGCTTACCGAAATTCAGGCAATCGGTGTAATGACTGGTGCCCGGGCATACCACCTCGGCTCCGGTGGCGTCGGTGGTTCCGAGGGTGCGGTGGTGCTGGCACTGGAGGGTGATGAGAAACGGGTGGAGAAAGCCTTTGAGTTTGTAAAGTCAGTCAAAGGGGAACCTCCAGTAAGTAGGCCGGATGAGTTACGGGTCAGCTCTGCCAAAGACTACAACTACGACGCGCAGGCGCAGTTCGCCACACTGGGAGGCCTTTAGTCGGTTTAAAAAAGAGTTCCCTGGGGAGGCTTCTCTTTGTTATAGGGCAGCCCAAGGTGCTGGTAGGCCAGCTGGGTAGCAGTGCGGCCACGGGGTGTGCGCTCCATGAAGCCCAGCTGCAGCAGGAAGGGCTCATAGACATCCATAATAGTATCTGATTCCTCGCTGATGGCGGCGGCCAGGGTCTCAAGACCGACCGGGCCGCCGTTGAATTTCTCCACAATCGTCCGCAGCAGCTTATGGTCGATTTCATCCAGACCGATGGAGTCGACTTCAAGCTTGGCCAGTGCTTCGACGGCCACTGCGTGGGTAGCTACACCATCACCCATCACCTGAGCGTAGTCCCTGACTCGCCTGAGCAGTCGATTGGCCACGCGTGGCGTCCCTCTGGCGCGACGGGCGATCTCTTCCAGTCCTTCGCCCTCGGCTTCAATCTGCAGAATGCGGGCAGTGCGGTGCAGGATTGCCTCTATTGATTTCTGGTCGTAAAAATCAAGTCGGTAGACGGAGCCAAAGCGGTCGCGCAGGGGCGGGCTGAGCAGGGCAAAGCGCGTGGTAGCACCGATAAGTGTGAAACCGGGCAGGTTGAGTCGCAGACTTCTGGCGCCGGTACCCTTGCCGATAATGATATCCAGGGCGAATTCCTCCATCGCCGGGTAAAGGATTTCCTCAATGGCGCGGCTGAGGCGGTGGACTTCATCGATGAAGAGGATATCATGCTCGTGCAGGTTGGTCAGTATAGCGGCGAGGTCGCCGGTGCGTTCAATAGCAGGTCCGGAGGTAACCCTGAGGTTCACCCCCATTTCGGCGGCAATAATGTGCGCGAGTGTTGTCTTTCCCAGTCCGGGTGGCCCGTAAAGCAACACATGGTCGAGTGCCTCCCCTCTACCTTGGGCCGCGGCGATAGCAATGCTCAGGTTGCCTTTGATCTTTTCCTGCCCGACGAACTCATCTAGGCGGCGCGGCCGGAGGCTGGTGTCGAGGGGAGCATCTTCAGCACTGGGTTTACCTGATATAATACGAGCTATTTGAACCTCACCCCCGTTAATTCCCTGACTTCAGCTCATCACCCTCATCGCCCACTGGGCCTGTTGCCTCTTTCGGGATTGACCGGCCGGAATTTTCCTGGTTGTCTCCACCGAGTAGCTGGTTCAAGAGCTCTTCTGGTGTCGAGGCGACCATCGGGCCCGGTATCTTTTCGGTCATCTCGCCAAAGGACAATTCCGTTATTGCCGCTGCTTCTTCTGCTGGTGCGGCTAGCAAATCTTCCAGATGCTGATAATGGGCGGGAATCAGTTTCCCGATGATGACGTTTTCTTTAAGACCGATAAGCTTGTCTATCTTACCGTAAACAGCCGCTTCGGTGAGCACGCGCGTTGTCTCCTGAAAGGAAGCCGCTGCCAGCCAGCTACCCGTATTCAACGATGCCCTCGTTATGCCCAGCAGTGTCGTGTGCGCGGTGGCCGGTTCACCACCTTCTGCCAGTACCTTGGCGTTAATGTCCTTATAGATAAACCTGTCCACAAGTTCATCCGGTACCAGGTCGGTGTCGCCAGCGGAATCAATGCGCACTTTGGTCAGCATCTGGTGGACGATTATCTCGATGTGCTTGTCGTTTATGTTTACGCCCTGAGAGCGGTACACTTTTTGGACTTCATCCACCAGGTATTGCTGCACTGCCTCGCGACCGAGAATGCGCAGGATATCCTGTGGGTTCACCGAGCCATCGGTAAGCTGCTGGCCGGCGTGCACCGTATCTCCAGCCTGGACTCTGATGCCGGCGACGCTGGGGATAACATACTCGCGTTCCTCATGCTCTTCATAGCTGATGAATAGCTGACCTTTTTTACGGCTAATCTCACCGGCGATGCGCGCTGTAATAGGCTGAGTTTCTTTGGAAGGTGCCTTGGTCTTACCTTTGGTTTCCTTGGTAGCTGGTGGAGTCGCGAGTACAGCGCCGATATTTACAAACTGTCCAGCACTAACCATAACCTGCCAGCGGGCGGGCAGGGCGTATTCGTCACGATAAGTCTCGGAGCTGGTAATCTTAACTCTCCTGCCTCCATCATCCTGAATAACATCGGCTATGCCGTCTATTTCAGATATAATGGCCTGACCTTTGGGGTTTCTGGCTTCAAAGAGCTCTTCCACCCGGGGTAGACCGCTGGTGATATCAAGTCCGACCACGCCGCCGGTATGGAAGGTACGCAGCGTCAGCTGGGTACCCGGTTCACCGATGCTCTGGGCAGCGATGATTCCTATCGCTGTATTGAGTTCAACCGGCCTGCCGCGGGACAGGTCCCGGTTGTAGCACATCTGGCAGGTACCCCGTCTGGATTGGCAGGACAGGGGCGACCTGACGTGCACCCGGTTGATTCCGGCAGCAATTATCTCCGTTGCCTTTTGCTCATCTATCTCTTCATTGCGGTCAACGATAACCTCTCTGGTTTTCGGATGGGCTAACTGGCTTGCTGCCAGTCTGCCGGTGGTGCGCTCGGCAAAGGAAGGAAGCAGCGTCTTTTCTTTCGGTTCCGAAATCCAGATACCATCCACGGTACCGCAGTCCTCTTCAAGGACGATAACATCCTGGGCCACGTCGATAAGCCGCCTGGTGAGGTAACCGCTATCCGATGTCCTCAGTGCTGTATCAGCCAGACCCTTGCGCGCACCGTGGGTGGAGATGAAGTACTCCAGAACAGTATGTCCTTCGCGCAGGCTGGATTTGATGGGGAACTCAATGATTTTGCCGGAAGGATCGGTCATCAGGCCGCGCATGCCGGCCATCTGTGTTATCTGGGTGATGTTACCTTTGGCCCCGGAAGTGGCCATCATGTGAATACCGCCGTAGCGGTCAAGGGTATCTGAGATGGTATTGGTAATCCGGTCCATGGTTCCTATCCAGGTATCGACGATGCTGTTATATCGCTCGTCCTCGGTTATCAGACCGCGGTTGTACTGGTTATCAATAATGGCTATCCTTTCCTCCGCTTCCTCGAGCAATTTAGCTTTACTCTCCGGAACCTCAATATCATTCATGGCAATGGTGATGCCGGACTTGGTAGCATAGCGGAAACCCAGCTGCTTGATGCTGTCCAGAACCCTGGCGGTGTCTTCGTTTTCGAGTATCCGGCAGCACTTCGAGATAATCTGCTTGAGTCCGGACTTGTCGATCACTTTATTCTGGTAGCCAATCTCCGGAGGGAGGATTTCATTGAAGATAATGCGTCCAACTGTAGTCTCCATTTCCTGTCCATCCCGGCTCTGGTCTCTGACCAGAATTTTAGCCCTGAGGTCGATATTGTCCAGCTCATAGGCAAGCTTGGCTTCATCAAAGCTGCCAAAACGCCTGCCTTCTCCCTTGCTCCCGGGTCTTTCTATGGTGAGGTAGTAGCAACCAAAGACCATGTCAAGGGTAGGGGTGATCGTTGGTTCACCGCTGCTGGGCAGCAGCATGTTATGCTGGCTGAGCGCGAGCTCTCTCGCTTCGCGTACCGCGGCTTTGGAAAGCGGGATATGAACCGCCATCTGGTCGCCATCAAAATCGGCGTTAAATGCTGAACAGACCAGCGGGTGAATCTGGATGGCGCTGCCATCAATGAGCACGGGTTCAAATGCCTGGATGCTGAGTCGATGCAGGGTAGGCGCTCGGTTCAGCCAAACCGGGCGTTCCTTCACCACTTCTTCGAGTATATCGAATACTTCTGGTTTGGCTCGCTCTACAAGGCGCCGGGCACTCTTGATATTCGGGGCAAGTCCCTGCATTACCAGACGGTGCATAACAAATGGTTTGAAGAGTTCCAGAGCCATTCTTCTTGGGAGACCGCACTGGTTCAATCCGAGTTCCGGACCGACTACGATGACGGAGCGACCGCTGTAGTCAACCCTCTTCCCCAGTAGATTCTGACGGAAGCGCCCCTGTTTACCACGGAGCATATCGGAGAGGGATTTTAGTTTATGATTACCGCTTACCGAGATCGCTCGACCGCGGCGGCCATTGTCGATAAGGGAGTCAACAGCCTCCTGCAACATCCGTTTCTCGTTGCGGATGATTATCTCCGGGGCACCGATTTCAATCAGATGGCGCAGGCGATTGTTGCGGTTAATGACGCGCCGGTACAGGTCATTAAGGTCGCTGGTGGCGAATCTGCCACCGTCCAGCTGTACCATCGGCCGCAGGTCGGGGGGAAGCACGGGCAGAACCGTTATGATCATCCATTCCGGTTTATTGCCGCTGTTGCGGAAGGCCTCCACCACCCGCAACTGCTTGCTTGCTTTCTTACGTCTCTGGCCGGAAGAGGACTGGGTTTCCTGAAGCAGGTCATTACGTAGCTGGTCCAGGTCTATACCCTTTATAATCTGCAAGACGGCTTCCGCACCCATTCCGGCTTTAAAAACCTCGCCATGTTGCTGCTTCAATTCGTGGTACTGGCTCTCATTGAGCAACTCTTTCACGTGCAGGTTTTTGAGCTGTTCTATCTCGTTGGTTGTTTTTTCCTCAAGCTGTATCTTTTCCTCGGTGAAATGGCGCCGCAGCTGATTGACGTCCTCAACGCTTGCTCCTTCCTGCTCCATCTGGGCAATTCTTTCGTCAACAGCTTTCTGGCGTTCGGCAATGTCGCCGGAGACACTCTCCTCCGATTGTTTGATAGCTTCCTGAAGCGCTTCTTTATCAATCGCGGTGACGATATAATTGGAGAAGTAAAGCACGTGTTCCAGGCTGCGTGGCGAAAGGTCAAGCAGAAGCCCCAGACGGCTGGGCGTTCCTTTGGCGAACCAGATGTGACTTACCGGACAGGCCAGCTCGATGTGGCCCGTGCGCTCCCGGCGTACCTTGGCCCGGGCGACCTCAACGCCGCACTTATCACATATCACGCCCTTGTAGCGAATTTTTTTGTACTTGCCGCAGTAACACTCAAAATCCTTGGTCGGCCCAAAGATTCTCTCGCAGAAAAGGCCATCTCTCTCTGGCTTCAACGTGCGGTAGTTAATGGTCTCCGGCTTGGTTACCTCTCCGTATGACCAGCTCCGGATCTGCTCCGGTGAGGCCAGAGAAATTCGTACGGCATCAAAATCATTGATTTCCAGCATCTTCTTCCGTTACCTCTCCTAAAGACGTCTCTTCAACCACGGTAGATTCGGTTTCCAGCTTGGGGGCCTCTTCAGTAGCAGTGGCCTCAGCTTCCGGTTCGGTGGTCTCTTCAACCACGGTAGATTCGGTTTCCAGCTTGGTGGTCTCTTCAGTGACAGTAGATTCAGCTTCCAGGCTGGGGGTCTC